>CAIWFB010000140.1 GCA_903911825.1 uncultured Verrucomicrobia subdivision 3 bacterium
ACAGTCGGCTGGGCTATGAGAGTCCAGCGATGTTTGCGGCGCGGAGCTGTCCATTCCCAGCTCCGGTCGGGCTTCGCCCTCCCTCCACTGGGAATGGACAAAGAAACAACGAAACCATAAAATCAAACCAATGCTCGGACTAACAAATCAGTGGTCCAGAAAAGCGAACCCTCTCACCAGTAACAATGCCCGGCCAATTTCCTTTCTTGCACGGCGAGACTTTCATCTTAAAATCGGCGGCTCAACTATGAATTACAAAATCTCTCAACGCGCCGCGTCGCTCGCTCCCTCGCTCACGCTGGCGATTGATTCCAAGGCCAAAGCCATGAAAGCCGCCGGCGAAGACGTCGTGGGCTTCGGGGCCGGCGAACCGGATTTCGATACGCCGCAACACATCAAGGACGCCGCCGCCAAGGCGCTCGCGGACGGGTTCACCAAATACACGCCCAGCAGCGGCATTCCCGAATTGCGCGAAGCCATCGCCGCCAAGTTTCAACGCGAAAACGGGCTGACTTACAAACCTTCGCAAATCATCGTCTCCTGCGGCGGCAAGCATTCCTGCTACAACGTCATTCTCGCCACCTGCGAAGCGGGCGATGAAGTGATCATTCCCGCGCCCTATTGGTTGAGTTATCCCGAAATGGTGAAGCTCGCGGGCGCGACTCCGGTCATTCTCGCCACCACGGACAAAACGGAATTCAAAGTGACGCCGGAGCAACTCCGCGCCGCCATCACGCCGAATACGCGTTTGTTCGTGCTGAATTCCCCGAGCAATCCCACGGGCTCCGTATATTCGCCCGAAGAAGTCAAAGCGCTCGGCGACATCTGCGTGGAAAAAGGCGTGCTCATCATGAGCGACGAGATCTACGAACACCTGCTCTATGATGGTGCGAAAGTGAAGAGCGTCGCGAGCTTCTCGCAAGCGCATTACGACCACACCATCATTGTTCATGGTTTAGCGAAGGCATATTCCATGACCGGTTGGCGCTTGGGTTTCCTCGCCGCGCCGGAACCGATCGCCAAGGCGATTGATGCCGTTCAATCTCACAGCACCAGCAACCCGACGTCGTTCGCCCAAAAAGGTGGTGTCGCCGCGCTCAATGGTTCGCAAGCGCATCTGCCTCTCTGGCTCGCGGAATACGACAAGCGCCGTCGCTTTGCGCATCAGGCCTTGAACGCCATGCCCGGCATCACCTGTGTGAATGCCAAAGGCGCGTTCTACCTGTTCCCGAACATCTCCAAGACCGGCCTGAAATCCGCCGAGTTCTGCGCAAAGTTGTTGGAGCAGGAAAAAGTCGCCGCCGTGCCCGGCATCGCCTTCGGTGCGGATGATTACATCCGTCTGAGCTACGCCACGAGCTTGGCGAACATCGAAAAAGGCTTGGCCCGCATGGATAAATTTTGCCGCGCACTGGTGAAATAATTTTTTACTAACTCTCACGAAGCCGCGAGCAATCGCGGCTTTTTTATTTTCTCAAGTCTCGCAAAAAAGGGATGGCCAGAATTCCCCTGATGGATGACTATGACTTTATGTCGCTGGAATTAGAACAAGACAACACCATCGCTTTTGTCTCCGTGCAAAAGATCCAACGGGATTGGGCCGACCTCACCCTGAGCGTGACGCGCGGCGAAACGGAACGGGAAGCGTTGGAACAGGAAAATAAAAACCTGCGCACCTTGTTGGAACGCGTGATTGAGCATCACCAGCGTTCCCACGGCGAACTCGTCAATCTCCTCACCACGCTCGTCAGTAAAATGCCGCTCAACGATGTCGGCGTCATCATCACGCGCCTCGTCGAACACAACCAGCGCGTAACGGAAATCAGCGGCAGCTTGCTCAAGGGTAAGTTGGATGAGAATTGTCTGCAGCCAGCCATTCTCAAGGCGCTCGACAAGACCAAGCGCGATCTCGCCGCTGCCGTGAAGCCTGCGGTGGACGAATTAGTCAAACTCGACACGCCCTACGACACGGCGATGCTGCAATCGCTTGTGGAAAAGCCGGATAACTTTCACCTCGCCACGTTTGTCCGCGCGAATCGCGGGTTCGTCAAAGGTCAGCTCCCGCGCGAGCGTATCCTCCGCGACTTTGGCGAAGCCGCCCTGCCCTTGTTCAAAGACGTCACGACGGATGTGAAATTTAATCCGCGCCCCAAGCCGGAAGAAATCATGTTCGCGTTCCAGCCGGATTTCGAAACGCTGCTGCAACAGACGCCGGCGTTGGCAGACAAGAAAGACGCTTTGCTCGCACTATTCCAAAAAGTGCGCGCCAGCCGCGAAGTTTCGGAAAAATCTCGCGCACAAAAGAACGCCTTCGTGCGGCTGTCCTTCGCGTTAGAACTGCTGCATTACTATGACAACCAAAGCACCGAATCGCCCGATGTCGTCTTCGCGCAACGGATGCCGCCGCTCATCGAACAGCTCGTGCTCACCGGCGAGCGCGAGACGTTGGATGAAAAATTAATCCAGCAGGCAGAGGCGCTGCTCGCGTTTGTGTTGTCGAACGACTACCGCAATTCCATCATCAACAATATCGGCAAAGGCGGCGGACTGGCGCGCACCTTGCGCTACACGCTGGCGTTCCGCGCGGAAAAATTGACGGACATCGATCCGCTCACGCAGGAGTCCGTGAAGCATTTGATTCCGCAAGGCAAAGTGCCGTCGCTGGGCGAATTACTGCCGACGGTTCGCCTGTTCAATCCGCACATGCAACAGTCTTTCATCCGCGCCGTGCTGGATTCCGACCGGTTGCGCAAAGAAGAAGCGCAGTCGCTGGGCAAAGGTTTGGCCCGCGAACTTGGCTTGTCGGAGATTGAAAATCGGCTCAACGAAAAGATCACCGTCTCGCCCGAACGCGAGCAGCAACAGGCGTGGGAGAATATCAAAAACATCATCGGCGGACGCGCCACGCCCAACGACATCGCCACCGCCATCCGCAAGCGGCTGCATGAACGCTATGATTCCGACGAGATCAAACACAGTTGGATTGTGCTGACGGAAAGCGACCCGCTCGTGTTCGTCCGCGTTTTCTGCCAATTGCCCTATTTACCCGATGGCTCCACTGATCCCGTGGCCAAAGCGGTGCTGGAAACTTACATCACGCGGCTCACGCACGAAAAATACGCGGCGATTTACACGAAAGTTTTAACCGCGTTGAAAAACCTGTTCAAAGTCAAAGCCGACAGCCCGGCACTCGTCAACTTCGTTGCGCTCACGAAATGGGTTGATCCGGCAGCCGCTCATAAAATCGCCACTGACATCGGCATGGCGACGGCGTGAACTCGGCTCCTTCGCCCAACGCGGCTTGGGAAAAATTGCTCGACGGCCGTTTCAATTCCAAACGACCGGGGCACACGCTGTGGAATTTGTTCTCCGACCAGCGCGGGCGCGTGGCCGCAGCGGTGACGCTTTACATCATCAAGCAAACCCCCGCTTCGCTAATGCCGCTAGCAGTTGGGATGATTGTGGACACGCTCACGACTGGCGGGGATGGCGCGTTCCGAAAAATTCTTTGGATCGCGGGCGGCTACTTTCTGCTGTTGCTGCAAAACCCTTTCGTTCACACCAGCTTTGTGCGGCTGATGAGTGGGACGTTACGCCACATGCAATTCAATCTCCGCAGCGCGCTCGTGGAACGGCTCCAGCAACTCTCCATCACATTCTACGAAGAGAAACAATCCAGCGCGCTCCAGACTAAAATTCTGCGCGACGTGGATGCCATTGATGGATTGTGCCGTCACTTGTTGAACACTGGCTTGAACGGCCTGCTCGTCATCACCTACGTCACCGTCATTGCGCTGGTGAAACAGCCGTTGCTCGCGCTGTATTTTCTCATCACCGTTCCCGCCGGCGTGTGGTTGTTGAAATTGTTCGACCGCCGGTTCAAGGAACAATACAAGGCGATGCGCGTGGAGACGGAACAGATGAATGCCCGCGTCGGCGAAATGCTCCAGATGCTGCCCGTCACCCGCGCGCATGGTTTGGAATCGGTCGAGACCCGCGATGTGCGCGGCGTCTTTGAAAACCTTCGCAAACGCGGAATGCAGGTGGACACGCTCACGGAATTTTTCGCGTCGAGTTCATGGTTCACCTTCATGATTTTCCAACTTGCGTGCCTCGTTTTCTCCGCGTGGCTCGTCGTGCACCACCGCATCAGCGTGGGCGACGCCGTGATGTATCACACCTATTTCGGAATGCTCATCGGCGCCGTGCAACAATTTCTCAGCGTCTTTCCCGCGCTCGCGCAAGGCGCGGATGCCGTCCGCTCGCTGGGTGAAGTGCTCGAAGCTGAACAGCTTGAACGCAACGAAGGCAAACCATCCGCGCCTGTGCCGCTGCGGGGCGAAATCATTTTTGAAAACGTCTCGTTTGGTTATCCGCGGGGCCGCGAAGTCGCGTTGCGGGAAATTCAACTGCATATCCAACCTGGCGAAACCATTGCCTTCGTTGGCGAATCCGGCGCGGGTAAATCTACGTTCGTAAATCTCGCCATTGGTTTTCGCCTGCCGACGGCGGGAAAAATTCTGTTGGATGGCCGAGACTTGCGCGAACTGGATTTGCGAACCTATCGCCGCCAGATCGGCGTGGTGCCGCAGACGACTTTATTATTCAACGGCACCTTGCGCGAGAATGTGACTTACGGTTTGGAGCAGATTTCCGACGACATGCTTTGGAAAATCCTCGCGGACGCCAATCTGGCGGAATTCGTTCGCGCGCTGCCGCAGGGACTCGACACGCCGTTGGGTGAAAGCGGCACGCGCCTTTCTGGCGGCCAACGCCAACGCCTCGCCATCGCCCGCGCACTGGTGCGAAATCCGCGCCTCGTGATTCTCGACGAAGCGACGTCCGCGCTCGACACGGAATCCGAGCGACTCGTGCAGGAAGCGCTCGTTCGCCTAACGCAAGGCCGCACCACGCTCATCGTGGCGCATCGTTTTTCCACCATCCGCCACGCGCATCGCATCGTGGTGTTACACGGTGGACGCATCGTGGAACTCGGCACGCAGGCGGAACTCATGGCGCAACAAGGGCAATTTTACCGGCTCGCAAAGTTGCAAGCGGTGACTGCCGCTAAAAGCGAAGACTAAATTCGCCGCACACTTGACGCCCCGCTTAGCGCATAGGATTATTGCCGTCGAAAAAATTATGTTCAGCGTCGGACAAAAAGTCGTGTGTGTGGATGACAAGTGGTCGGAGACGGTCAAGCAGCTTTACCTCGCCCTGCCCGTCAAAGATTCCGTCTATGTCGTGCGTGCTGTGCGCGTGGGCGTGAAGGCCGACGAACTCATCATGGATCTGCGCCGCGTGTTGGAACAATCCATCCTCCTCGTCGGCCTCTACAATCCCGCCAACAATCTCGGCGTAGAAGCTGGCTTCGCCGCCAGCCGTTTCCGCGCCCTGGATGAATTAAAAAACGAAGCCGTCGAAACCCAAGAAGCCGTGGTTTAATTTTTCTGCCGCTACAATAGGCCGCTAAGTTTGCCGCCCGTTATGGCCTCCAGTGAAGTCACGTTGGCTGAAGTGGACGACCGGAAACTTTCCGTAAAAATTGCGTGAGACTTTAGCGCGTCTGGCTCAAAATGAAGTCATCATTTATAATTTCTCATGAGCTTAAACCCACTCGCTGGCAAACCCGCACCGGCAGACTTATTGATCGATCTCGGCAAACTCGAACGTTGCTACTACGAGCTTAAGCCGGACATGGCTAACCCAAACCAGCTCGTCAGCTTTGGCACGAGCGGCCATCGCGGCACGCCGTTCAACGGCACCTTCACCGAGGCGCACATCCTGGCCGTCACGCAGGCCATCTGCGAATTTCGCCAAGCCAAAGGCATCAGCGGCCCGCTCTACATCGGCAAAGATTCGCACGCCGCGTCCGCGCCTGCGCAACGCACCGCGTTGGAAGTGCTCGCCGCGAACGGCGTAGAGACGTTCATTCAGCGCGACGACGGACTCACACCCACGCCAGCGATTTCACACGCCATTCTGACTTACAATCATGGACGCACCAACGGCCTCGCGGATGGCATTGTCATCACGCCATCGCACAATCCGCCATCCGACGGTGGCTTCAAATACAATCCCACGAACGGCGGTCCCGCTGATACCGACATCACGAACTGGGTGCAAAATCGCGCGAATGAAATCCTGCGCGGCGGCAACGCGGAAGTGAAACGCCTAGCCTATGAATCCGCGCTCAAGGCCAGTAACACGCATCAGCATGATTTCATCACACCCTACGTCGCGACGCTTGGAGAGGTGATTGATATGGCTGCGATCAAAGCGGCAGGCATTCGCATCGGCATCGATCCGCTGGGCGGCGCATCATTGCCGTATTGGCAGCCGATCAAAGAACTTTACGGACTTGATATCACCGTGGTGAACACCCGCGTGGACGGGCGTTTCAGTTTCATGACGTTAGATCACGATGGAAAAATCCGCATGGATTGTTCCAGCCCTTACGCGATGGCCAACCTCGTGGGTTTGAAAGATAAATTCAGCGTCGCGTTCGGCTGCGACCCTGACGCGGATCGTCACGGTATCGTGACGCCCTTCGCTGGGCTGCTGAACCCGAACCATTATCTCGCCGTGGCGATCAACTATCTACTCACGCATCGTCCGCAGTGGAACAACAATTCCGCCGTCGGCAAAACGCTCGTCAGTAGCAGCATCATTGACCGCGTGGTGGGTGCCTTGGGTCGCAAACTCATGGAAGTGCCCGTCGGTTTCAAATGGTTCGCGCCCGGACTCGCCGATGGCTCGGTGTGCTTCGGCGGTGAAGAAAGCGCGGGAGCTAGCTTCCTGCGGCGCGACGGCAGTGTGTGGAGCACGGACAAGGACGGATTGATTCTCGGCCTGCTCGCGGCGGAGATTTGCGCTACGACCGGTAAAGATCCGGGGCAACATTACGCAGAACTCACCGCCAAGTTTGGCGCGCCGAGTTACAAGCGGATTGACGCCGCCGCCACGCCGGAACAAAAACAGGCTTTCAAAAAACTTACGCCCGCCGCCGTCACTGCCAGCACATTGGCGGGCGATGCCATCACCGAAAAACTCACCCGCGCACCCGGCAACAATGCCGATATCGGCGGCTTGAAAGTCTGCACGGCTAACGGTTGGTTCGCCGCGCGTCCCTCGGGAACCGAAAACATCTACAAAGTTTACGCCGAGAGCTTCAAAGGCGATGCGCATCTGGAAACCATCATCGCCGAGGCGCAGCAGATCGTCACGGATGCGTTGAAGTGACTGGTTTATTGTAGGAGCCGAGGTAACGAGACTCACACTAGAAAGTTAGAGACTCCTCACGTCGTTTCCTACAAAACTCGAAACAAAAAACGCGCGGAAGTTTCCTTCCGCGCGTTTGTTTTGAAACCGGAATCACTCCTTCCAATCGAAGGCTTTTTTCTTCACCGCGTAGACGTAGCCGAGGAACAGGATGCCCAGAAAGGAGATCATCGAACCCAAGATCAGGTTGCGCGTGGCGTGTTCGGCGAGCATGTCGCGATACACGACGGCCCACGGATACATGAACACCACTTCGATATCGAACAGGATGAAGATCATCGCGACGAGATAGAATTTCACCGAGAAGCGGCCGGTATTGCTGCCGATCGGGTCTTTACCGCACTCGTAGGCAGCGTCTTTGGCTTTGTTGGACTTGGCATATTTGCCGAGCAACACGGAAACCAGCAAGGTGCCACCCGCAAAGCCGACGGCGGCCGCGAGCAGAAACAAAATCGGGATGTATTGGGCAAGCTGTGAACTTTGCATGGCTTCATGCTAAAAAATCCGCGCGGAAATTCAATCACGAAAACGGATGGACAGAACTGGCGATTTTACGTTCATCATCCGTGCGCCTGCGCCAGTAATTCTGCTCGGAACGTCTCACCGCCCAGACACCAACCGCGCTGGATGACATTGGCCCTGAGCTATTCGATGCGTTATTGCCGCAGCATGGCACGGGTTTAATCAACTGAAATTTCATTTCAAGTCAGGACTAGCATCTCTATGACATCCAAGGCTACACTTCAAAGCTTCTTTATAATTGGTTGAGGAACTGAATTGGTTTGATAGGAATGGTGTTCGGGAGCGGTTGCCGCCGCAACGATTAGATATCCCAGCAGACCTCCGCCGACGGCTCCAACCAGAACTTGCCGACTACGTTTGTTGGATTTTTCTGCACGATTGACAATTAAATCTGGAGCATATTTCGCATCGGATACAAGAATCCTGGCCTTTTCACGGTCTTTAACGCGCAAAAATTCAGCATCCGCACGGTAGCAAGTGCTCCCCAAAATGCTTGGCTGCTTCTCTTTGGTAATATGAATAATATCAGCACCGACCATGGTGCCTTCCCGACAAAACGCATCTAGGACGGCGACCTCATCACAATCTACGGAGAAGCCGGTGTCATAAGCGTGGATGGTGCCGAGCGATTCGACCTCATTGATGCTGAATTGAGGATCACACTGAATAGCGATTGTCCGACGAGGTAAATCTTTGCTGGCTTGTCCCTCTGGCAGGTGATAGCCGGTTCGCTTAATGCCTGCAGCGCACCCCGATAGAAGAAAGGCTGTAAATACTAAAATATATATCTGTATGTTTTTCATGCGGTGATTTCTTTGGCTTTGGCTGCAATTAATCGCCCTACTTATATTGGGATACCATAAAGGAAACCATCCAAAATAATTCCCTACCGCACCGCCGATTGATGAAATCTCGCTGGGGTAAAATCGGCGGGGGGGGCTGCTACCCGCAACATAAAAAACTCAGTCCTAAATCACCAAAATCTGTTTTAGCCCCGCAAACGGTAATCAACAGGGATTCTCCTGCAAAAAATCCACCATGGCCTTGCCGAACGGCGCGCAATCTTTTGGCGTGCGGCTGGAAATGAGGTTACCATCCACCACCACCGGCTCATTCACCCAGATGCCGCCGGCGTTTTCCAAGTCGTCCTTGATGCCGAGCGAGCCGGTGACGTGTTTACCTTTGAGAATCTTGGCCGAAACGGGAATCCAACCGCCGTGACAGATGAAGGCTACTAACTTGCCCTGCTCAAAAAACTCGCGCGTCAGTGACAGAACTTTGGCGTCGCGGCGTAATTTGTCGGGCATGAAACCGCCGGGAATCAGCAGTCCGCAAAAATCTTTTGAGTGCGCATCTTTGAGCAGCAGATCCGAAGCGGCGGGATAGCCATGCTTGCCCGAGTAAGTCTTGAGCTCCGGCGCAGCGCATTTCAACGCGTAGCCCGCCTCTTCCAGTCGCAACTTGGGATACCATAGTTCGAGGTCTTCATAGACGTCTTCCAGAAACGCGAGCACGGTTTTATTTTGCATGGCGCAGTTATTCTCGAAAACCGCAGGAGAAACAAGCC
>CAIWFB010000141.1 GCA_903911825.1 uncultured Verrucomicrobia subdivision 3 bacterium
CAGGCTTCGTTTCACCAATCGGCGCGAGGCGGCTGACCGCGAGTTGACCGGTCGTGAGCGTGCCGGTTTTGTCGAAGATGAAGGCGTTGATCTTCGCGGCAGTTTCGATGTCCGCGACGTTCTTGATGAGAATGCCCAGACGTGCGGCGGCGGAGAGCGCGGCGACCATCGCCGTCGGCGTCGCGAGAATGAAAGCGCACGGGCAGGACACCACAAACACCGCGATGACGCGGCTCAAGTCATGCGTGAACGCCCAGACCAGCGCGCCGATGACCAGCACGAGCGGCGTGTAAAAGCCCATGTATTGATCCACGATCTTCTGGATCGGCAGCTTGGTTTTTTCGGCAGCGATGATTAGTTCGCGCACGCGGCCGAGCGTGGTATCAGTGCCAGCGCGGCTAACTTTGATTTCGAGCACGCCCGTCAAATTCTGAGTGCCGGCGTAAACTTCGTCGCCTTGTTTCTTGTCGGCGGGCAACGATTCGCCGGTGATCGTGGCCTGGTTGAACGAACCTTGGCCGTTCACGATGACACCGTCCGCCGCAACGTTGTCGCCGGGGCGGATGCGGATGACATCACCGACCGCAAGTTGGCTGGCGGCGACTTCTTCTTCGCTGCCATCTTTCTTGAGCCGGCGGGCTTTCGTGGGCGTGAGTTTGATGAGCGATTCGATGGAGTCGCGCGCGCCTTGGGCGGTGCGGGTCTCGATGATTTCGCCGGTGAGCATAAAGAAGGCAACGATGCCGGCGGTCTTGTAATCGCCGGATGCGAACGCCGCGAGCACGGCGATGGCGACGAGTTCGTTGATGCTCAGATTGCCGCGCCGCAAATCTTTGACGGCGGTGACGATGATGGGAAAGCCAAGGATGAGCGAACCGATCATGGCGCTGGCGCTGGCGAGCGTGCTGCCGGATTCAAACAACCAGTCCACGATGAAGGCGTTGAGAACGAAGACGACGCCGAGGACCGCCTGCCACAGATGCACGACGGAATGCTCGTGGTCATGTCCGCAGCCGCAATTGTCGCCGTGCTCGTGGTCGTGCTGGCTTATAAGTGAGGTGACCTGCATAAAATTTTAATTGTCGGTTTGCGGATCAGGGATTCGCCCCAGACTTCGGCTGCGGCGGTTCGCGGTTCAACTGTAAGCGCAGTTCGCGCGGTTTGCCATCGGCGCGCTGCGGCAGATAGATTTTATCCTGCACGTTCGGCAGCACCACGGACATGGTCTTGGCCAGTTCCATTTCGGAAAACAGCTTGGGATTCTTTTCGTATTCCGGCTTGAGCTTGGCAAACGCTTCTGCATCGGACATCACGCTGGTCACGAAACGGGTGCGGGCGGATTCGGCGGCGTTCGTGATGGACGCGGCTTGCGCACCTGCTTGGCTCAAAATACGGTTCTGTTCGCTCAACGCTTCGTTGATGACTTTATCGCGGTTCTGGCGGGCGGTGGTGACTTGCGCGAAGACATCTTTCAACTGGCGCGGGGCGACGGTCTGCAAATCGCACTGGTCTATCACCACACCCAGATGCGCGCCTTCGGTCAGTTCGTTAATTTTTTGGCGGACAGCGTCCTTAAAACCGGTGATGTCACGCGTGAGGATGTCATCCACATTGAAGCGCGCGGCGGTGATGATGAGGGCGTTATTGGCGGCGTTCTGCACGGCGTTGGAAACTCCAGCAAGATTGAATTGATGATTGGTGCCGCTGGCGAAATTGAAGATCGCTGTGCGCGGGTCGTCAATGTGGTAGGAAACCGTGGCGCGGGCGTGGATGATATTGCGGTCCGCGGTGAGCACGTAACCATCAATCTGCGGATTGAGCGATGCTCCGGCCGGCGGTTCGGTGCCCGCAAGTTCCATTTCCGGCGTGGTGGCATACCAGCCCACAGTGGAAGTGACTTTTTGAATCTCCGAAATGGGAATGCGGACGACTTCGTCAATCGGGTAGGGGAGCGACCAATGCAACCCGGCATTGAGTAACATTTTCTGGCCTTCACCCTGTGGTTTGCCGAAGCGGAGAATGACGGCTTTTTCCTGCGGGCCAACGGTGAAAAATCCCGCGCCGAGGATGATGAAAATGAGCGCCACCATCGCGAATTTGACGATGACGAAGCTGCTGCGTAACGCTTCCGCGAGCGCCTGCGAACCGGCGTCCTGCGCTTCCGGCGGCAGCGGTGTGTGAGGATGGTTATGGTCGCTCATGGCTCAATCACTTGGTTGCGGGATTCGCGGGCAACGTGCGGAACAGATCAAACGGCGGCGTGCGTTCGTCGAAGATCAAAGTGGCTTTCTGGTTCAAAGACGCTTTCAACGCTTCCAGCTGCAATTGGAAGATCGCCAGTTCCGGATTCTGTTGGAACACGCTCAAGGTCTTCGCGGCTTCCGCCACGCCTTCGCCTTCGATACGGGTGGCGGCGGCTTGTGCGTTGGCAATCACTTCCGCAGCCTGACGTTCGGCGGCGGACGTGATGATCGTGGCGTCGCGAACGCCTTCGTTCTGCGCTTTGCTGATGTATTTCGTGCGCTCGGATTTCATGCGATCGAACACGGTCTGCGTGACGGCTTCCGGCAGACCGAGTTTTTTCACGCCGAGGAATTCGAGGCTGATGCCGTAGTTGTGCGTGGCCAATTCGGTTTGCACGGCGGCTTTGATTTCGCTTTCGATGGCGGAGAATTTGAGCTGCGCCGGATCGGAGTTCACAAAGTCCGCGAGGTTATGTTTGCCGATGACTGCCGCCTTGGCGCTGCGGAGCATCTGTTCCAACTGACGTTGCGCGGCGAGCACGGAACCGCCCGCGAACTTCGGGAAAAATTCCTTCGCGTCCGAGATGCGCCAGCCGACGTAAACGCTGGTCAGCAACATGGTGCCGTCGGCGGTGAGGTTTTCGCTGAACTTATCTTCGAAATTCTGCGTGCGCTGGTCGAAGCGATAGACCTGCTGGATGGGCCACGGCCATTTGAAATAAAGATTCGGCTGGTCCAGATTTTTATCGGCGGGCTTGCCGAAGGTCGTCAACACCGCGACTTCCGATTGGCGCACCTGGAAGGTGAAGAGGAGCAGCGCAAAAATCACCACCAACACGGCGGCAACGATGATTGTGATCAGGTTCTTTTTCATGGCTTGTTCGTGACAGAGAGGTTCAAAAGGTCGTCGCGGATCTTGTCCTGCAAATCAAAGATGATCACGTCCGAGGTGTTCGTGACGAGCAGGACATATTTGCGCGAATTCTTGGTGGCGTCGGCAAAGCTCTTGGAATAGAGCCGTTGGCGATAGACGGACGGGGCGGCTTTGAAGGCCGGGATTTGATTCGTGAAGAGGGCTGCTTGCGCGAACTTGGAAGTCACGAGCTGCACGCGACGGGCATCCGCCTGATTCGTCAGCGCGAAGGATTGGCCATCCGCAAACGCTTTGGCCGCGATGGCAGCGGCTTCGGCATTTAAGATTTGCGCCAGTTTGGATTGCTCCGCGCCGACGACTTTTTCATAGGTGGCCGCCACTTCACCAGCGGTTGGCGGATGAATATCTTGCAGCCCGACAAAAATGATTTTCGCGCCGAGCGAACGGGCGTTGGCGGAGTTTTGAATCTGTTCGCGCAAGGCGTCAGCAGCTTGCAAACGGCCTTGGGAAAGCACGTCATTCAAATCAGCTCCCGCGAAATAATGAACCACTTCGCGCGTCGCCAAATCTTTCAACAACGCTTCTGGTTCGCTGTTTTGATAGACCCATTCCATGATGTTCGTGATCTGGAATTGGATCGGGATGCTCACCGTGATGAGGCCCACCGCTTGAGCTTTGGTGCTGTTCGTGTCCGCGCCGACAGTTGAAACGGCGCGGTTGGCAACGATGAAATTTTCTTCCTTTGCGTGCGCCACCGTCCAAAGAATCGTATTGGCGGATTCGCTTTGTTCATCCGGCGTGTAGCCGACGGCGAAGGATTGGATCTGTTCCGTGCGGAAGCGGTAAGTTTTATCAGCGGGCCAGGGGAGTTTGAAATGCGCTCCCGGAGTTAGCGTGGCGACCGGCTTGCCGAAGCGTTCCAGCACGGCTTGTTCGCCGACTTCGATGAAGACCACCGTCGTGGACAAGATCAGCGCGGCGAACTGCACCAGCAGCAGCATGGCGAGATTTTTTTGCGCGGCTTTGAAGAACCAGGTTTCGGAGACTTTGAAGCCGAATTGATAATCCAACGTTTGCGCCGCCGTGGTGAAGAGGCTTTCCGGTTGCGCGAGAATGCCGACGATGCGGCTTTCGTAGAGCGGGCGGGCAATTTTGCCTTTGACACGCGGACGATAGATTTCCAACAGCAACGCCAGCAGATTTTCCACCGCCATTAAGGCCAGCAGCCCGCAGAGGCCGCGCGCGATCCAGAAATCGGCTCTGGGAAACTTTGCTTCCACGCCCGCGATGGCCAAGGCCGTCAGCGCGCAGATGTAAGCGCCTGCCAACAGGAAACTCGCGCCCGGCCGCAGCAAACGGTGATTTCCCAGCCGCGCCATCGTGACGGAGAAACGGCCGAACAAGAATAGCAGCAGCGCGAAGATCGAGAAGAGCGACAGGGAAGCCGTGGCGTGGGCGGGGTTGATGCCGACGGTGTCTTTGCCGCTCAACGTCCAAAGCAACCACGCGCCGCCCGCTTCGAGCAGGAGCAGCAGGATCGTGAAGCCGGGGACGAAATATTTTTCAAACTGCACGCGAGAATTTTGCGCGGGGAAACTGCCGCCATCCTTCGTTTCAAACAGCGAAGCGCCCCGGCTGCGGGCGAGTTCATCCAATTCCAGCTTTTCCAACCGCTCATTTTCTTCCAAGCGCATCTGGAACCAGCTGATGAAGGCCACCACCACGCCCAAGCCGAGGAAGATCGACGCCACTTGGCCGGCGAGTGAGCGGGCGAAGACGGTGACGCCTAAACCTGCGAGAAAAATCCCCAGCGCGATCGCGAGGTTCACCAGTCCGTTTTTTTGGATGTTGCGTTCCATTTTAGCTTAATTCTCGGTCTTCAAACAGCGCCACGCCCACGGCTAGAGCCGCGCCCGCGTAGCAGATCATGTATCCCAAAGCCTTGCCGACATACGCCCAATGGAACGTATTCCGCCCTGATTCCAGAGCGTCGGCGAGCCAGAAAAGCTGCCAGTTCGGCACGATGGTGTAAAGAGTTGAAGCCCACCAACTACCCTTGGCTGCGGGCAATCCAAAAAGATAATCCGACATCAGACCCACCAGAAAAACGCCCGAGCAGATCGCCAGAGTGGCGATCACATCCAGCCGCGTGGAACAGGCCAGCGCTACCGCCGCCAGAATCCACAGCGCGAACAGGATCAAGATCCCCGCCGGCACCAGTCGCCAATCCACCGTGGCCACCGCGCCGAGACTCTGCATCTGCTGCATGAACTGGAAAATCACGAAGGCTGCCAGCGAGACCATGAACACCACCGCGAACACCGCGTCGCTCACGAAAGGCCGCCGCAGGAAGAAATTGCTGAACCCCGCCAGCGCATACGCTAGGGCAATCGCCCCGCCGAAGATGGCGATGGCCGTCACGTTCGTTTTGCCGTAGGCATCGAAGGCCATCCAGCTAGCGAGCATCACGCCGACCATGTTCACGTAGGCCAGCACCGCCAGCGCGGCCGCGAGACCGGCGAATTTAGCGAGGAGGACCTGCGCGCGTCCCACCGGTTTGGATAGCACCGCCAAGGCCGTGCCACTGCGGATTTCCCGGGCCAACGAAGCCGAAGCGCTCAACACCGCGCCGAACAGCCCCGTGAGCAACATCACCGCCAGCGCACTGGTCTTGACCAGCTTCATCTCGTCCCCGAAGGCGAAGTAGTAGGGCACCGCCAGAAAAATCTCGAACAGCACCGAACCGGTCATCAGCAGCAGAAAGATCGGCTGACGGACCAGTTCCATGAACGCGTTGACCGCAATGTTCTTAAATTGTCGCATGAACGGGCTGGATAGATTAAGCGTCTGTGGGAAAATTGCCAGCGGTTATTCCTTCTGACGTCAACCTGTCCGGAGTTTCAGGACAATGGAGCGCTAAACGGGCGATTTTGTTCAAAAAAGAATATTCTTAACGAATCCAACCAAGTGAGGCGGTTGCTTGCGGTGGCGTCGCATCACCACTACCAATTCACGTTCAAACCGATTGGGAAGAGAAAGCCGCGCCAGAGATTTCTTTTGCCCATAAAGTGCCAGAGCGCGAATCGGGACAAAACTGATGCCCATACCCAAGGAAACTAGACTGATAATCAAATCAAAGCTGTCTAGCTGCATGGTCGGCTCGATTTTTAAGTGCGAACAATCCATCCATTTTCGGAGTTGTGTTCCCGAATTGGTAGCTCCGTCTATCAAAAGCCAAGGTTGTTTGACGAGCCAAGCCGTGCGGACCAGTTTTGTTTTCGGTAGTAAATTAAACTGTGCCGCCAGTTCGGATGTTGCGATGAGGGCAAAAGCGTCGGTAAAACGATGTGTTATGGACAGAGTCTTCGGTAGTCGGGCGGGTGGGCATAAAACACCGACATCAAGATCATTGGTTTCCAACGCTGCAAGAA
>CAIWFB010000142.1 GCA_903911825.1 uncultured Verrucomicrobia subdivision 3 bacterium
CGGGCCGCTTGAACGGTCGCCAAGGTCAGACTCTCGCAGATCTGCAATACCTCACTAACCGGATTCTGTTTCAGCAGGATCAAAGTGCGCCCAAAGTCATGCTCGACGTGGGCGGCTACCGCTCCCAAGCCCGCGACATTCTCATCAAAAAAGCCAAAGATGCCGCCGAAAAAGTTCGGCGCTGGGGCGATGCCGTAGAACTGGAACCGTTGAATGCCTACGACCGCCGCACCGTGCACCAAGCCCTCAAAGACGATCCCGATATTGACACGCAGAGCGTGGAAGTGGACGGCACGGAGAAGAAGGTTTTGCTCCTGCGCCCGAAAAAACACCAAGCTAAAATTTGATAAATAAAAAAGCGCGGACAGTTTTGTCCGCGCTTTTATTTTGGAGATTTTGTTCAGTCCACAATCTTCAGCGTCTGCACCTTGGACATCACGCTCGTCGGCTTCGGCGCGGTGCCAAAGTTGTTGTAGAGATAGTCAAATTTGAAACGGTAGCTGGCCGAATTTGCATTCGGTGCCACCGGCACAACCCCTTCCCAACGGCTTTTAACCATCGGCACTTGGCGCAGCGGGTAGGTCTGACCATTCACAAGCACGTAGGCCTGAATGCTGTCCCAGCGCAGCGATTGCTGCTGAGAATCAAACGCCGCTTCCACCGGATAAAGATTGTTAGCATTGCGCGGCTGGGTGTTCGGCGTCAGGCGAGTGAACTGTCCGGTCGTGCAACCAGCGAGCAGCAACACCGGCAACAGCAGCAAAAATTTCTTCAACATAGTCACCAATCGTCGCAGAAAACGCGGTTGCTTGTAAAGTTGGATTTCCGCGCTTGAAGGCTTGTCTGCTTTGGGCAATCCTTCGCGCATGACCCTCGCTTCCGTGAACGAACAGATCGGCCGCCATCGCTGGACTATCTGTGGGCTGATCTTCGCCGCCACCACCATCAATTATCTCGACCGCAATGTGCTCGGCCTGCTCAAACCTGTGCTGACTGCGCATGGCGTTTTTGGTGAAGACAAGTTTCAAGAATTGAATTATTCGCGCGTGGTGATCTGCTTCCAGTTCGCCTACGCGGCAGGTTTGCTCTTCGCAGGCAAAATCATTGACAAGGTCGGGACAAAGACCGGTTACGCGTGGGCCTTGATCGGCTGGAGTTTCGCTGCCATCGGTCATGCATTTGGCCATCACGCTTGGAGCTTTGGCTTCTGGCGCGCGGCACTGGGTGTGACCGAGGCAGGAAATTTCCCCGCCGCCAACAAAGCCATCGCCGAATGGTTCCCGAAAAAGGAACGCGCCTTCGCCACCGGCCTCTATAACTCCGGCGCGAACGTCGGGGCTATCGTCGCACCGCTTACCGTGCCCTATATTGCCAGCGCCTGGGGTTGGGAATGGGCGTTTATTTTGACTGGCATCGTGGGTTTCACCTGGCTGGCGTTCTGGTATCCGCTCTACGCCTCGCCCGCCGCAAAATTACAAAGCGGGAAACTTTCCCAGCGGGAATACGATTTCATCCATAGCGACGTGGACGAACAGGACGCTGAGCGTGCCGACGTCGCCAAAGCCAAAGTCTCGTGGTTCAAACTGCTGACCTTTCGCCAAACGTGGGCGTTCGTCGTTGGGAAATTTCTGACCGACCCAATCTGGTGGTTCTTTCTGTTCTGGCTGCCGTCGTTCCTGAACGGCGAAAACGCCCGCAAGGTGAAAGAATTCATGGTCGCCTTCCCAACCGATTCAAACACGCTCAAGGTGAATGAATATCTCGCCGCGAACCCAACTTACGCAGGAGATTTGACCAAGATCGCCGGCGTTGTTTTCCCTGGCGTCATCAGTTGGCAGCTCGCCGTGGCCGTCGTTTACTGCATCTCCACCGTCGGCTCCATTTCCGGCGGCTGGTTACCCAAGAAATTGATCAACGGGGGCATGGACGCCAACAAGGCCCGCAAGACCGCCATGTTCATCATCGCCTTGTTCCCGCTGACCGTGCTACTCGCCTCCAAAGTCGGTGCCATCAACACTTGGTATGCCGTGCTCACCATCGGCATCGCCTGCGCCGCGCATCAGGCCTGGTCCGCGAATATCTTCACAACCGTGTCCGATATGTTTCCCAAGAAGGTGATTGCCTCGATCACCGGCATCGGCGGCATGGCTGGTTCGGTGGGCGGCATTCTCATCGCGTGGTTGGCGGGCATGATGCTCCAACACTATAAAGACCTCGGCAAAATCGAAATCGGTTACGGCATCATGTTTGTAATTTGCGGGCTGGCTTACATCATCGCCTGGACGTTGATGCACGTGCTCGTGCCGAAGTTTAAGAAGATTGTTTTGTGAGACGCTCAAGTTTCCCGTCAAAGCAAAAGCCCGCCGAAGCAAAAAAATTCAACGGGCTTTTTTAACTCCGTTCCCTCTGTTGGCCCCTGTTCAATTCAGTTCGCAAATCAAATCGTCTGGCTCAAATAACC
>CAIWFB010000143.1 GCA_903911825.1 uncultured Verrucomicrobia subdivision 3 bacterium
CAAAGGCATTCACCGGCGCCGTCGGCAATTGAGGCATCACGGTCTCGCGCTGGCCGGCCAGATGGTCGCTCACGTGCCGGAGTAACCCGCGCATGTCTTTCAACGTTTTGGGGCCGATGATTTTTCGGGCGATAAAAACGCCGAGAGCATTTCGCGGCACGAAGTGAGCAAATATATCGACAGCGCAACCCGTCGGAGTTTCGCGCAAGCGCAACCCCATGACGCCTTCGGCTAACGGACCGCCCTGAAAAATCCGGCGCACCTGATAAAATTCCGGTTCCGTCCATTCAAAAGGGAATTCCTGCCAGACCAGCGGTAGTCCGAACATTTTGGCGTGAGCGGTGATTTTGCTGCCGCCTTCCGGTAGTGGCTCGACCACATAACGCACCGCCGGAAGCTTCACGGCGCGGTTGATCCAGTCCGTTTTGGCCAGCACCGGCCAGACCACGACGCGCGGGTGTGGTAAGACCACAGTTTCTTCGATTTTTACCAGAGCTGCCATGCGCCCAGACTTTAGCCGACCGTGCCAAATTTGAACAGACTACGCCGAAAAATTTTTTGCAACTTTGCGCCACCACCGGTTTTTAATTTTCAGCAATGGAAAACCAACCGGCAAATTCAGGTGAAAAGCTCTGGCGGAAGCTCCCGACCGGCGCGGAACGCGATGCATTGCGCCGAGCGCCAGACTTGGCCGCCGAAGCCCGCCTCACCGCCGCGCTCAGCCGACTAGCCGAGGTGCCGGTGGCGACCAATTTCACCGCCCGCGTATTGGCAGCCGTGGACTTGGAAACCAAACAAGCCGCCCGCACCGCGCGCCGGAACTGGCACTGGCGTTTGTTTTTACCGCGCGTGGCCGGGGCGATGGCGGTTTTACTTTTGGTTGGCCTCAGCCTTCAGCATTACGCAGCGGGCTTGCATCGTCAGGAAATGGCTAAAAGTCTGGTCATGGTGGCCAGCGCCAAAACGTTGCCGAGCGTGGATGCTTTGGAAAATTTGGACACCATCGAACGCATAAGCCAGTCCGGCCATGCGGATGGTGAATTGCTCGCCGCCTTGCAATGACTCAGGTGCGCCAGTCTATCTTCGCCCTCGCCGCCGCGCTGGCGGTGGTCACGACGAATGCCCAGCCGACCGCGCCGGTGCCGCCGAAAATCTCCGGCAACAATGCCAATCTGACGCCGCCCACGCTCCCGCCGCGCCAGCCGCCCGTCACTTTTTTTCGGCAACTGCTCGCGATGTCCGTGACGGAACGCAATCAGTCGCTGACCAATCGCACACCGGAAACCCGCGCCCGCATTCTTGCCAAAGTTCACGAATATCAAGTCCTCGGCGCGGACGAACGCGAGCTGCGCCTGCGCGCCACGGAATTGCGCTGGTGGCTCACGCCCCTGCTCCGCACGAGCAGCCCCGAACGCGACGCGCAACTGACTAAAGTCCCCGCCGACCTGCAGGAACTGGTAAAATCTCGTTTGGCCCAATGGAATTTGCTGCCTCCGCCCCTGCAAACGGAATTGCTCGCCAACGACAAAACGTTGCATTACTTCGCGCGCGTGGAACCGACCAACACCGTCGTGGCCACCGAGGAACAACAGAAGATTTCCGAACAGTTCAACCAGTTCTTTGAACTCACCGCCGAGGAAAAAGCGCAGACGCTCAACACGCTTTCCGAAGCCGAGCGGAACCAGATGGAGAAAACTTTGCAGTCCTTCGAAAAGTTGCCGCCGCAACAGCGCAAACAGTGCGTGAAAAATTATACCAAGTTCGCCGGCATGACCGCCATGGAGCGCACGGAATTTCTCAAGAGCGCCGAAAAATGGTCCAGCATGACGCCCAAAGAACGCCAGACCTGGCGCGATCTCGTGACCCATATTCCGCAATGGCCGCCCATGCCGCCCACGATCGTGCCCCAAAATTTGCTGCCGCCGCTGCCCAAGGCCATCCGCGCCAGCGTGGCGACGAATCCTTGAAGCCGCACGGACTCAGTTTCAATTGTCCATTTTCCCGCCGTTGAATTAACTTCTCCGCTGTGCATCCGATTGCGTTTTATGTTGGTTCCCTGCCCATCCGCGCTTATGGCGTGATGATGGCGCTCGCGTTTCTGGCGGGACTTTACACCGCCACCCGCCGCGCCCGACTCGTCAATGTCTCTGGCGAAATCATCGCCGACGTGACGCTCTGGCTGATGCTCGGCAGCATCGTCGGCGCGCGTTTTGTTTATGTGACGACGTATTGGAAACAGGAATTCGCCAACCAACCCTTCCGCGAAGTGTTCATGATCCAACACGGCGGCTTGGTGTTTTACGGCGGACTCATCGGCGCGGCGCTCGCGGGAATTATTTTTCTCACTTGGAAGAAATTACCCGTCTGGAAAATTGCCGACATCCTCGCACCCAGCATCGCGCTCGGCAGCGTGTTCGGGCGCATCGGTTGTCTGCTCAATGGCTGCTGCTACGGCTACGCCTGCGATCTGCCGTGGGCGATTCATTTTCCCGCCGACCACGCGACGGCGGGCGTGGCCGTGCATCCCACAGAAATTTACGATGCGCTGTTGAATCTGGTTTTGTATCTCGCGCTCGCGGGGCTGTTCCGCCGCAAGAAATTCGACGGCCAAATCTTTGCGTTCTACCTCATGGGCTACGCGATTTTCCGTTCCCTCGCCGAACATTTTCGCGGCGATTACCCGACCGACCACATCCATCACGGCCTGACTTCCGCGCAAGTCGTGAGCGTCGGCATCTTCACAACCGGCGTGGCGCTGTGGTTCTGGCTGAAACGTAAAACTCAGGCCAAGACGAACTGATTTTTTAGACAGAATAAACCGAATTTTCAGAATTAACCCAAAGCTATTCATCACGAAAATAATTTTGTGAATTCTGTAAATTCTGTCACCACTCCCCTCTTCCTCGCTGGGCCAACCGCCGTGGGCAAATCAGAAATCGCCCTGCGGCTGGCGGAGCAGATCGGCGGCGAAATCATCTCGGTGGATTCCATGCAGGTTTATCGCGGGCTGGACATCGGCACCGCCAAACCGACGACGGCGGAACGCGACCGCGTGCCGCATCATTTGCTCGATGTCTGCGACCTGACCGCAGCCTTCGACGCCGCGCAATTCATTCGCCACGCGGAAAAAGCCGTGGCCGAAATCCAAGCGCGCGGGCGCACGCCGATTTTCTGCGGCGGCACCGGCTTATATTTCCAAGCCTACTGGAGCGGCCTCGGCGAAGCGCCTGCCACCGAACCTGCCCTGCGCGCGGCCCTCGAAGCCGCGCCGCTCGCCGACCTGTTGCGCGAATTGCAAGCGCGCGACCCCGTCGCCTACGAACAGATTGACCGCCAGAATCCGCGCCGCGTCGTCCGCGCCATGGAAGTCATCCGCCTGACGGGCAAACCCTTTTCCGAACAGCGCTCCGCTTGGAAAACTGAAAATTCAAAAATAAAAATTAAAAACTCTTTCTGCTTCACCCGCCCCGCGCCCGAGTTGCACGCCCGCATCAACTCCCGCGTAGACGCGATGTTCCAGCGCGGATTGGTGGAAGAGACGCGCGAGTTATTGCTGCATGGGTTGGCGGAAAATAAATACGCCCTGCAAGCCATCGGCTACCGGCAAGTCGTGGAACATCTGCGCGGCGAACACACCTTGGCCGAGACGATTGAGCTGGTCAAAATCCGCACGCGCCAATTCGCCAAACGCCAACTGACGTGGTTCCGGCGCTACGGCAATTGCGAGTGGATGGAATTGGCGGCGGGCGAATCCGCCGCAGCGGTGGCCGCAAAAATTCAAGCCGCTCACTAGTTAGTCATCATTCACGATTTATGGCAGGAGAAATCAACACCGAAGGCGAAGAGAAGATACCCCGTTGGGTTCTTCACGCGATTGAGCAAAGACTTGGCGACTGTGAGTTCAGGCTGCGCCAGCAGTCGAAGAATCCCGGTGCTACTTCGGCATATTTTTTACGAGAAAACGCCAAGCAGTTGCTTTGGCTTCGGGAATTAGTGCGAGAGCATGGAAAAATTACGACCGAGTTTTGGTATGATTTGCCGCCTTACACAGCGAGAAAGCCAAAGAAAAAATCGAGCTGATGCTTAAAAGGGTTGACCAAGATGTTTAATTTCCCCTTTAGAAGTAGCCATCGCCCCCTTCGCGGCCTTCGCGCGACGCCACCAACGGGCGCCGGGAAAACGGGCTGGACTTGGGTTTAACTCCGCCGCAACCTTCAACTCATGAAACGGGATAGACCGCAATCCAGCGGCCTGCTCATTGTTAGGCCACTTGACCATCTTAAATATATGAATGCTCAATTCACAAATTTACAGCGTTGGCACCAAGCCATGCGGAGGTTGGGTAGGATTCGCACATGGAGCACTTGGATTGCTAGGATTGCTGCAGTTTCATGTTACGTTGTCGTGTTCTTTATTTTCTTTCAGAGTTTTCTTTGGGTTAACGCTTTGATTGTATTGCTTGGCGTGGTGAGTGGATTTCGTTCTCAAGCATCGAGCGTTGATTCACAGATCAAGATGTTGGAGAGCTTTCGTGCCAAGTATGGTTTGCGTTCCGAACATGAGACCCCAGTGTTTTAGTTTCACATTTGTAGTGCGACAAAACGGTTAGAAGTAGCCTTCGTTTAGCCTTCGCGGCCTTCGTGCGACCTCCAGTTTTCGGCAGTCGGTAGGGCGCGTCACTCCGTGCGCGCCGCTCGGTTGCAACCCACGCGTGC
The DNA here is from genome assembly GCA_903911825.1 of uncultured Verrucomicrobia subdivision 3 bacterium. GTDB lineage: Bacteria > Verrucomicrobiota > Verrucomicrobiia > Limisphaerales > UBA11358 > UBA11358. Next base: position 4,716 of record CAIWFB010000143.1, read on the forward strand.
GGCGGGCAGCGGACTGCCCGCCCTACCAGTTGGTCCGGTTTGCCTTCGCCCCCATTTCCCCACCACTAGGCAAAAATTGCCTACCGGAACTCAAAATGAGGCTGCCGGATTCCAAAGTGAGTGGGTGGGGAAGGCAAATGTGCCTGCCGGAGCGGAAAGTTGGCCTGCCGCCCTCGAAAATCGCCTGCCGGACTGGAAAGTGAGGCTGCCGGAGTAAAAAGATAGCCTGCCGGATAGAAGAGTTGGGGTGCCGGAATGGGAAATTAGCCTGCCGGAAGTCAAAGTAGGCCTGCCGGGGGTGAAAGTGAGTAGGCGGGAAACGAAAGTTGGCCTGCCGGAGATCAAAGTTGCGCTGCCGGATTTGAAAGTTGCCCTGCCGGTTGGAAAAACGTGGCTGCCGGTCGGGGTAGTTGGCGGGCCGGGATTAAAACGTTCCGCTGCGTCACGAACTTCTGCCCGTGGCCTTGACCAACGCCAAAATCGGCGTAGCTAAATTCAATTGTTGGCTTTGTGTCGGCGCGGCTTCGTGGTTATTTTGTCGGGCATGAATCGGACTCAATCGGAAGCTCTCTTTGCGCAGGCGTTGAACTACATTCCCGGCGGCGTAAATTCGCCGGTGCGCGCGTTTCGCGCGGTGGGCGGTAATCCGTTCTTCGTGAACAAGGCCAAGGGCGCGCGGGTGTGGGATGTGGATGGGAATGAATTGATTGATTACGTCCTCTCGTGGGGGCCGGCGATTCTCGGTCACGCGCATCCCAAAATTATCACGGCGGTGCAGGTGACGGCGGAGTTCGGCACGAGCTTTGGCATTCCCAATCCGTTGGAAGTCACGATGGCGAAGCTCATCTGCGAACTGGTGCCGAGCGTGCAAAAAATTCGCATGACGAGCAGCGGCACAGAGGCGTGCATGAGCGCCATTCGCCTCGCGCGAGGCTTCACGCGACGCGACAAAATCATCAAGTTCGATGGCTGCTATCATGGGCACGTGGATTCGTTGTTGGTGAAAGCGGGGAGCGGCGCGCTGACGTTCGGGCATCCAGATAGCGCGGGAATTCCGGCGTCATTCACGCAGCATACGATTGTCGCGCCTTACAATGATGTCGCAGCGTTGAAAGAAATTTTCGCGGCGAACAAGGATCAGATCGCGGGCATCATCGTAGAACCGGTGCCGGGCAATGCGGGACTTTATTTGCCGAAGCCGGGTTACTTGGAATTTCTCCGCGAGATCACGCAAGCGAATGGCGCGTTACTCATTTTCGACGAAGTAATGACGGGCTTTCGACTCGCACGCGGCGGTGCCCAAGAACGTTTCAACATCACGCCGGACTTATCCACGTTCGGCAAAGTCATCGGCGGCGGGTTGCCGGTGGGCGCGTTCGGCGGGCGCGCGGAGATCATGGATTGTCTCGCGCCATTGGGGCCGGTGTATCAGGCGGGGACGTTGAGCGGTAACCCCATCGCGATGGCAGCGGGGCTGGCGAATCTGAAGGAACTGTTCGACGGCGAGGCCTATGGCAAATTGGAAGAACGCGGCCAGCAACTTGCAGCGGGAATGAAGTCGGCGGCGAATGCGGCGCACGTTCCGATGCAGTTCAATGTCTGCGGCTCGATGTTCTGCGGCTACTTCACGAGCGAGCCAGTTCACAATGTGGCCGACGCGATGCGGAGCGACCGCGAGCGTTTCAAGAAATTTTTCCACGGCATGCTGGATGCGGGGGTTTATCTGGCGCCGTCGCAGTTTGAAGCGGGTTTCATTTCCACAGCGCACACGGCAGCGGACATTGAAACGACGGTGGCTGCCGCCGCAAAGGTCTTGCGCACGCTGTAACCTTTGGAGTAAATCATCGTCTGAATAGGCAATTACCACCCACTAAACAAAGGTGGTTTGCACCCAAGAACTGAACACATTATGAAATTAAATCAAACGATCGCATTGATGGCGTTAGTGGCCGGAAGTTTTCTGGCCAGCCCCGCCGTGCAAGCGCAAGACGCGCCCAAAGACAAACCGCCCGGCGCGCAAGGTGGCCCCGGAGGTCCCGCTGGCGTAGCCGCCCGCCGGCCGAACGTGGATAAAATCGCCAAAGACCTCGGGTTGACCGAGGAACAAACCACGAAGTTCAAAGCCGCGCGCGAAGATGAAATGAAAAATATGCGTGAGCTGCGGAGCAATACGACGCTGTCGCAGGACGAAAAAAAGGCCAAAGCCAAAACGCTCCGCGAAGCTGGTATCGCCAAGATGAAAGAAATCCTGACCCCGGAACAGTTGACCAAATATCAAACCATGATGCCCGGTCAACGCACTCGCCCCGGTGCTGGCGCTCCTCCGGCCGCAGCGGAAGACAAAGCTCCGGCAGCGAAAAAAGAGTAAACGACCAAGACTTTTCATGAGGGACGGCCACGCGCCGTCCCTTTTTTATTTTTGAGAAACCTTTTGGCAGCGAAGACGTATAAGAGGGTGGCGTGATGATGCATACTTTGCGGTATCCAACTTGGCCCCGTCTGGCGTTTGGCTTGATGGAATGATTTGTGAATGACGAGGGCGAACTATTGCAACGGATCCGCGCGGGCGCGATGGATGAGTTTGCCGAGCTGGTGCAACGTCATCAGGCGCGCGTGTTCGCCATCCTGTATCGCTACGAACGCGATCCGCAACGGATGGAGGATCTGGCGCAGGAAACGTTTTTGAAAGCGTGGCGGGCGCTGGATCAATTCGATGCGCGGGCACCGTTTGAGCATTGGATTTCGCGTATTGCGGTGCGCACGGCCTTGGATCATCTGCGCAAAGAAAAACGCCACCAAGGCACGGTGGGCTTTGACGAACTCGGCGAAGATGCGCTCGACTGGCTCCGCAGCCCGGACGAAAAAAATGTTTTAGAAGCCCGCAGCGCGGCGGAGTTATTGCAGTTGGCGCTGCAGGCGCTTTCACCCACCGACCGGGTGATCCTCACGCAGCTTGAGTTAGAAAACCGCAGCATCAAAGAAATCGCTGCCACGCTGAATATTTCGAGCATCGCCGTGCGGGTGCGCGGCGTGCGGGCGCGGGCGAGATTGAAACAGGCGTTAGCTAAAATCAGCCAAGTTGGTGCCGCCGATAAGCACCGCCGCACGAAAAAATAATTTTATGAACGAGCGAAAATTGAAACAGCTTTGGGCCGCCGCGCGGACAGAACCGGCACCGGTGCCACCCGCTAGTTTTGCGGAGGAAGTTTTGCGAGCGGCGCGGGGATTGGCGCGGGGACGCGAACCGCAGTCGGTTTCGCTGTTCGATCAGTTGAACCGCTTGTTTCCGCGCTTGGCGACGATTTCCGCCGTCATCATTTTGCTATGCGTGGCGGGCGATATTATCTGCACATTGACGGGCTTGCCGGATGTGGGCGAAGGCACGGCCCAACTGGCGGCCGACAACCTGCTGGACACCGAAGATTTGTGACATGAAACCCTGGAAGCCAATTTTACTGTTGGTGCTGGTCTTCGTCGCCGGCGTGGCAACGGGCGTGCTGGGCAATCGTATTTCGGTGCGCCGCGAAGTGCAACAGGCGCTGAAATCCCCGGAGAAAACGCAACTCGTCATGGAGCGAAGTCTAATTCGCCGACTCAATCTGGACGCTGGCCAGCAAGCGCAATTGCACACGATCATGACCGAAACGCGAACGAAACTGCGTGAGCTACGGCGGGAATTCCAGCCGCAAACGTCCGCCATCATGCAAGATTCTACGGCTAAAATTTCCGCTCTGCTTACGCCAGAACAACGTGTGCAATATGAAAAGATTCGGCAGGAAGAACGCCCGGCGACTCGGCCGCCGCGCCCCAAACCTTGAAATTAAAATTGAGCATCGCCCGTCCGTCCGTTACTTTCACGGCACTGCGCGCGTAGCTCAACTGGATAGAGCGTCGGTCTCCGAAGCCGAAGGTTATGGGTTCAACTCCCGTCGCGCGCACCAGACTTCACTCTGTGTTGAATCTCCACGGTGATTTTGTCCGGAATGGGGGAAAAAGCGGGAAAAGTGCGGAATAAGCAGGAAAATCAAGCACTTACGCAGGTTGAATCTCGCGGAAAAATGTCCGGTTTCCCTTGCCGTGTCCGGTTTGGCAGTTCCAAGAATCTCGCGCCAAAATCCTAATGTTTTCGCCAGTTCCACCTGTAAACCGGACAGAATCACCGACGATGAAACAAGGTGGAACCTAGAACCGCTAAAAACGTCTGCAAGCCGCCTGCGAGGCCTGCACCGGCAAATTTTGCCACACGTTAAGGGCGGTTAAAATCCCCTTTAAGCCGCCGTTCCCTGCCACTTAATACACCAAGATGATGGCCACCGAATCTTGCACCGTGGCTACCGCTGATCCGCTCGCCGTGGCCGACGTGGCCACCGTAGCGATACCGGGAGTCTGGGCGATAAACTTCCGCAGCAGATCACCCCGCACGGCGTAATTGACGTTTTGCGGCAAGCTCCCCGTGGAACGCAGCGCCGCGAAGTCATTCAACCGAGACACGATCACGCCTAGGACATTCCCCGCCATATCCACCAGCGGCCCGCCCGAGTTCCCCGGCTGCACTGGCACACTGATTTGAAATTTATCTGGATCATCGCGCAACCCGGCAAGGCTGCTGATCTTGCCGTCCGTATATTTAGGCTGCGTGCCCTGCAATCCAATATCAGGAAAGCCAATGGTGAAAACGCCATCACCCAACCGCACCGCATTCGTGGAGATCGGCAACGCCTTAAACTCCCCTGCCACCTTGAGCAACGCCAGATCAGCCGCCTTGTCTTCCCGGATCACCGTCGCTGGGTAAACCTTTTCGCCCTGTTTCACCTTCACCCGCTTGGCCCCCTTCACCACATGATGATTGGTGATGAGATAGCCATCTTCCGTGATGAAGAAACCCGAACCGGACGCCACCAAGTCGCCACTTTCCGGCAACGTCGCCACCACGTCGGTTTGCGGAGCGCCCGCGATCAAAGCCATGTCCGAAGTCTTTTGCCCGTTCAAAACCGTCTCCGGTATTTCCGAACGGGAACAAGCCCGCCCCAGATCATAAGCCCGGATCGTGCGGTCATCGCCCTTCTTATTTACGTAGCTATGACTCCCCACCGGCAAGCCCGCGAAGCTGATAAAATCAGTATCGCCCACCGCCGATGACAGGTGCTTGACGTAAATGGCGAGAAAAGAATTTGCACCCGGCGTCGCGTCCACAATCGCCGCCCCGTCTAAAATTTGAAGCACCTTGCAATTGTTGAACCGCACCCAACCCGCTGCGCGGCGCGTGTCATAAACCACCCCGTCAACCTCCCGAAAACTCCCCGCCTGAATCGCTCGCTCCAACGCATTGGCCGCCGTTGCCGACTCCGTTGCCTTGGCCCCGGCTTTATCAATGCCCCACGATTTGAGAAAGTCTGCCGGAATTTTATCCGCGCTCGCCGTGGTAGCGCCGCCCTCAAAAGCCACGATCACCTTGCCGCCCGCGCCAGTATAGACTCGGGAAATGTTGCTGAAGGAATTACCGTTGATCTCAACCGTGGAAAAACCTGCTGCCGCCGCCCTGCCAAGGGATGCAGCCAGAAGAATGGAAAGCAGCGCTCTCACGCGCGCACTCTAAAAACGAATCCCCTGCCCGTCAACTGATTCGTGCCAATAAAAAACCGGCCAGAAAAATCTGGCCGGTTGCATTGCTCCCCATGCCCTAGCCCTTGGGCGGCAGCGGCGGCAACAGCGGGGCCGTTGCCAATGGTAGCAGGTTACTTAATTGTCGCGACGTCTCCTCAACGACTCTACGCCATATGGTTTCTTGCATCTCCAACCCTGCCAGGCCTTGTTGGATGACTTCAGCACTGGCTGCCGAAGGCTGCGCGACAATCCATTTTTTTAAGCCCACAATTTCTAAGTTAACTTGCGCAATTTGACCAAAAATAATTTGGTTTAACAGACCCTGCGAACTCAATTGCTCATTACCTTTCAGCAGTAAACTTTGGATTTCTACCATCAATTTGATGGTTGCCTCTACTCGCTCAAGGCGATCCGAATCACTTTCGTAGCTCATAAATTAAGTGGGGCGAGTTAATTGCCTGTTTCCACCGGCAGCGCTACCACGCGCGGATGATTGGCTTCAAAAGCGGCGTGATAGGCCTCTTCCAACGATTTCTTGGAGTCATCAATGATCATCTGCACACCAAAGATGAAATGATCAACCTCTTCACCTTCAAACTTGCAGCCTTCTCGGTTGGCGATGGCATCAAATTTAGTGCCCAACAATTCCAACAGGCTGCTGACTTTGGCGCAGTTGTTTGCCAATCCATCAAAGCCATCATCCTTCGGGATCAGCAAGGCTTTTCGCAGGTTGTAGGCAATCCAATCCTTAGAGAGAATCCCCTCACGGCTCGCCCGCTCCTTAATGTTAAAAAACTCAGCTTCCGTCAGTGGAATTTTGCAGACCGGCACTTTGTTTTCTCGGTCATAGATTGCCACGCAGGCGGGATGGCTGTCTTTATCTGGCAGAGTAAATTCCGACAGATCAAACTCTGATTTAGCCAAAGGAGGCGCGCTGATTTTGCGTTGTGAAGAAACGGCTTTTATGGCACGGTTTCCGTGGACTCGATGAGTGGTTTTCATTCAACTGTTACCTTTCGCGGGTCTGCGCTCGCTGGTTCTCGTAAAACCGGCGGGCATTTTTATTTGCTCGTCTGCTGTCTGACCCACTTCAACAAAGCGAGCGTGAAATCGGCATTCGGAGTTCCTTGAGAATCATCCGAGAGCCAATTGCCCAGCACCTGCCGAGAAATCCCCAGCGATTTAGCCAACGCAGATTTTTCACCATGCTGCGCAGTCAATCGCTTCAAATCCCTCTTCAGTTGTGGCCAAGTCGGCACTTCCGTTTTCACGCTGCCGATTATTCCATGGGAAACCGCATTGTCAATCCCTTCTTTACGTTGAGAAAACGATACATTTTGAAAAAACATATTGCCCGCATTCCTAGCTAACACATCGGCTCGCATCCTTGCCCACATTAAAGCATCCCGCCGAAAGCTTGTTTTTTCACCAGAATCGACAGGAAAACCAGCGATAATTTTTTTTGCAGATTCAATCAAACAATCGGAAAAGTCTTGAACTTTGTTGTCAGGAACATGCGCGATCCAGTTCTCTATTTCCGCGCGAAACGCCAGCATCCAGCCAACCCTTTCAGATACGTCAGGGCATTCATATTTCAGTTTTTTGGATTCACTTTTCCGCGAACCACTGAGATCGGCAGGCTTGTGGAACCGCTCTGCCACCTCTGATAACAAAGCGGAACCGAGTAAACCAGTAGCTTGTGGAGTTGGCAGCTCGTCATATTCCAAACAACCCTGATCTATTTTCCCTGAATATAACCACCACAAGCTCACCCCAATATTCATCCTTAGTTTCCATGCAATATCATACCTCAGTGGCGTGCGTTGATATTCGATACTAGCCAACTGATTTAAGGAGACATCTATCAATTCAGAAAGCTGCCCCTGTGAAAAATTTAACCGCTCACGCATCTGCTTTACCCGTGAACAGATTTGCCGCTCGCGCTCATTTATTTTTCCACTGTGAATAGGCACGCTGTAATTTTACCCGTTATTCATTTCTAAACAATTTTATTGACTCCCATGTTTTTAATGGGATAGAACAAGCACATGAAAGTTACGGGTAAGCGCAAGCCAAGGCCGAGACCGATGGATTTAGCCCATCGAGCCAATCAGCTGGGCGTTTCCCGTGGCCATTTGTCCATGGTGCTGCGGGGTAAGCGCGAAAGCCTAAGTTTGCTCGCCAGATACGCCGCACTTACAGCCCGCAAACCTCAGCCTAAAACTCAAGCCCAGCCCCACTAACGCCATGAAAACGTCTGAACTAAAATCTTGCCTGACAGCGCATCTCGCCACGGAAGCCCATGCCGCCAAGTTGGAAGAGCTGCAAACCAAAGCCGCCGCCGAACTGGCCACGTTGGAAAATGCAGGCGACCTGCAACATGTCCCCACCTTGGAGAAAATCGGGCGCTTGAGATTGCAGCTAGATTTAATCCCCGCCCGCCTCGTGGCTATGGGCCAAGCCACGGAAGCCTCGCGCGTCCACCTGCTGGAATCAGCGGAGCAATTTGTTGAACAAACCCTGCTCCCCAAAATCAGTGTGGTTCGGGCAATCGCCGCGAAAAACAACACGCAAACCCTGAACGCGGCCTATTCCGGCCCCAAACTACTCGCCGCCGTGAATGAGTCAGACACCGTTTCCCAACTTGATCAGTTCCCTCGCACACTTTTGCGCGACAGCCATCCGGCAGACGCCAAGGAATATGTCTCACGCCGATTAGCCATTTGGCAGCAAGTCCTGAAAATTGAAAAAGCCCTTTAATCAATCGCAGCAACTCACCCAGATCAAATTTTATGACCATCAAAGCTAATCAAGCCTTCGTTCAGTTTGTTAATTCCACCATGATCGCTGAGCGTATTTCATACGCAGATGCGTGGCAGCGGGTCAGCCAGCTAAAGCCTGATCTGAATATCTTGATGCTGGCCTTGGGCGCTATCCCAAGCGGATTGTTTGGGTGATGAGCCTGGCCAATGCAGGCGTGCCGATCAGCATGGTTTCGACTCCGCAATTTCTGACCAGCCAAAAAGTCGTCGAAAAAAATGGTTGGAACTCTGACCAATTAACTGGCCGGATCATGCGTTACGAATCTCTGACGGCTGCCGACCTTTCGGAGGATGATTTTATTGGAATCGCCAAGGCGTTTTTCCCTGAAGCTGACTCAATAACACATCAGACACTTGCCGATTATGCTCAGGAATCTTGCCGCTGGCTGGCAGCTATTGAAGCCATCGCGAAAAATGCGCGATTCATCGCCATGCGATCTGGCCGATCTGCCCCCACTACTGCTGATGTGCGCACCGCCATGAAAGATTCAGTCATACCGTCTGATGCCAAATTGCAACGCGCCCTAGAGAGTGGCCGCGCCAGCAAGCCCGGCAAAATGCAGCCCGTCGCGGAATCAATCATGCCCGCCCCTGCCGCCCGCAGCGGCAGCGAGCCCGAACCTGCCCCGGCAGACCTTGGCACACTCGGCAGCCGCCTGATCGCGCCCGGCCTTAGCACCCAGCGCCGCCCGGCAGTCGCTTCGTTAATCGAAGCTTAAACCAATTTTTAATCGCCGGTTAACCCGGCATTGAAGCACGGTAAAAACGCCAGCCCAAATGGCGCGTGATTTTTTTTGCCCAGATTCTTGGAACTTGGAACTCTCCCATACCGGACACAATCACCGCGCTTTTACATGTGAGCTTCGGCTCGGCCAGCTAGCCAACTAATTTTTCCGCTGCATTTCCGGTTTGACCATTGGCGGTAAAGCACGAAACTCAAATTATGAATCTCAAACGCTGGTCTGCCTGGGCGTGCCTCGCGTTGGTGTTGGTGGCGGAGGCGTGCCTGTTCCGCGCGACGCGGGAGCGAGACTTGGCCGAGGGCGATTCGCGCCGGGCGCAGGTGCAATGGCAGCAGGCGCAAACGGAGTTGGAAGAATTAAAAAATTCCAACGCCGGGCTGCAGGCGGCCGAAATCTCCCGACTCCGTAAGCAAAATGAAATTCTCACCAACAAGCTGGCAGCGTTGCAACTGAGCTTCACGGAAGCGCTGGCCGACTTTTCGCAGGTCACCCAGCAACTCGCCAATGCCCGGCTGGCGATCGGTTTGCAGGGGAATCATTTGGCGGAGTTACAAACTAACTTGGTGGAATTGCAAAGTCAGAAGCAACGCATCGCGGTGGCGGGCGTGGCGGTGTTGAACCAGAGCACTTGTCTCAATAATCTGCGGCTGATTGATGGCGCGAAACAGCAGTGGGCACTGGAAAAAAATAAAGGCTCAGCGGATCGTCCGTCGGTCCGAGAGCTGTTGCCCTACCTGAAAGACAATGTTTTTCCCATTTGCCCCGCTGGTGGTATTTATTTCATCAACGCCATAGAGGACTTGCCCACCTGCTCCGTTCGTGGCCATAACTTGCCACCCTGAGTCAGCGACGACGTGGCGCTAGTTTTAGGGCGGTATTCTCATCATTTAATTCGCGCCTGAACCGTTGGTTTCAGATTTCATTCTTGGCTTTCCGCTGCCGTCATTTAAGCTCTGCGCTCTATTATTTATGATTGAAACGGACATTGAATTGTTAAAGGGCATTGCCAACCAGTTGCGTATCCACTCCATTACGGCCACCACGGCGGCGGGCAGCGGACACCCGAGTTCCTGCCTCTCGGCGGCGGATGTCGTGGCAGGACTTTTCTTCGGTCACATGAAGTATGATGCGAAGAACCCGCATTTCTACAACAACGACCGTTTCATTCTCTCCAAAGGTCACGCCGCACCGTTGCTCTACGCTGCGTGGGCGGAAAATGGTTTCATCCCCGTCAGCGAACTCGCGAAACTTCGCCAGTTCGGTAATGACCTCGAAGGGCATCCTACCCCGCGCCTCGCATTCGCCGATGTGGCAACTGGTTCGCTCGGCCAAGGTCTCGGCGTCGGCGTGGGCATGGCGCTCGCGGCTCGGCAGGACAAGTTGGATTACAATACTTACGTGCTGCTCGGCGACGGTGAAATCGCGGAAGGCGCGGTCTGGGAAGCAGCGAACCTCGCGGGCTTCTACAAATTGAGCAACCTCATCGCCATTGTGGACGCGAATCGCCTTGGCCAAAGCCAAGCCACGATGTTCGGTCATGACATCAGCATTTACGTCAAACGCTTTGAAGCCTTCGGTTGGCGCGTCGAGACCCTCGACGACGGCCACGACATGGAAGAAATCATGGAAGTCTTGAGCGGCGTGGGTCTCGACGAACGTCCCCTCGCCATCATCGCCAAAACCTACAAAGGTGCCGGCGTTTCTTTCATTCAAGACAAAGACGGCTGGCACGGTAAGCCGTTGAGCGCCGACGAAGCGGAAAAAGCCCTTGCCGAACTTCAACCCACCGCCAAGTCCGGTCTCGGTGTGGCGATTGCTGCCCCGTCGGCCTTGCCCGCTCCAAATCTCAAAGCACCCGCGAGCTACCCGGCCATCAATTATACGTTGGGCGACAAAATCGCTACGCGCGAAGCTTACGGTGCCGCACTCGTCCGCGTGGGCGAAGCGAATCTCGCCGTCGTCGCAATGGATGGTGACACCAAGAATTCGACTTACTCGGAAAAATTCTACAAAAAATTCCCGAACCGTTTCACCGAATGTTTCATCGCGGAACAGAACCTCGTCGCCGTCGCCATCGGTTTCGGCACGCGCGGTCATGTGCCGTTCGTTTCCACGTTCGCCACGTTCTTCACCCGCGCCGCTGACCAGATTCGGGTCGCCGGTATTTCCTCCGCGAACTTGAAACTGGTCGGTTCCCACGTCGGTATCAGCATCGGTGAAGATGGCCCTTCGCAAATGGCGTTGGAAGATCTCGCCATGATGCGCGCGGTCGTCGGCAGTTCAGTGCTATATCCGGCGGATGCCGTCGCCACCGAAAAATTGCTCGAAGAAATGGCCAAGACCAAAGGCATCCAATTCTTGCGCACCTCGCGCCCGAAGACGCCGGTCATTTACGGCAACGACGAAAAATTCCCTATCGGCGGCGCAAAAGTATTGCGCGAAGGCACCAAGGCCACCATCGTCGCCGCAGGCGTCACGTTATTTGAAGCGTTGAAAGCCGCCGACACGTTGAAAGCTGAAGGCATTGCCGTCACAGTCATTGATGCTTACAGCGTCAAGCCGCTCGGCAAAGACGTCATCCTCGCCGCTGCGAAAAAGACCGGCCTCACAGTTATCACTGTGGAAGATCATTATCCCGAAGGTGGCCTCGGCGACGCCGTGGCCGGTGAACTTTCAAGCGAAGGGGTCAAAGTCCACAAGCTCGCCGTGAATGCTCTCCCCCGCTCCGGTCAAGCTGCCGAACTCATGGCGGCGTTCGGTATTGATGCCGCCGCGATTGTTAAGAAAGTTAAAGCGCTGTAATCGCCCGATAAAAAATTAATTAGGAAAGCAGGAAAGCAGGAATTTATTCCGGTTCCTGCTTTCTTGTTTTCGTAATTAAGTTTTAACTTTTGCCAGTTTCACAAAGTTAAGGCAGATTGCTTGCGAGATGGCCGAAAAATCAAAAATCTTGCAAGGCCAATTACTGCTCGATAGCGGGCAGCTAGAAGGCTCATTTTTTCAACACACCGTCGTCCTCATCTGCAAGCACGATGCCGAAGGCGCGTTCGGCTTGGTGCTCAACCGTCCGCTCGGCAAGCCTGTCGGCGAATTCATTATCGCCGATTTACCGGACACGCTGAAAACCTCGCCACTCTTCGTCGGCGGGCCGGTGCAGCCGGGCGCTTTGAGTTATCTCCACACCGACAGTTTTATGCCCGAAGCCGACGTGCTGCCCAATCTGGCGCTGGGCCATTCGCTCGATGATCTACTGGAGATCGGCGAGAATTTTTCCGCGACGAAAAAAGTGCGGTTATTCGCCGGTTACGCTGGCTGGAGTCCTGGCCAGTTGGAAAGTGAAATGAAACGGAAATCCTGGCTCACCTTTCCCGCGTCACTGGAACTCGTCTTTGAAACATTGCCGGACGAACTCTGGCAAAAAGTGCTCAAGCGCAAAGGCGGCTGGAAAAACAAACTTCTCGCCCAGACGCCCGAAGATTTGTCGTGGAATTAATTCGCCTCAACCAGCAGCAATGCCGCTGTTGACGTGGCCAAAACTTCCGTCCGGTCCAAGCTCGAGGGGATCAAACAGAACTGCCCTGCCGACAGATTCACCGTCGTCGTTCCGCTTTTAATTTCCACTTGGCCCGCCGTCACCGCGACGATTTGCAACTTTTTGGATTTCAGCAAACCAGCGGCACCGAATACAAGTTGCCACGCTTCAACGTTGAACAACGGGTCATTTACCAGAGCGCGTTTTTGCACATTGCCATCCGTCACAAACGACGTGGCCACCAGCTTCGGCTCGAAGTCATTAAAATCTATGCTCGCGAGCGATTGCGTGATGTGCAGTTCGCGCGGCTGACCGTCGAGGCCGACGCGATTCCAGTCGAACACACGATACGTCGTATCGGAATTCTGTTGGATCTCAAAAATCACCAAGCCATCGCCGATGGCGTGGACGCGTCCGCTTGGCAGAAACATCGTGTCGCCTGCTTTGACGGGAATGCGATGAAAACAATCCGCTACACTGCCATCGGAAATCTTCCGCTCAAACTCTGCGCGCGTGACCCCGTTTTTTAGTCCAACGTAGAGGCTGGCATCGGGCGCCGCGTCAGCGATATACCACATCTCGGTCTTGGGTTCGCCTTTCAGTTCCGCCGCTTTGCTGGCGGGCGGATGCACTTGCAGCGACAGTTTTTCCCGTGCATCGAGAATTTTGCAGAGTAACGGAAAGCGTCCGTCAGCCGCCGGTTTCGCATCGCCGAGAATTTCTGCCGCATGGTTTTCCATCAACCAGCGTAAATTTTTGCCAGCCAATGAACCATTCGCAATGACACTGGCATCGCCGGGCCGATCGGAAATTTCCCAAGATTCGCCAATCTGTCCAGCGGGAATGGGCTTGGCGTAAAGCCGCTCCAGTTCGCGTCCGCCCCAGATGCGATCTTTGAAAACGGGCTGAAAAATAATGGGATAAAGCATCGGATTAGACAGCGACGGGTGGCGCGGGTGGTGCGGACTGCAATTGGCCGCCGACCGGCGCATCCTCAATGAAGTGGCCATGAGCGCGGAACTTGGCGTAGCGCTTTTTCAGGCGTTCTTTGATGGGCAACGCGAGAATTTCCTCAAGATGTTTGAGCAGATGCGTCTTGAGATTAGAAGCCGTGCCGGCGACATCAGTATGCGCACCGCCTAGCGGTTCGGGCACGATTTCGTCCACGAGTTTAAGTTCGAGCAAATCGTTGGCGGTGATTTTCAACGCCGCCGCTGCTTTAGCGGCATTCGCGCGATCTTTCCACAAAATCGCTGCGCAGCCTTCCGGGCTAATGACGGAATAATAGGCGTTTTCCAGAATTAAAATCCGATCCGCCACGCCAATACCGAGCGCGCCGCCCGAACCACCTTCGCCGATGATGGCGGCAATGACGGGCACTTCGAGCAGCATCATTTCGCGAAGATTCACGGCAATCGCTTCAGAAATGTGACGTTCTTCCGCCGCCACACCCGGATAAGCGCCAGCGGTATCAATCAAAGTGATGATGGGCAGGCCAAATTTATTCGCGAGCCGCATCAAGCGAAGCGCCTTGCGGTAGCCTTCCGGATGCGCCGAGCCGAAGTTGCGGAGAATGTTTTCCTTGGTATCACGCCCTTTTTGCGTGCCGATGACCACGACACGATGTTCGCCGATACGGGCAAAGCCGCCGACCATGGCGTGATCTTCCGCAAATAAACGGTCGCCGTGCAGCTCTTGGAAATCTGAAAACGTCTTGGACAGATAATCCAGCGTGTAGGGCCGACGCGGATGGCGCGCTAATTGAATCCGTTGCCACGGCGTCAAATTCAGAAAGATCTGACGGCGGGTTTCCTCGATTTTTTTCTCAATGATTTGCAGTTCTTCTTCAAAACTGATGCCGAGCGAATGCTTTTCCGGATGCGCCCGCAAATCTTCCAGTTTGTTCTGTAGTTCGATGATGGGTTTCTCGAACTCAAGCTGATGTTTCATGTGACGGGAATTTTAGCTTTTTTAGACTCGCAAGCAATGCGGAATTACTCGCCGGTTTGGCCCCCGTCCACAGTAGAAAAGCGAAAGGCCGGACTTACGTCCGGCCTTCGCAGTGATGAGGTTAAATACGCCTTCACCAAGGCGCTCAGAAGGGCGATGCGACCAACTTGGGGCGCTGTCCGAGCCGCACCGCGAGCAAAACCTCTATGCCAACCCTAAACGGACAGCGAAATTAAATCCGTTACTTTCTTTCAGACGCATCTACTTTCAAAAAGGTTCAAACTATTTTCAAAATCTTTATGCGCCGCGCAGACACCAGAATGATTAGCTTAATAACCGTTTGGTTACAAGTTAAAAACCAGACAGATCGGAATAAATCCTTGTAGACTTTCGTGAACATATAACGCGGGCGAGTGGAGTTTTTCCTTCGGCTCGAAGCGTTTCTCGCAAGGCCTCGGCTTTGGCTGCGCCGGAGACCAGCGCCCAGACTTGACGGGCATCCGCTAGGGCGGAATAGCTGATGGAAATTCGTGTTGGCGGTGGTTTGGGCGAATCGACCACCGCCAGAAATGGCGCAGCGCAATTGACTATTTCCGGCCCCGCGGTCGGGAACAACGAAGCGACATGGCCGTCCTCGCCCATGCCCAGTAAAACCAGGTCGAGAACCGGCCTGCCGTCTAAATTTGCTGGGGCGATGCGACACAACTCTACTTCGGCATTTTTGACCGCCGCCTGAAGGGAATCTTCCCCGCGCAGCCGGTGAATTTGTTGAGCGGCAAGGTTTAGCGGCGTGAATAATAAGTCATTGGCTAATTTGAAATTACTTTCTGGATCAGTCGGCGGCAGGCAACGTTCGTCTGCCCAGAAAAAGCGGCAATTGCCGAAAGAAATGCCACGGGCCTTGCCCTGCTCCACCGTGGCGGCAAAGAATTTTTGTGTGATGCGCCCGCCGGAAAGTGCGACGCAATGCAGCTTGCCCGCACGATTA
The DNA here is from genome assembly GCA_903911825.1 of uncultured Verrucomicrobia subdivision 3 bacterium. Classification (GTDB taxonomy): domain Bacteria; phylum Verrucomicrobiota; class Verrucomicrobiia; order Limisphaerales; family UBA11358; genus UBA11358. The sequence continues at coordinate 20,355 of CAIWFB010000143.1, forward strand.
GCAGCTTCGATTTCATCCAGCCAAGCGCTGGCGGCGGCGCGGGCCAGTTCGTCGGCGCCGGTGAAGGAAAGAAGTTCAAGGTTTTGCATTAGTCAATCTTCCAAAGTTTTTTCCAAAGTCGAAATGCGTGTTCACCGATGAGCACAAGGACAAAGAAAACAGGCAAACAAACTGCGACTCCCCACAGATAAATAGTTACGGCAGTTGGCGTGATAATGAACAAAGCCCAGTATGCAATGCGAGCCCACTCTGCTCTATCCATCTTCATGGCCTGCTTGGAAATTTACTTTATCACCTGCGGCTCGTGCCATTCGTGGCCGGTTTGAGCGAGCAGATCGTCGGCGGCGATCGGACCCCATGTTCCGGCGGCGTAAAATTCGCGGTTCGTTAGCGGCTTGTTTTCCCAGCCGAGGCGGATGGAGTCGGCGATCTTCCACGCAGTTTCCACTTCGTCGCGGCGGATGAAAAGCGTGGCGTCACCCGCGATGGCTTCCAGCAACAGGCGTTCGTAAGCTTCGGGCGTGTAGGCGCCAAACTCGGCGTCGTAGCTGAAGTGCATCCGCACGGGACGCACGCCGATGGTGGTGCCGGGAACTTTGCCGTTGAAATGGAGCGAAATGCCTTCGTTCGGCTGCAGGCGCAGCGTGAGCGCGTTGGCATCCAGATGCGAACCGCACTGCGCGGCGAACAAAACATTGGGCGTGGGACGAAATTGAATCCGCACTTCGCTGGCGCTCGCGGGCAAATTTTTTCCCGTGCGCAGATAGAACGGCACGCCGCTCCAGCGCCAGTTATCAATCAGTAATTTCAACGCAACAAACGTTTCCACGTTGGAATCCGATTTGACCTTGGTTTCCTGCCGATAGCCGGGACGCGCTTCGCCGCCGACGGAGCCAGCAAAATATTGGCCGCGCACAATCTGTTTGGCGACGTCTTCCACGGTGAGCGGGCGAATGGATTGCAACAGCTTCACTTTTTCGTTACGCACGGCTTCCGCTTCGAGCGACACCGGCGGTTCCATGGCGATAAGCGAGAGCACTTGCAGCATGTGGTTTTGCACCATGTCGCGGAGCGCACCGGCTTCTTCGTAGTAGCCGCCGCGCTCACCCACGCCGATTTTTTCAGAAACGGTGATCTGGATGGAATCCACGGATTCGCGGTTCCAAAGACGTTCGAAAATAGAATTGGAAAAGCGGAACATCAAAATGTTCTGCACGGTTTCCTTGCCGAGATAATGATCAATGCGGAAGACTTGGGATTCGTGCGCGTAACGGGTCAATTCCTGATTCAGCTTGTGCGCGGAGGCGAGGTCATGGCCGAACGGTTTCTCCACGACGAGCCGCTGCCAGCCAGGGC
>CAIWFB010000144.1 GCA_903911825.1 uncultured Verrucomicrobia subdivision 3 bacterium
GCAGCAGAAATTTCCCGAAGAAGCCCGCGAGCGGCGGAATGCCCGCGAGCGAAACCATCGCGATGGTCAGCGTGGCCGCCAGCAACGGCGAACGCTGGTTCAGACCGGCGAGGCCGGAAATATCCTCCGTCGCCAGATGGCGCATCACCAGTGCGATGACAAAGAACGCCGCCATCACCGTGAACACATAACCGGCCAGATAATACATCAGCGCCGACTGCCCGCTCGCGCTCAACGCCGCCACGCCAAGCAGCAAATAACCGGCGTGCGCGATGCTCGAATAACCGAGCAGCCGTTTTAGGTTGCGTTGGGGAATCGCGCACAGATTGCCGTAGAGAATCGTGATGCTGGAAATGACGATGAGCAGGTTTACCCAATGCGTATGCGCTACCACGCTCGGAACGGCGGTGAACAGCACTCGTAGGAGCAAAACAAAACCGGCGGCTTTGGAACCGATGGCGAGAAAGGCGGTCGTCGGCGTGGGCGCGCCTTGATAAACGTCCGGTGCCCAAATCTGAAACGGAAACGCGGCGATCTTGAAACCAAGTCCGACGAGAACAAGAAGGACACCAAGCAAAAAGATTTGGCTGTTGGCAACGTCTGGATTTTTGACAAGAAAATCAGCGAGCTTGTTGAAGTTCAATTCGCCAGTTGTGCCCCAAATTAAAGCGATACCGAACACCATGAACGCCGACGACAACGCGCCGAGAATCAAATATTTCACGCCCGCTTCGAGCGACTGAAGTTTGCTGCGCTGAAAACTGACGAGCACATAAAATGTGATGGTGATGAGTTCGATGGAGACAAACAGCATCGTGAAATCATTGGACGAAGCGGCGAACAACATTCCCGCCAGCGCAAACAGGATGAGCGAGTAGTATTCCGCCACGCTGCCTTCGGCAAGTTTGTCGGAAAATTCTGCGGCCATGAACAGCACCAGAATTGCCGCGACTATGAACAGTTGTTTGAAGAACAGGGACAGCGCGTCGTTGACGAACATGCCGCCGAAGGCGGTTCCGAACTGACCGCAACTGCCGTTGTCGCTCAAGCTTGTGACGAGCAACACGCCCAGCGCCGCGATGGCCGCGTAGCCGATGAAACGGCGGCGCTCCGCCGGCACAAAAAGATCCGCCAGCATCAGCACGAGGCCGAGGCCAATCACCGAAATTTCCAGCATTATCAGGGAGGAATTCATTTGTTTTGCGCAATAAAATTGGCAGCAGGCGCACTCGTCGCGCTGGCCGCAACAGCGTTGCCGGTTGCCGCCGTGACAATTTTCTGCGCGTCAGGATTAATTTTTTCCGTCAGCAACTTCGGCCAGAAACCGAACACCAGCAAACTCGCCAGTAAGATTGCGTAAGGCAGCTTGCGCCAGAAATTCGCGTCGGAAAGTGAATTCCATTTTTCGGGCAGCGGGCCGTGGAGGATGTTGCGGATGGCGCGCGTCATGTAAATGCCACCGATGACCAGCGCGCCCCACAGCGCAATGACCGTGACGGTTGGAAACTTTGTCCACGCGCCGAAGAACACCGTGGTTTCACCAACAAAGTTTGCAAAGCCGGGCAATCCGCAGCCGGCCATCGCCGCCATCAAGAACGCCGTGCCGATGAAGGGAAGTTTGCGGCAGAGTCCGCCGAGCGCGCTGATTTCCAGCGTGCCGGTCTGCTTGTAAATATAGCCGCTCAGCGCGAACGTCAGCGCCGCGAGGAAGCCGTGCGCGACCATGATCAGAACCGCGCCGGTGATGCCGATGAGGTTCAGGCTGGCGATGCCGAGGAAAATAAAGCCCATGTGCGCCACGCTGGAATTACCGATGAGCAGGTTCAAATCTTTCTGGCGCATCGCTACCCAACCGACATACAAAATATTTCCGACGCAGAGCAGCGCGAGGAAGTGCGCCCAGCTTTGCGCAGCCTGCGGCAACAGCGGCAGCGCAATGCGGATCAAACCATAGAGACCGAATTTTTTCAACACGCCGGCGTGAAGCATGGCGGTTGGTGAAGGCGCAACGCCATAGCCGAGCGGTGCCCAAGAATGGAACGGCCAGAGCGAAACCAAAATACCAAATCCGAACAGCAGCAGCGGGAAGATGAACGAGCATACGAAAAAACTCCGAACCGCAGATCGCAGGGCGTTTGACAAATCGCTATGGACACCATGTTCACGATCC
>CAIWFB010000145.1 GCA_903911825.1 uncultured Verrucomicrobia subdivision 3 bacterium
GGCGGTTTTAAGTCGAAAGCAGCGGAGCTTAAGTTGGTGCTGGGCGACCAAACTGAGATTGGTTTGGCCGGCGAATGGAAGGGGAGAATCAGTGTGGACGCCCGTTCGCCGCATCCGTTGCCGACGGGTTTTGAGAATTGGCCAACCATGCCCGCCGTGCTTTACAACGGCATGATTGCGCCCATCGCACCTTTGGCCATCAGCGGCGCGATCTGGTATCAAGGCGAAGCCAACGCCGGTCGCGCTGCCCAATATCGCAAGCTGTTACCAGCGATGATCGCCGATTGGCGAAAGGCTTTTGGGCAAGGCGATTTTCCCTTTTACATCGTGAGCCTGGCGGCATTCATGCAACACAAAGATTCGCCCGGCGAGGATGGCTGGGCGGAACTACGCGAGGCGCAGGATTATACCGCACGCACCGTGCCGAATTCGGGACTGGCTTTGGCCATTGATGTGGGCGACGCCAACGACATTCATCCCAAGGATAAAAAAACAGTCGGTGAACGGTTGGCTTTGCTAGCGTTGGCGAATCATTACGGCAAACAAATTCCCAGTGCCGGGCCGCAGTTTGTGTCGGTAGAAAAAAATTCCGGCGGTCTGAAATTAAAATTTCGTAATGCCGACGGCGGGCTGGTGGTGAAAGGTGAAAAACTCGAGGAGTTTTCCATCGCTGGAAAAGATCAAGTCTGGCATTGGGCGGAAGCGAAAATTGACGGCACTTCGGTCCTCGTTTCGTCGAAGGAAGTTCCCGAACCCACGGCGGCGCGCTACGCTTGGCAGGCCAATCCACGGGCCACGCTATTCAACGCCGCCGGTTTGCCCGCCGTGCCGTTTCGCACGGATGAGTAGTCGGCCAATAACCGTGCGCCTTGACTGAACTTGGGGATTCGTGATTGTCGGCAGGTAAGCTGTTCCACTAAAATCTGTCCGTGCCCAACCACCGTAAATGTATCGCCCTCGGCCGAAGCTGGTGTCTTCAGGCTGTGCTGGTCTGGTTGTTGTTGGGCACGATTTTTTCGGCGCGCACCCAGACGATCACTAATCTCCAGCAGCTGACTCAAACCCTCAATCTTCAACCACGTGTTTCCCGGAGTGTTCAACTAGAGGTGACGGTTTGCGCTGCGAGCCGGCCTGAAACAGGGGTCCTGATCGTGCGAGATGATTCCGGGGTTGAGTTGCTGGAAATGGGAAGCGTTGATCGGAAGTTTCAACCCGGAGAAAAAATTCGTATCCAAGGCTATTATTGCTTGCTGCGCCAACGTGATCTGGGGATTGAACTTTCGGCCAACCCAGTGGTGGACAATGACGGTATTCATGTGCGGCGCACTTGGGGCGGTGAAGTGAGCTTGAAGGCGGGCTTAAATCCAATCCGACTGGAATGGTTTAATCATCTCCGTGAGTTCCAATTGGACGTGATATATTCGGTTTCAAATGCGCCGTTCCAAAGTATGGACGCCTCAAATTTAACGCACGCAGTAGTCGCTGATTCTGGTGAGACAAATTTTTTAAGCGGCCTACGGGCCGAAGTTTTTGAGGGGTATTGGGACGCGCTTCCGGATTTTAATCTACTGCTGCCGGTAAAAGTCGGAGTCGCGACCAATTTTGATTTGGGAATCCGCACCCATGATGAAATGGTCGGTATTCGTTATACTGGTTTTTTCAATGCGCCGTGTGATGGGCAATATCTGTTTCGGACGCGCTCGGATGACGGGAGTATTTTATTTTTTGGTCAAGCGGAGTTGCCCGTAACTTGGGTCGGTTCCACCGATGTTCCACTGCCTGCGTCCGGATTTTTCGGTGAGTCCATGAGGAGTCTTTCAGAGCGACGTTGGCTGACGATTTCGGGACGGGTAGGTTTTGTTTCGCAAAAAGGCCGTGGCCTAGAATTTGAATTGCGCTCAGATCACGACGTTTTGTTGATTCAGGTGGCGGATGCCGCCGGCTTGGATCCCCTGCGCCTACACACCGCTTTGGTCAAAGTGACGGGCGTCGCGCGCGGTTTTTTGACGTTAGGTCAACCGGTGATTTTAGGGAAAGTGGCGGTCGCAGGTTCGGAAGGTGTTCAAATAGTGGAAACTGCTCTGGTAAGCGCGTTACCGCTGACCGTGGTGGCGATTAATCAGGTGCAGAGTCTGCCTCTGGAAAAGGCGCGGGAAGCCTTGCCAGTGCGAGTGCGTGGCGTGGTCACTGACGCGAGAAATTCTCCTTACGATCGGCGTATGTCGTTGCAGGATGATACGCGGGGAATTTTTGTGAACCTAAATTCCATCACCAATACAGCGGTGAGTTTTGGTGATTTTGTAGAAGTTGCAGGCCATAGCGGCGAAGGAGATTTTGCGCCGATCATCATGGCCGACCAAGTCACTCTGCTTGGTCGGGGACGAGTGCCGGAACCGACGCGCCCGACTTGGACGGAGTTACTTAACGGCAGCAAGGATGTCCAATGGAGTGAACTGCAAGGCTTGGTCACCGATGTCCAAAGCAACAAAGTTTCACTGCTATTACCCGAAGGTCATTTGGAAGTCTTGCTGGATGGATATTACGAATCGCAGCTTAAACCATTTGAGAAAAATGTCGTTCGTATTCGCGGCGTGCTCTACGCCAAGTGGAATGCGGAGACGCGTGAAGTGCGCGTGGGCACGGTGATGTTTCGCAATGCCACCATCAATGTTGATGCAGCGGCTCCTAGCGATCCATTTGA
>CAIWFB010000146.1 GCA_903911825.1 uncultured Verrucomicrobia subdivision 3 bacterium
ATTTGAACGCTGCGTCCGTGAAACCATAGCTGTGCAGGCCGATGCCGAGCATGTTCACGCCAAACCATGACCATGCGGTGACGATATTGCCGAAGATGGCGCAGTTCACGAGCCCGCGATCGCGGATGAGTCCGCCCCAACGCAGGTGCAGTATGAGTGCGTTCCACAAGACGATAATGAGCGCGCCATTTTCTTTCGGATCCCAGCCCCAGAAGCGGCCCCAGGATTGATCTGCCCAAATGCCGCCGAGGACGGTGCCCACGAAGCTGAACAACGTGGCGAAACAAACAATGCCATAAATCATGCGCGCCAAAGATTTGCCCGTGGCTTCATCTAAGGTCTTGGTGAACACGCCGCGCAAAATATAAATCAGCGCCAGAAAACCCGCGACGTAAGTGCTCGCGTAGCCGATGGTCACGGTCACGACGTGCGTGGCGAGCCAGAAATTGGTGTCCAGCACCGCACGCATCATCTCCATCGTGTCGCCTTCCTGCGCCAGATTGTGCGCGATGATCAAGGTGCAAAAGCCAATGCCCGTGGCGACGACGGTGCCGATGCCATTCTTGTGAAACTTTTCGAGAATCAAACCTAACACCACCGAGCCCCAGCCGATGAAGATGGCGGAGGAATAGAGATTCGTCACCGGCGGGCGACCTTCTAAAACCATGCGATAAACCAAGCCAATCGTGTGAATTGCCAGCCCCAGCCACGTCAGCCAAACCGCCGAGCGCCGCAAGGTTTCTGATAAGTTGAACCAGGAGAACACGGCTAACAACCCAGCTAGCACGTAGATGACCATGGCTGCGTAGAATGGTTGCATCTGGTTGAAAAATACTTCCGCCCGCGCTTTGGTGACGGCTTTGGCCTGCGCCCCGACCAGTGACGAGCGATAATCGGTGAGGGCCGCATTGAACGCGGTCGCATCGTTCGCATTAAAGGCGCCGATCATTTTCACGAAATTATGGATGGCGTCATCGGCTGGTTTGCCTTGCGGAATTTCCAGCAGGGCGTCACCCATACGCCGCCAATCCCGAGTGCCATTCGGCGGCAGAATCAGGGGCGGCTCGAAACCACTCATGTGCTGCAAGTGCTGAACGTAAGCGGCGAATTGATTAAAGAGTTCGTGGTCGTAAGTCTGGCCAGCTTGTTGTGCCCGCACCGCCACCATGGCGACCGGAATCATCTGTTCGAAGGCCGCCAATTGTGCGGGCCAGTCTTTGACATCAGCGGGTTGCAGGGTGTTCTTCAACTGCACATAGAGCATGCAGCGCTGATGCATCTTAATCACGGCGCTTTCGTAGGGCGTGCGGTTGGCAGCTTCGATCTGCTGCACCCGACGATTTTCCTCCTCGAACTTATCAATGGTCGGCTGGAGCTGGTTCCATGAGTAATGTTTGCCATCGGAATGGTTCACCAAATCTTTCTCGGGCAATTTCAGCAACGAAACGAGATCGGGATTATCAATGCGGAACGCGGGCCATTCATCGGCCACGTCGGAATTCATCATCACGGTCACGAGCCACTCCGTCGCGGAAATGATACGAGGTTTTTCGTTCCAGCCTTTCCACGGCTCGATGTTGAGTGTTTGTTTTTCGCGGATCTGGAGCAGGGAATTCCGTGCGAGCGAATCCAGTGGCACGATGCGGCCGTTGGAAGTCACGGGCAATTGCGCGAATTCGCTGAAGGCAAAATCTTTATCCTTCGGCGTCTGCAAGTTGCCAAAAAACCACGGTGCCATCAGAAGCATCAGTCCGGGCGGAAGCCACTTGGAGAGAATTTTTTTCATTTCTTTTTTTGTTTGGAGATGAAGCCGATCAAGTGATACATGAATTGCACAACCAACCCAGCGGCCACCATGCCGCACCCGACATACGGTGTCAGCCAACTCGGATTGCGCACGACGGAAAGCACGGATGAGGGTGTTTTGCCGGCGCGCTCGACCATTTCGCCCGCGCTCATCTGATATTGATAAAACGTCAAACCGCCATAGCGCAACGGGTGGTTCATGGAAATTTCTACTTCGCGTTTCTCGCCGTTCACCTTGTTATCAATCTGCACGCGGCTGCGGAAATCTTTCGGAATGTCGGTGCCGGGGTAGGTGGTGTGCGTGGCTTTAAGGAGCGATAATGAGAACGGATGAATCACGCGCATCGGCCGCATGGTGAACGTGAAGCGTTGGTCGTTGATCTCAATTGCTTGTGGCGTAGCAAGTTGTTTGGCGATGTTGTTAGCCATCGCCGCGCCGACGCTGGCGTAGCCTTCTTGCACAGCTTGAACCAACGAAGCTTCACCCATCCAATCCGAAACCGCCCAAGTGCCCAGCGAACCTTTGGCCCCAACAAGTTCGATGATGGCGGAAGGAACATTCTTTTGATCCATCGCTTTCACGTCCGGCGCTTTTTTGAAATCAAAATTCAATGCCGCCCCGTTGCTGGCGATGGGCGGAGTATTTTTCATCATCGGCGCTCGGAAATTGATATCGGAATTTTTCCAGAATTCTTTCACGCGAATGGCGAAGGGGAGACTGGCCGGTTTAAGTTCGCTGCCTACCGCCAAAAGCTTGGCGGGAATGGCCGTGACTTGATTGCTGGCGACAAAAATGAGTTCGTAGTCCGTGCCACTTTCGGAGTAGCCGCGCGTTTCACCTTCGGCAAAATGCATCTGCATTTCGCGGGATAAAATATCGGTGGTGAGCTGACCGACTAATAGCAGGATAATGCCCGCATGCGCCAATTGAATGCCGAGTTTTTTGGTGGTGAATTGGAAACGGTAAATATGCGATGACACCAGATTCACTAGCAGCAAAACACCGAGGAGATAGCCGCCCGGCAAGATGAGCGGAATCTTGTGTCCAAACAGATGCGCGCCGACCACGATCCATTGCTTGAAGTAATGCGCCTGGGCACCGTAGAGACCTTCGTCTGCCTGCGCGATGGTGCCGACAAAGACCAGCACCGTGGCAAACGCTAACAGCGCCGCCGTCAATTTCAGCGACGTAAAAAACCCGACGATTTTTTTAATGACCATGAGGATATTGGGCTGATTGGATGAACTTCAGGAATGCGTCTTTTTGAGCGACGACGAGCGCAGGTTCACCCATGAGTTTGTAAAACCAAGTCTGGCTGCCCACCGGAACCACGGCGGCGACCAGTCGGGCGGCTTGGCCAGTGCGGGCATTGGTGCCTTCAAATTCTACAATGCTCGCGGTGCTGCCAGCGACTTCCAGTGCGGTGTTTTTAATGTCTTGAGCTGGGGGCAAACCGAGTTGTCCGCGCCAGCGATTGACGTTGGGCGCGAGTCCGCCGCCGTCGCCGTCGAGCGAGCTGACATTCACTTCTGCTTTTGCGGTGCCGTTGCCCGCGATGACATATTTCGCCACGAGAAATTGCGCGAGTTGGCCGGTCTGCCAATCGGAGGGAACCGCCCAAGTTGGCGTATCGCTCGTTTCGGCTGGCGCTGTCGTGGCAGGTGAAATTGGCGGATGCGTCGGCGGTAATTGGCTCAAGTCCATCGTCGAAGGTGCGGGGAGCCCACCGAACTCAACTGATTTCAGAAACGCGATGAACGCGGGTTTTTGTTTGGCGGCTAAATCAGCATCCCCCGTCATCTTGAAGAACCAGGCAGTTTCATCGCGATGCAGAATCACGCCGAGAATCCGTTGCGCATCACCACTACCGGGAGCGGTGCCGGTGACGTCATACAATTCTGCTGGTTGACCGGCAATTTCAATTTTCTCCGCCAGCTTGGCTAATTCCATTTCCTCCAGCGGAGCCAAGCCAACTTGGCCGCGCCAACGGTTCACGTTGGGCGCATCGCCGCCCGCTTTGCCGCCCAAGGGAATCACGCTGACATCAATCTGTTTATCGCTCTCTACCAAATCAAAGCTCGCCACGCGCATCTGTGTCAGAGCTTTTTCTTTCCAACCGGCGGGCAACGTGTATTTCAACTTTGGCAAGCCGCTGTTATCGGGCGCCAGTAAACCATCAGGCATGGAGGCGGGCATGCCCATGCCGGAACTGGCGGGCGGCGGCACGGTGACCGCGATGGTCTCATTGGTTCCGACGTTATAAACGGTGACGCTGTCGCGGTTGCAACCCGTTGCCGCAACGAGCAGCAAGGCACCACTGACGACTGAGAAATGTTGGAGAAGGCGTTTCATTTTCGTGAATAGAGTATTGACCTAAAAAGGAACGGCGGCGAGACGTTCTTTGGCTTTAATGCACCAAATATTGTCCCGCCGCCGCCAAAATAGGAACACTGTTCCGACCACTTAACCCACCGACATGTTCAAAAGGAACTCGATGTTACTCTTCGTCTTCTTAAGTTTGCCGAGCATCAGATCCATCGCTTCGACTGGCGGCACGCCGGTGAGCGCCCGGCGCAACACGACCACGCGGCTGTGTTCGTCCGGGTGATAGAGCAATTCTTCTTTGCGCGTGCCGGAGCGTTCGATGTTGATGGACGGGAAAATCCGTCGGTCCACCAGGGCGCGATCCAAATGCACTTCCATGTTACCCGTGCCTTTGAATTCTTCAAAGATGACTTCATCCATGCGTGAACCGGTGTCCACGAGTGCCGTCGCCATGATGGTGAGCGAACCGCCTTCTTCAATATTACGCGCCGCGCCAAAAAAGCGTTTCGGCTTGTGCAACGCATTCGCATCCACACCGCCGGAGAGAATCTTGCCGGAGTGCGGTTGCACCGTGTTGTAAGCGCGAGCCAAGCGCGTGATGGAATCCAAGAGAATGACCACATCCCGTTTGTGCTCTACCATGCGGCGGGCTTTTTCGATCACCATTTCGGCGACCTGCACGTGACGTTCCGGCGGTTCATCGAACGTGGAAGAAATCACTTCCGCACCTTTGCAGGAACGTTCCATGTCCGTGACTTCTTCGGGGCGTTCGTCAATCAACAGGATGAACAGATACGACTCCGGATTGTTCTTCAAAATCGCGTTCGCAATTTTCTGCATCATCACGGTTTTACCCGTGCGCGGCGGCGCAACGATGAGGCCACGCGTGCCTTTGCCGATGGGGCAGACCAAATCGAGCACGCGCGTGCTCAATTCGTCCGGCGCACTTTCGAGAATGAAGCGCTTGTTCGGAAACAGCGGCGTGAGGTTGTCGAAATGCGTTTTATCTTTCGCCTTGTCCGGATCTTCACCGTCCACGGCTTCGACCTTGAGCAACGCAAAGAATTTTTCTTTTTCTTTCGGCGGACGGATCTGGCCGGTGATCAAGTTGCCAGTCTGCAAATCGAAACGGCGGATCTGCGACGGCGAAACATAAATATCTTCCGGGCAGGGGAGATAATTGAAACTCTGTGACCGCAAGAAACCAAAACCTTCCGGCAACACTTCAATCACGCCTTCCGAGAACAGCACACCCGCGCGTTCAGCGTTCTTTTGGAGGATGTGGAAAATAACCTCATGCTTGCGCATCGTGCCGTAATTTTCCACGCCATATTCCTTAGCCATGTTGTTCAACTCGCTCATCTGCATCCCTTGCAGCTTGGCGATGTTCATGGAGGTCGCGATCTTGTCGCGTTGATGACCACCAAGACGGCGATCGGGATAACGCACTTCTTCCCGAGGTTCTTCCTCTAGGTGTTCCACGGGCGCGGATGGCGGACGCAACTGGGCGGAGCGTTCTGGAGCAGCCATGTTGGAAGCATCGCGGCGGGCATCTTCCTTCGCCGCTGCGTTGATGCTGTCCACCGTGCGTTCAGCGGCCAATTCCGGCTGCGGGGGCGCAACTCGGGGAGCGGGCGGGGGAACAAAACGGGGTTTTTCCGGTGCCGGCCGCACCGCGGGTTTTTCGACGGGAGCTTTTTCTACCGGCTTGGCGGCCACGGCCGTTTCAAACATCGGTTCGTGAACCGGCGGAGCTTTTGCCGGTGTTGGCGCAGGAGCCGGAGTTTCAATGACTTCAGCAGCAGCGGCTGCGGCGGCCGCTGCGGCAGCCTTGGTGGGCTTTTTTGCGGCGGGCTTTTTTGCGGGAATTTTTGCCATATTAAATTATGTGTAGTGCCACGAACGTCTTGCCAGCGAACGATGCCGGGAAATAAGGTGTCCGGCATTGGACGGTCTGCGTCAGGAAAAGTTCAATTTGAATTTACCGACCGATCGGGAAGAGTTTCTTCTTAAATCGGCAAGGGGAATATCGCAGTCAACGCCGCTACTTTGGCGCAATCGGAGGGTGCTGTCAAATTTGAATTTTTCCAGTCAGAGATAAGGTGAAAATAAACGCGCAACCCCGTCGCGCAATTTTTCCGGCAGCGAACGGTTGTCGGCTTCCGATTGTTTCACTTCCCGAGCGTGGACGAGTTTGTTAGCGATGACCGTTTCCATTTTCTGCGCGAATTCGGTGCCATAGCATTCCACATTCAATTCAAAATTCAGCCGCAGGCTGCGCGCATCCCAATTGGCCGAGCCAAGCAACACCCAGTGACTATCCACTACCATTAGCTTGGAATGATCAAACGGCGGCGGCGTGAGCCAGATGTGACAGCCGCGTTCCAGCACCTGCCACCACAAGGCGCGCGATGCCCAATGCACGAAAGGTAGATTGTTTTTCACCGGAAGAATGATGTCCACTCGCACACCGCGCAGCGCGGCCAGATTGAGCGCCGTGATGAGCGCGTTGTCCGGCAGAAAATACGGCGTGAGAATCTTCACGGAAGTCTGCGCCTCGGCGAGCGCGGCCAGCAATGTCCAGCGGGCGTTTTCAAAATCCGCATCCGGGCCATCCGGCACGGCGCGGGCGATTACGTTGCCCGTTTCCGTTTGCGGAGGAAACCAAGTCTCGCCGTCGAGCACTTCGCCGGTGGTGAAAGCCCAATCGTTGGCGAAGACTTCCTGCAATTCGGTGATGACGGGGCCGGTGACGCGGAAATGCAGATCTTGCACGGGATGTTTGGTCGAACTGTTTAAAATATTTCCTTGCCGAATATTCATCCCACCCGTGAAGGCGATCTGCCCGTCAATAATGAGCGATTTCCGATGGTTCCGCAGATTGATGGTCGCGACGCGCCACGGTGTGAGCAGTGACGTGGGCAAAAATTTTGCGAAAGGAATCTGGGCGTGACGCAGTTTCCAAGTGATGGGCGGAAACGAATAACGCGTGCCCGCTGCATCCACCAGCACTCGCACCGCGACGCCGCGCTGCACGGCGTTTGCAAGTGCCGCGACAAATTTCATCCCGCTGACATCGTTGTCAAAAATGTATGAGCAGAGCGCGATGGAAGTCTTGGCCGATTCAATCGCGGTAAGCATCGCAGGGAACGCCTCGTCGCCATTAATGAGCCCGACGATCTGGTTTCCACTCGTCAGCGGTTGCGTGGCGACGCGACTGACAACTTGCGCGATGTGTTTGAGATGTTCCGCGCCATCGTGTTCCGTTTCGCCGAGATTTTCCGGCACGGGCCGACTGAAGTTTTTATGCATGCCAAGTTGAATGGCGTGGCGGCGGATGCGGTTCACGCCGAGCGCGAGGTAAAGGAGGGGGCCCAGCGCGGGCAACGTCCAGATGACGCCAATCCAAATGGTCGCGGCGCGAGTGTCGCGTTTGTGTAAAACGGCGTGACTCGAGGCGAGCGCGCAGGCGATGACATCAAAGCCCGCCGCGAAGTGCGGCCAGTATTGGGCGAGACGGTCGAGCCAGTTCATGGCGGAAATGTTGGCCGAAACCTTCTGGCAAGCAAGTGCGCGGAAATTAATTCTTGGTCATCGAGAATTGCGCGTCCGTCAGCGTGCGCAGAAAAGCCACGAGCGCTTTTTTATCCGCCGCACTCAAAGGCACGCCACTGTCAGGATGCTTGGCGAGATTCGGGTCAAGCGTCGGGCTGCGCGGCACGCCGGTGGAATAATGTTCGATTACCGATTCCAAAGTGCGGAAACGTCCATCGTGCATGTAGGGCGCAGTGAGTGCGATGTTGCGCAAGCTGGGAGTGGAAAATTTCCCGCGATCGGACGCTTTGCCCGTGACTTTTTCACGGCCAATATCCACGAGTGCGCCGTCAGAACCGTTGTTGGCGAACGCCTGGCTTTGAAACAACGGCCCGCCGTGGCAATGAAAACAATCCGCCCCGAACTGCCCGCGACGCGGATCGTATTCCGTGGAGAATAGTTCAAAGCCGCGCTGTTCTTCGGTGGTAAATTTTTCTTCGCCGCGCAACACGCGGTCGAACTTGGCGTTGAACGACGTGAGGGTAAGAAGATAATTTTCCAGCGCCAAAGAAATTTTTTCAGCGGTTATTTCTGGTGCGCCAAAAGCAGCGGTGAAGAGTGTGGGATAATTAGTTCCGCTGCGGCTCAATTTCATGACCACATTGGTCAGTGTCTCGTGCATTTCGATGGGGTTCTCAATCGGCTGCAACACCTGTTCGCGCAGACTTTTGGCGCGGCCATCCCAAAAGAATTCCCGCTTCCACGCGAGATTGAAAAGCGGCATGGAATTGCGCGGGCCAAATTTGCCTTCCGCTCCGCGCGCAGTGCGGCGGCCATCGGAAAAGGCTTTTTCGGGTGCGTGACAATCGGCGCAGGATTGCTTGTTGTTGATGGAAAGTTGTGGGTCAAAAAATAATTTCTTTCCCAATTCAACCCGTTCATTCAGCAAAGGATTGTCGCGTGGCAGATCGGGAATGGGAAACGTCGCGCTCATTTGAAACTCATACGGCGTAAATTTTTCCGGCATGTAGAGCGGCTGCGGATGCGCAATGGCAATTTCCGTATCATTCAATTGGGTGAGGCGATGCACGCGAAACGCACCGGGCAAATTCTTTATCAGCGCGGCAGAAATCGGATCGCCGTCGCGTGAATGAGTGGAGGAACCATCTTTGCCGAACGACAGCGGACGCGGAGCATTCAGCAGTGTGGCGAGGTCGAAATCCAATTCTACTTTCGTCTCGTTGGTGAGCATGAGTGGCGCGGCGAGCGTGATGCGCGTGGCGTTTGGGTCGCGGGCGACGTGATACGACCAGCCGTCTAGCTCGCCATTCGCGTTGCGCCACAAACCTTCCAACGCGAGGAAAATATAGCCTCCTTGCCAACTCCAGTGGAGGTCGTTGAGATTGGGATTCAGCGGGTGGCTCGCGGGAAATTGCGCGGGGTCGGCATGATTCAGGTTGGTGTTCAGCCCGATGGCAAAGCGGAGGGCGCGATATTCGCCGGGCGAAACTTTCTCCAAGCGCAGCGAATTCCGGTTGTGTTCGTAGTCAAGCCACGCGACAGAATTGGGAATTTCGAGCCAGGAACCATCGTTACGTTGCAGAGCAAAATCGCTGACGAGATAACTGACGCGAGTGATAGAAAAAGTTTCCCCTGCTGCCGTTTGGTAGCGAAACGAAGCAGGTTGTAGATTTTCGCCGGAAACTTTTTGGGTGATTTCAAGCTGCAGCGTGGCAGCGGAAGCGGCCTTCCATAAAACACCTAGCAACAGCCAGCTTGAGATAATGCACCGGAAATTCATTTCGTTTCGTAGCTGCCGTTGCTCCAAATTAGTTTGGCGGTGGCAGGTGCTGACGACATTTTAACGGTTGCTGGATGGGCGATAAAGTTGGTGGTAACGAGTTCGTAAATACCCGTCATCAGTTGCCCAATCGGTTTGCCATGATAGCGGCGGCCCATGTTGTAAGGATAAACGGGCTGGCCGTTCGTATCAATCGTGGTGAAATAAGCGTAGGTGCCCTTGGGGAATTCCGGTGTGACGCACCAGTGGCCATTGAGTTCGTCGAGGTCGAAATCTTTGCCGAGAGTTTTACCGCA
>CAIWFB010000147.1 GCA_903911825.1 uncultured Verrucomicrobia subdivision 3 bacterium
GGTCCGATGAGCGTGACCGTTTCTTTCGCGGCAAACTGTCCGTCCATGTAAAGCCACTTGTGGACATTCAGCTTCGCGCCTTTGCCAAAAAGAGCTTCCACCGCTTCCGGCGTGAGGTGGCAGTGCCGCGCACTGACATTGACGACGAGCGGGCTTTGACCGGCGGCAATGCGC
Source organism: uncultured Verrucomicrobia subdivision 3 bacterium (assembly GCA_903911825.1). Taxonomy (GTDB): domain Bacteria; phylum Verrucomicrobiota; class Verrucomicrobiia; order Limisphaerales; family UBA11358; genus UBA11358. Next base: position 175 of record CAIWFB010000147.1, read on the forward strand.
GGCAAAGGCTTGCCGAGCTTGGCGTAAACTGCCTGACGAACCATGTGTTCGACGACGGCGCGATGTGGTGCGGGTGCTGCAACAGCCATAAGAGTTGACTGACTTTGACAAATTTTAGGCTTAAGTCAACAAACATCTTGCAAATAATTCCAAAACCTTTCAAGATAATGAAACCATGACGGCAGAAGAACGCAAACATCGCATTGAAGAATACCTTCAACGCGTGGAATTCGCGTCTTTGGAAGAGCTTTCTCAACACGTTGAATCATCGGTTTCGACGGTGCGGCGTGATTTGACTGTTTTGGAAGCAGGCGGGAGTTTGCGACGCACCCACGGCGGCGCGCGTATTATTAATCCTAAGACGGATGAATTTGCTTTTTCCTCGCGCGACACCCATCAGCTTTCGGAAAAGGAAGCTATCGGCAAAGCCTGCGTCGAACTCATCGGCACGAATCAAAGCGTGATTCTCGATGCGGGCACGACGGTCTATCACGTCGCGCGTTACCTCGAGGAAAAAGCGCCGCAGATCGTCACGAACTCGCTGCCGGTCGCGAACCTGTTTGCGTCGGCCAACAAGGTGGAAGTGATTTTGGCGGGTGGCGTGATTTATCCGCGGCTGGGGGTGATGGTTGGGCCGATGACGGTCGAGGCGTTTTCCAAAATGCGCGCTGACGTGGCCATCATGAGCGCTGGCGGCATCACGTTGGAAGGCGTGACTAATTCTCACGCACTGCTGATTGATATCCAGCGGGCGATGTTGAAGGCCGCGCAGAAAATTATTTTGTGCCTCGACCATTCAAAGTTCGGTCGGCAATCCGTCTCGCCGTTGTGCGGATTGGATATGGTGGACACGATTGTAACGGACAGCCGCGCACCGCAGGAATTGGTTGCGGCGTTGCGCGAACGCGGCGTGGAAGTGGTGATTGCGCCCAGCGCAACCGCCAACGGAACTCAAATTTGAGCCACAGACGAAAACAAAAATTTCTCTTTAAAATCTGTGTGAATCTGTGGCCAAAAAAATAACTTAACGAAATGAACTTAGCAGAAAAAGTCAGGTTGGCCGGGGTCGTCGGCGCGGGCGGCGGTGGATTTCCGACGCACGTCAAGCTCAACGCCAAAGCCGACACCGTCATCGCTAACGGCGCAGAGTGCGAACCGTTGCTGCACAAGGACGCGGTGACCATGGAAGAAAGCGCGGCCCAACTGGTGCGCGGCATGCAACTCGCCATCGAAGCCGTCGGCGCGAAGGAAGGCGTGATCGGCGTCAAAGGCAAAAAGAAAAACGCCGTCGCCGCCGTCACAGAAGCAAGCAAAGGCACGAACGTCCGCGTCCAATTGCTCGGTGATTATTATCCAGCGGGCGATGAATACGATTTGGTCTATAACGTCACGGGCAAATTGATTCCACCCGGCGGTATTCCCATCGCGGTCGGCGTCGTCGTCAATAACGTCGAGACATTCGTGAACATCGCTGCGGCGCACGACGGTAAACCGCTCACGCATAAAACGCTCACCATTGCTGGCGCAGTGAAATCTCCGGCGACCTTGCGCGTGCCGATCGGCACGACGTTTCGCGAGTGCATCGAATACGCGGGCGGTCTTTCAACGGACGACCCGGTGCTTTGCCTCGGCGGTCTGATGATGGGCACGACGACCGATGACCTCGACACGCCCGTCACGAAAACTTCCACGGGCGTCGTGATTTTGCCGCGCACGCATCACACCATCGAACGCAAAATCAAACCGGCCAAAATGCAGGCGAAGATCGGCAAGTCCGCGTGCGATCAATGTCGTTATTGCACGGAGTATTGCCCGCGCTTCTTGCTCGGCTACGCCGTCGAACCGCATCAAGTCATGCGCACGCTGGCCTTCACCGGCACCGGCGAAGATTATTTCAATCAGTGGGCGGCGATGTGCTGCTCGTGCGGTTTGTGCACGTTGTATTCCTGCCCGGAAGAATTATTTCCTAAGGAAGCCTGCGACGACGCCAAGTCCATGATGCGCGCCAAGCAGATGAAGTGGACCGGTCCGATGAATCCCAAGCCGCACGCGATGATGGATGGTCGCCGCGTGCCCATCAAGACGCTCGCCAAAAAAATGCACGTGTTGGATTATGATCTGCCCGCGCCGCTGGTGCGTCAGGAAATTTCGCCAAGCCGACTTGTATTGCCGCTCAAACAAAGCGCCGGAACGCCGTGTATCGCCAAGGTAAAAGTTGGCGAACGCGTGAGCTTCGGACAAATCATCGGCGAACCCGCGCCGAACGCACTGGGCGCCATTCTGCACGCGCCGATGGCGGGCGTGGTGCGCGAGCTGAACGACAAACAAATCATTTTGGAAAAATAATTTTATGGCCGAAAAATCTGTTGGATTGATTGAACTGTCGAGCATCGCCGCTGGCTTCCAGGTGGCGGACACCATGCTCAAAGCCGGTGATGTGCGGCTCCTCCTTTCGCGCTCCATTTGCTCCGGCAAATATATGGTGCTGGTGGGCGGCGAAACCGCTGGCGTGACGGCTGCCGTTGAGGCTGGCTGTGTCGATGCGGGCGGCTGCCTGATTGACAGCTTCGTCATCGCGAATTTGCATCCCGACGTTTTCGTCGCGCTCGGTCGCACGCAACCGGCGGAGACGACTGGCGCGCTGGGCATCATCGAATCGTTCAACGTCGCCACCCTCATTCAAGCCGCGGACGCCGTGGCCAAAACATCCGACGTGCAACTCCTCGAAGTGCGTCTCGCGATGGCGATGGGTGGCAAAGCGTTCTGTTCCATGACCGGCGATGTCTCTTCAGTGCAAGCCGGTGTCGCCGCTGGTCGCGCCGTGTTGGCCGAAGCCGGCGTGTTGGTGAATGCCGTCGTGATCTCCCGTCCACATCCGGACGTTTACCGCGAAGTGGTCTAAGGCCGCCCCAGAATCGTCAGCACGATTCCGATCAAAATTCCGACGACGGCGGGAAATTTTTTCCAGCCGTTTTTTTCGTGAAAGAAATAGAGTCCGCCCGCGAACGCCACCAACGTGCTCGCGCGGCGCAGACTCATCACCAGCGACACCAGCGCGTCCGGATGCCGCAGCGCCCAGAAATACGCGTAGTCCGCCACCAGCAAGGCCAGCGAGATGAACGGCACCGTCCAACGCCATTCAAATTGGTTGCGCGGCCAGAGATTCAATTTCCAGCCCAATGCCAGCGGCGAGAAAATCAGCACCGTGTAGATGGAGAACCAGCATTGCACCGTCGGCACCGAGAAGTTCAGCGTGCTGAACAGGTATTTATCGTAGAGCGAACTGATCGCGCCGAAAATATTCCCCACGATGAGAAACCAAAACCATTTGTTGCGGTGAAAATGGAAGCCTTCCTTTTGGCCCGCGATGGACAGGCCCACGAACGACGCCAGCGTCGTGAGAATGCCCACGGTTTCCAGCCACGTCGGCCGTTCGCCCAAAAAAAGAATCGCGCCGAAGAGCGTAAGCAGGGGACTGGTGGCGCGGATGGGTGCGCCCAGCGAGAGCGGCAGATGTTTCAGCGCGTAGTAAGTGCCGATCCACGACGCTGCGACGATGGCCGACTTCAGCACGATTTGCAGATGTTGCTGCCACGTCAGCGCATCGGTGACGAGCGTGATTGGCAAAGTGCCGGGATGAATCGCCTGCACCAGCAACAGAACCATCCAGACCAACGCGCCCGTCAATGTGCTGAAAAAGAATACCGGCGTGACGGCATTGCTCCGCACCGAATGTTTGGTGCAGAGATCGTAGAGCCCGAGAAAAAACGCGGAGATTAAAACGGCGACAATCCAATTCATCAGCGGCGCAGAGCATATATTTATGCTGCGCGAAGGCGAACTTTTATGCCGCGATGTGTTTGGCCTGTCGCTTGGGCCGGGAACGGTCGCGGTCGCGGATGACTTGCCAGTTTTCTTCGGGCAGAAATTCTTTCAGGAAATTCGGCGCATCGCGGCGGCCGGTGCGCTGGCAATCTTGCCAAAACGTTTCCGCCACGCGCTTGGGTTCCAAGCCCAGTTCCTGAGTGAGAAAGTTGAACAATAATTCCATCAGCCGCGCCAAGGCAATGCTGTCGGTGCGGTGGATCTGGCCGAATAGCCAATCGCTGAACCGGAGAAAATTGTGGAAGGCAGATGCGTTGTGGCTCCAGATCAACGGGGTGACGGCGACGAAATTACCGCTGTTGCCGACGAGGTCCCAATAGCGGGCGAAGCGGCGGAGGCGTTGCATCGTGGCGAAATCAAGCAGGCCATTCTGCAAAATGTCGTAGGGCGGCTGCGCGTTGTAAATCATCTGCCATTCCGCATCGTGCCGGATGATGGGCGTGCCGCGCAGGCGTTTGAGGATGCCCACTTGAATTTCCTGCGGGCCGAGCGCGATGAGTTGGTCGAAGCCAGCGGCAAAACTATCGAGCGTTTCGCCGGGCAAGCCGATGATGAGATCGGCGTGGATGTGCACGCTGGTTTCGCGGCGGAGATAATTAAAATTATCCGCCATGCGTTCGTAGTTCTGGCGACGGCTGATGTTCTGGCCGACTTCGGGATTGAAGGTCTGGATGCCGACTTCAAATTGCAAGGAGCCAGCGGGAAATTTAGCGATGACCTCGCGCAATTCCGGCGGCAAGCGGTCGGGGATCATCTCGAAATGAAAAAACATGCCCGGCTGATAGCGTTCGAGGAAAAAATTGAGCAACGCTTTGCTAGTGGCGATGTGGAGGTTGAAGGTTCGATCGACGAATTTGAATTGTTTCAAGCCGCGATCCATGAGCTGCTGCATCGCCGCGAGAAATTGATCCAACGGCACTTGGCGCACGGGAATGTCGAGCGACGAGAGACAAAATTCGCAAGTAAACGGGCAGCCGCGCGAGGCTTCAACGTAAACGATGCGGTGGGCTAGATCGGCTTCCGTGTAGTAATCGTAGGGCAGGGCGATGCGGGAGAAATCGGGCAGTTCGGCGGCGATGATTTTGGGGTAGGGCGCGTCACTCCGTGCGCGCCGCTCGGTTTCAAGCGCAGCTTCGGCGGGCAAGGGACTGCCCACCCTACCATCCAAAAGTGCGCGGCAGACTTCGGCGAATTTCAGATCCGCTTCGCCAGTGATGACGTGATCGGCTAATTCAACAATCGCTTGGCCTTCAGTTTCGTAACTGACTTCGGGGCCGCCGAGGATGATTTTGATTTCCGGCCGCACGCGGCGGATGGCGCTGATGACTTCCAGCGTTTCGGTGACGTTCCAGATATAAACGCCGAGACCGATGATTTTTGGGTTCCGTGCCAACAATGCTTCGGCGATGTCGAGCGGGCGGAGATTGATGTCGAATTCCGCGATGACGGCGCGGAGCTGCAACTCACCGAGATTGGCGTAGAGATAACGCAACCCGAACGCCGCGTGGATGAACTTGGCGTTGAGCGTGGTGAGGACGATATCTGGCATCAGCGCAAAAATAGCAATTGTGGTGGCTTGGCTAAAGGGTAAACCACGGAACAAACTGCAAGCGGGAGAAATTGGTTTGTAAGATGGTGGAGCCAAGGAGGGGCGAACTCCTGACCTTCTGAATGCCATTCAGTATATCAACCCTTTAAATACATTGGGTATTGCAACTTTGGAGCCTCTAGCTCCGTTTAGCTCCAGCTGCACAATTGATTTTACAACGTCTCATCTAGCCTCCAAATATGAATTCACGTCGATGAATCGGCTAAGGAATGGATTTGGTTTAACACCAATGCCCCAGACAATCTGCACGCGGTGTGGTTCGCTGTTCGGGTGGTTTAAGCAAGTAAGTCGGCTCCGGTCAGGGCATCTGCCACCGCCGAATCTCTCGTCCGACGATACAGGGGAATCACTTGGCCAACTCCGGCTGGAGGGCGGTGCTGTTTGGTCGGGTCCGGTATTGCTGGCGGGACCGATCACGGGCGTGGGCGATGGAAACGTTGGCTGTAATACCGCCGCTATCGGTGAGATCAGCGGCGTCATCAGTGGTGCTCAATCATTGGTTAAAGTCGGGGCAGGAACGATTATCCTGTCCGGCGCGGATACCTACACCGGCAACACCACCGTCAATGCTGGCACATTGATCGTCGTCAATACCAACAGCCTGCCAGGTTACACCGTCTCCGTTGCTAACGGAGCGATCCTTCAATTGAACTTCGCGGAAACGAATCAGGTGACCGGCCTCGTGTTAGGCGGAACAAATCAAGCTCCTGGAGTTTATAGCGCCGCCACGAGTTCGCCGTTCATCGCAGGGGCTGGCAGCTTGCTGGTCGTTCCCGGCATTGCCACGAATCCGACGAACATCACTGCCACGGTCAACGGCAGCACGCTCACGCTCTCGTGGCCGGCGGATCACCTCGGCTGGATTTTGCAGGCGCAAACTAATGCGCTTTCGGTGGGCTTGACTGCCGCGACAAATACTTGGTTCGACGTGCCGGGCAGCCAAACCAGCACCCAGTTGGTGCTGAACATCAATCTGGCCAATCCGGCGGTGTTCTATCGTCTGCATTTGCCCTGAGCTGTTGAAGAATTTGTCACCCTGGGTTGGGTGACGATTGATTAGAAGGGCGGGTTCAGGGTTGGACCGGCTGATCTTTTCAAAAATAAAAATGATTTTGCCTATGAAAATGAAACGGAACTTGCGGAGTGGATTCACATTGATTGAACTGCTGGTCGTGATCGCCATCATCGCCATTCTCGCAGCGATGCTGCTGCCCGCGTTGTCCCGCGCCAAAGAACGGGCGAAGCGGATTTCCTGTGTCAATAACCTGAAACAGATGGGCGTTTCTTTTGCGATCTATTGCCCAGATTATAACGACCTGTTGCCGCCGCGCGTGATGAGCCAGGACACAATCCCGCATCAAGGATATTTTCTGTTCGCGATTTCGGCATCACAGCCGGACATTCCGCCGACTGGCACACCCGGCGCGGCGGTTGAATCGACGCGCCCCGGAGTCAACCACGGGGTTTTTTACACCAGCAAGATCATCAGTTCGGGTAAAAGTTTTTATTGTCCCAGCGCGGTCAAAGCGGGTGCGACGGCGAACTTCGCTTATGAAACATATCTGACGCCCCAAAACCAGTGGCCAGCTTATTGCAACGACCCGACGGCAAATTCTTATACGCGGTCGAGCTTTCTGTTTTATCCGCAATCCAAAAATCTTATCAATACCTTTGTGCCGGATTATTACCAATTCGCCAAAAAGACTTCAGATTTGAGCCCTGTGTTGGCAACAATGACGGACATAATATATTCATACAACAACCTGACTCATCGAGCGGGGAGCGATTCGCCCGCGTTGAACGTGCTGTGGGGTGATATGCATGTCAGTATTTCCGCCAGCAAACCCGCGTTTGCGGCCTCGTTGTGGAATCCTGATCCAGACACCAATCCGCAAGCCTTCCAGAAAATTCTCGCCCTGCTAAAACCGTGAAACAAATTTTGAGTCGGCAACGGATGTCTACAAAACAAAAATATTGGTTCCGGCAGCGAGGCTCGTTACCAGTATTGTGCGCGGTATTTTTTAAGCAAAAGTCTGGTCGCGGCGTAACCGAACGACACCCATCTAGGTAGTAGCCGTATGCTAACAGCTGGTTCATTCTGGGTGCTTCACTTTTTGGCTTCACGATGAAGATATTCGTTCAAGCTGCGCGCTTGTTAGTGCTCATCTTGCTTATGGGTATGGTAGACACCAAACTACTCGCCGGAGCCGTTGGCTCGGCGGGTAGTGAACTTCGCCTGTGGTATCAGCAACCCGCGGAGGCTTGGCGCGAATCGTTGTTCATCGGCAATGGTCGGTTGGGCGGCGCGGTCTGGGGCGGTGTGCATCAGGCGCGCATTGATCTTAACGAGGACACGCTCTGGTCGGGCGAACCTTACGAGAACATCAATACCAACGGCCTTCCAGCGCTGCCGGAAATACGTCGCCTGTTGCTCGCAGGGAAGGAGCTCGACGCGCAGAAACTCGTCGAGCAAACAATGCTCGGGCGTTACAACGAAAATTATCTCGCGCTCGGGAATCTACGGATGGATTTCTCCACCATCGGTGAAGCAACGAACTACAGTCGCGAGCTTGACCTGAAAATAGCGGTCATCCGCGAGAGCTTTGAAGCGGATGGCGTGAAGTATATCCGCGAAACTTTCGCATCGCAGCCAGCACAGGCGATCATCGTGCGCCTCACCGCGAATCAACCGGGGAAGATTTCTTTCACCGCCGCGTTGGACAGCCAGTTGCGCCACACTAACGTAGTTGGGAAGAAATTCTACAATCTGACCGGACGCTGCCCGAGCCACTCCGATAGCTATCACAAGCGGACCAATTCCTACGACCCCGGCCCTAATCCGAAAGGCATGACCTTTGAGGCGCGGTTGGTGGCGAAGAACGACGGCGGCAAAGTGTGTTACACCGAGGCTGGCGTCGTGGCGGAAAAGTGTGATGCAGTCACGCTGATGTTCGTTGCGGCAACCAGTTACAACGGCCCGCACAAAAGCCCGAGCCGCGAGGGTAAAGATCCCGCTGCCGAATGTGCGCGGGACTTGAAGAAGATTTCTGGTCGCAGTTACGCCAAGCTGCGCGCCGAACACATTTCGGACTACCAGAAACTGTTCAACCGTGTGTCGCTCGACCTTGGCTGTATGCTACAAGCGGAGATGCTGCCAACCGACGTGCGCGTAAAAACTTATCAGCCGGGGGGCGATCCGGGCTTGGCCGCGCTGTATTACCAGTTCGGGCGATACTTGCTTATCGCGTCATCGCGACCCGGCACGCAGCCCGCGAATTTGCAGGGTATCTGGAATAATTCACTTTTCCCGCCGTGGGCCGCGAACTGGACCATCAACTGCAACGCGCAAATCAATTACTGGTCCGTTGAAGCCGCGAATCTCTCCGAATGCCACCTGCCGTTGCTCGAATTGACGCGCGAAATCAGCGTGGACGGCACAAACGTGGCGACGAAACTCTACGGTGCGCACGGTTGGATGGCGCATCACAACACGGACATTTGGCGGACGGTAGGTCCGGTGTCCGGCGAGGCGCGCTGGGCCATTTTCCAAGTCGGCAGCGCGTGGTTGTGTCAGCACGTCTGGGAACATTACACGTTCACCGGCGACAAAAAATTCCTGCGCGACTTCTGGCCCGTATTAGAAGGTGCGGCGCAGTTCTATCTCGACTCGTTGATCGAAGAATCGGAGCACCGCTGGCTCGTGACCGGGCCGGATACAAACTTCGAAAACATCTGGCGCAAGCCAGACGGCCCGCGCGGTTCGGTTTGTCTTGGTCCGACGGCGAGTATGCAGATGATTCGTGAGCTTTTTCAAAACTGCCTCCGTGCTTCCGAGATTCTTGGCACGGACGCCAACTTGCGCGCTGCAATTCAAAAAGCTTTACCGCGTTTGCCGCCGATGAAGATCAGCCCGACCACGGGCGAGCTACAGGAGTTTCTCGCGGACTGGCCGCGCGAGGCGCACGACGAGGCGTTGTCGAGTTGGGGTTTGATTTGCAGCGCGCAAATCACGCCGCGTGGAACGCCGGAACTAGCAGCCGGCGTGCGGAAAATCTTTGATCGCGAAGGGATGTGGCGAAAGGGCCAGATTGGTAGCTGGCAGGGTGCGTTTCAGGCCAATGCTTACGCGCGCTTGCACGAAGGCGATTCGGCTCTGGGAATTCTCGACACTCATTTACAAAATGCCGTGAACGCAAATCTGACGGCGCGCTTTCCGGGTTTCTGCGATTTCCAGATCGACGGCAATCTCGGCCAGACGGCGGCAATCAACGAAATGCTTTTGCAAAGTCAGATTTGCGATACGAACGCCGTTTTTGAAATTGAACTGCTCCCCGCTTTGCCAAAAGCATGGAGTTCCGGCCATGTCTCAGGCTTGCGGGCGCGCGGTGGTTTTGAAGTAGAAATAGTTTGGGAGAATGACGCACTAGTTCAGGCCAGAGTGAAATCGCTCCAGGGCAATCCGCTCAAACTGCGCTGGCGCGATCATTTCGCGGACATACCAACAAAACTCAAAGATGTTCAAGTGTTCGACTCCGCCATGAGAACCATCAAGCCATGAATTTGAACCGGATCATTAAATTGCAGCCGGAGTGGATGTTGCTTTGGGTCATCCTTGCAATGAGTGCGCTGAATGCCCAAGGCGACAATTTGCGCCAGGTAAGCAATTTTAACCGCGAATGGAAATTTCAACTGGGCGACAACACGAATGCCAAAGCAATCAAGTTCAAGGACGCGGATTGGGATACCATTGGTCTGCCGCACTCTTTTAGCATTCCCTACTTTGCCTCGTCCAAGTTTTACATCGGCTATGGCTGGTATCGGAAACATTTTACCGTGCTCAAAGCGTGGCGTGGTCAGCGAATCAATTTGGAGTTCGACGGTGCGTTTCAAGTGGCGGAAGTTTTTGTTAATGGGCAGCGCGTTGGCGAACATCGTGGCGGCTACAATGGGTTCAGTTTTGACATTACCGATGCAGTAAAGTCCGGTGACAATGTCGTGGCGGTGCGCGTGAACAATCTCTGGAACGCCCAACTGGCCCCAAGGGCAGGGGAGCACACCTTCAGCGGCGGCATTTATCGCGATGTGCGACTCGCCGTCACTGCGCCGTTGCGCGTCGCTTGGTATGGCACATTCGTGACCACGCCCCAGGTCTCGAAGGAATCAGGCACGGTGAACGTGAAGACGGAAATCGTGAACGACTCTAGCAAAAGCAAAGCCGCCAAGGTGAAAACCGCCATCTGCGATGCCGCGGGACATCTGGTCGCTGAGATGGAATCCACGCAAACTCTCGCGGCAAATTCAACCGTGGTTTTTGATCAGACAAGTCAGCCCATTGCCAATCCGCAACTCTGGCATCCGGATCATCCTTATCTGTATTCGGTGAAGACCACGGTGCTCGATGCCGGCAAACCGGTGGATGATTTCACTTCGCCGCTGGGTTTCCGCTGGTTCAAGTTCACGACCGACCAGGGTTTCTTCCTCAACGGCGAGCACTATTATTTCAAAGGGGCAAACGCGCATCAGGATCATGCTGGTTGGGGCGACGCCGTGGCGGACAGTGGATTTTTTCGCGATGTGAAAATGGTCAAGGACGCCGGTTTCGATTTCATTCGCGGCTCGCACTATCCGCACGCGCCATCTTTTTCCGCCGCTTGCGATGAACTCGGCGTTTTGTTCTGGTCGGAAAATTGTTTTTGGGGCACGGGTTCCTTCAAAAATCCCTGGGGCGTCAGCGCTTACCCGCCGAAGCCAGAGGACCAGCCTGGTTTTGATCAAAGCGTGAAGGATAGTTTGCGCGAAATGATCCGCATTCATCGCAATCACCCGAGCATCATCGTGTGGAGCATGGACAACGAAGTCTTTTTCACCGCGCAATCCACGCTGCCAAAGGTTCGCGAATTGCTCAAAGCTACTGTTGCTTTGTCCCACGAACTTGATCCCACGCGTCCGGCGGCAATTGGCGGTTGCCAGCGCGGGGAAATCGATAAGCTCGGTGACGTAGCGGGCTACAATGGTGACGGCGCGCGGCTGTTTCTCAATCCCGTAGTTCCCAGCGTGGTTTCTGAATACGGATCCACGATGGCGGATCGTCCAGGTAAATATGAACCGGGCTGGGGCGATTTGCAGACGGAGAAATTTCCCTGGCGCAGTGGCGAAGCAATTTGGTGCGCGTTCGATCACGGCAGCATCGCCGGGCGCAATTTCGGCGCGATGGGGATGATTGATTATTTCCGGCTGCCGAAACGCCAATACTATTGGTATCGCAACGAATACAAACACGTCCCGCCACCCGTGTGGCCGGCGAATGGAATTCCCGCCGGACTGAAGTTGACTGCGGACAAAACCGCTTTGCAGAGCGTGGATGGCACGGACGACGCACAACTCATCGTCACCGTGATTGATCAGGTCGGTCAAATCATCAGCAACTGTCCGCCGGTGACGCTGACGATCGAGTCCGGGCCGGGCGAATTTCCGACTGGTCCAGCAATCACCTTCGCGCCGGATTCGGACATCGCCATTCGTGCCGGTCAGGCGGCGATTGAATTTCGCTCTTATCATGCGGGTAAAACAATCATCCGCGCGACTTCACTGGGACTTAAAGACGCGACGATCGAGATTAACTCTCTCGGCGAACCGAAATTTGTTGCCGGAAAAACTCCGCCGGTGAAGCCGTGCCCTTACATCCGCTTCACAGGACAGACCAACAGTTTAGCAGTTACTAGTTTTGGCCGAGAAAATCCGACGCGCGCCAGCAGCGAAGCGCCTGACCACAGCGGACGTTTGGCGAATGACGGCAAAATCACGACTTTCTGGCAGGCTGCTAAGGGTGACAAGAGCGCGTGGTTGAGTGTGGACTTGGAGCGGATCGTCAAGGTGACTGAAACTAAGCTGACCTTTCCGGCGGCCGGTAATTGGCGTTATTGGATTGAAATCTCTGACGACGGCAGCAACAACTGGAAAACCATCTCCGACCAATCTCGATCCACGGACGGCAAAGAAGTCCGTGATGATATTGCGGCAGCCAGTGCCAGCGGAAGGTTTCTGCGGTTGACATTTGTTACGCTTCCAGTTGGACAGTCCGCCGCGCTGGCGGAAGTAGAGGTCTTTGGCACGTCGCAATAATCGACGAACTCATTTATGAAATCTTCACGATTAAATATGCAGCAAGCAGCGACGTTGTTCATTTCCTTAACTTAGTTGGCACTCGGTTCTTTGGCGGCAGAGAATGCACGTTCGACCAATCGCTTCTCAGCCAAGCTGTTGCGATAACGACTACGAACACGGGCAACAACCAACTGCTCTACTTCACCTCGCCTAGCCAAGCCAATGGCAAAACAGCGTGTCCTTGAGCTTGCGGAAATCCTGCTGGAGAAAATTCCGGGATTGCTGACTGAGCAGCCTACCACCAAAGCGATGGCTACGCTGGTGAGGGAGCGTTGTTCCAAAGTGCGGGAACAATTCCGCTCCCGATAAATTAAGTGATCAAAAAGTAATCGTCAGCGGTTCCAATTTCACGCGAGGTCCAAACCTTTCAAAGCCGCTGAAAGTTTGGGGGCGGGGTGGAGCAGCCGGAACACTGGTTCGGGCGACCAGCTGTGTAAGCCCGGTAACCCGACGATTTCCGCGTGGCGATTCATCAACTCGTAGTGTTCGCCGGGTTGAAGACCCCGGTCAAACCGGGTTTTAAACTCGGCAAACAGTTGCTCAGCCATGGCACCCGCTGGCGTGCCGCGAAACTGTTCAAAGCAGGACAGCGACGGGTTGGGAAAGCTGGTGTCCACAAATAGAGAGCGAACCGCGATCAGCGCTTCCAGAGCCTGGCGCAAGATGGGCGAGACCTGCCAGCCTTGCAGAGAGCTTCGGTTTGAGCTGTCAAACAGGTGCAGGCCAACCCACTGGGCGGCGGCAATCGCGGGCAATTCGCGCTGCAAACGGGCCTCCACCACCAGGTCGACCGACGTGTTTCTGGCGTGACTCGCCATCCGACTGATGAGTTCGGCGTCATTCGGCTTTGGGGGCTGGTCGCACAGGGATAATAGCCTGGCTGGGGTTTGCGGCGAGGTGCCGCAGGTCAGGCGTTTGCCGGCGGCATGCGCCTCACATTCCAAGGCGATGTGCATCAGCTCATGGGCCAGCTTGTGGGGTCGGAGCCACTTTTCGTAAGGCTCCAGATCAATGGAATGATGGCGGACCTCGGTGTGTTGATCCCAGCAAGGCCGAACCGTGCCGCCGGCAGAGGCATTGGCTCCGAGTCGCTCCATGACAATGGGTAATCCGTAATTGACTTCCAGTCTTCTGCGGAAAACCTGAACGGCTGGGGTGGCGGTGGGTTCTTGCGCGATGGCATCATTGATGTAGTCGCGCAACCTTCGATTGTGGGTAGATGATAATTTCATACATCCTTATTTTAAGCTTCGGGGGGGTGTCGCTCGTGAAAAAATTATTTATTCCGCTGCGCGGCCGCGTGCGCGCCTCACATTTCAGAGAATCGGCCGCTTTGGGCGAGGAAAACACGGTCATGGAGTTGTCGACTGTGGTCATAGGGAATCTGGAGCGGTTTTATGCATGACTTGATTATACCGTTTTCGGCCTCCCGTCCCTGAAGTTGAGAATTATTTAACTAATGGTGAGCTTTTATTTTTCGCCGGAGGCTTTTGCCTGGTTGCGAGCAGAACCCGCGAATTGGCCGCGGCAGAGATCCGGCGGCAGCGTATCCGGTTTTGCACGTTGGTCAGTGCCTCATCCTGCAGCAGGTGACGGTCAGAATAGGAACCGATCGTCAGAGCCTTTCTGGGGCACTGGCTGTTCGGGTTCGTTCACCCTTACCGTGACGGGAACGGGCGGGTGGCCCGTTTTCCTATGAATCTGATGCTGACCTCCGCCGGGTATCGGAGGACTATTGTGCGCAACCGTCGGCGGAAGGAATATCTCAACGCCTTGGAAACGGCTTCCACGGAACTGCGGATTGAACCCTTTACCCGTTTCATCCGGGAAGAATTGCAGGTGGACTGGACGCAGCAACCGATGGAAATATAGTCAGTTAAAATGAATCATTCAATTTTGTGCCTGACAAGGATGCCAGATTCAACGGGTAAATGTGTGCTTTAAACAGAGTCAGGTAAAAATAAACCTGTCCTTTACAAAAGGACAGGCGGCCACTCGGACTTTCGATAGGTTCCGTAGTTCAACTGGACAAGTCTGCTTTGAGCCGTTCGGTGTTTGCCTTGATTCCATCCAAGATTGAGTCAGCAATTTGAGCGGGAAATCCTTTTGGAATTTTAGCGTGCACCTGTTTGACCACGTCCGGCGTCCGGTCGATGATATCCAGCACGATGGATTGCATTCCACCGAGTCCGCAGTGCTTCGCTGTTTCCAGCCAATGCCGACCATGGATATCATTCCACCGGTAATGGCGGTTCTTGCCCTGCACGGCCATGGCCATTTTGATTTTCTCGGGCGACAACTTTCCCCGGCCATGTCCCAGCACGGGATAGGCGGACAAGATATCGTAACGCGGCGTTAGTCGGTAGGCGCCGCCGGGAAGCAGAAAGACGCTGAAATTCTTGGCGTGCCCGTCAATTGCCGCCAGCAACCAATAAACCAGCTGCGTGCGCATAAAATCCCGGCGATCTTGTTCAGCCTGTTCTGATCCCAGTAGCAGTTCCATCACCTTCGCGATGCCCGGCCCGCCGTCGTTTTCATATTTCAATCCGGGGGAAGTTCCGGTTGCCTGACAAAAATCCTCCTGCGGCAACCGGAGATACCATTTGCCGCCGGTTGCCAGCCGGCGGTCAAACCGCTCAACAACCAGCACCTTGAATTCGCCGAATGTTTCCATCCGGCATTTAGCGGTTTCAATTCCGTAGGCCCGGACAATCTCGGAACATAGCCACTCGTTTTCCACCGAGGTGGAGAGGTCAATCCCTTGAGGACTGACCCCGAGCGGAAGTTTCAGGATGTGAGTAGTTGGCGTGGCTTGAGTCGGGCATAGCCATTTGCCATCGCGGAATAGCAGCGCTGTTTTTTCCTGCGCCCCGGCAAGGGAAATCCGGAACGTGTCATCGGAAGGTTCTTCACGAGTTAATCCTTCGCCCAATGACCGGCTGAGCAGATCGGCCACGCCAGCCCGCGATAATGGCTCGGCAGTGATTCGCCTCACATTCATTGGCATCTGGCCTTCGGGCATCAACTGCAAAGCCCCCACGCAGTCACGTCCGATTTCAGTCAACAAATCGAACGCACCAGTGGAACCAGCATGGAAGCGGCGCTGGATCCGTTCGCGAATCTGGCGGTTGTCCGGCAGCAGGTTGTCAAAAAATTCTTCAACCCCATCACGATATGGTTCTTGCGACGGGCGCAACGGTAGTGACAACGAGATGGGTCTGGCCGCAGACGAGGTAAGCCATGATTCCGCATAAAGGAACTCCTGTCTGCCGCCTGAACGCCGCCAGTCGCCAACCCGCTCCCCGTTCATCCAAACGGACAACACCCGAGATTTGCTGGGTCGTCCCATACGTCACCATTCTGATTTGCGGGCCGACGTTCCGCGCGGCCGGACCACGATTTCAAGATCCAGAGCGGCGAGCAACTTGAAGACGCGGGGCAGCCCCGCCCGCTGCGGAGATTTTTCAAGCAGCGACACCACGCTCTGGGCCAGCCCCACCTTGGATCCCGCAGCTTTTTGGGTCAGCCCTTGGCTCTTGCGGTATCCTTCAAGGACAGCGCCAAGCTGCTGCGGTGTTTTGATCGCATAGTCTTTCATATCACTTAAACATAATAAAGCCGATATATCATGTAAACACTATAAAAATGATTTAGTGCTTAAACGTGATAAAATCCTCCAATGCCGGTTGCGGGATTTTCTCCTGTTCCAGGCGCAGGTTCTCGCGTGCGACGATATCGTATGCCTGCTGTTTTTCAGTGGTAAGATTGCTGGGAGGTTTGCCAGCCTTTTCACCTGCGCCCGTCAAATGGTGGTATTTTTTCAACGTGGCGACCTCCATCATCACGCTGCGGATGCTCGGAAACTTGCTGCGGAGGCGGCTAAGAATCTGGAACCCGTGTTCGTCAATATCGCCCCAATAATACCCATCGCAGTCGGCCATCCAGGGCACTTTGTGCAACAGCTCGGCGGCATTGCCTTGGCCCCAAATGGCCAGAGTGTTGGTGGCTTCAGGCAGGCATTCAAAATTCATCAAGTTTTCGGTGATGACGCGCAAGTTGTGAATGGGCAGGCGACCGAATATATCAAGCGGCAACCCCATTTCGGAATGGGAAAGCGCCAGTGTTTTGAGAAGCATTTGTTCACCAAAACAACTTGATCCCAACGGGGGGCCTTCTGTCTTTGAATTCTACGTGCTAATCTTTGGCCAATGTTTCGCGTGATTCTTCATCTCGACATGGATGCGTTCTTCGCTTCCGTGGAACAACGCGATGATCCCCAGTTGCGTGGCCAACCGGTCATTGTCGGCGCGCCACCGACCCAGCGCGGCGTGGTGTGTGCCGCCAGTTATGAGGCCCGGAAGTTCGGGGTGCGTTCCGCCTTACCCAGTGCCACGGCTGGCCGCCTCTGTCCCAAAGGCATCTTTGTTCGCCCGCGCATGGACGCCTACCGCGAGGAATCCCGCCGGATCATGGAAATCATCGCCGCCACGGGTGCGATCGTGGAGCAGATGTCCGTCGACGAGGCTTATGTGGATGTTTCAGGCATCTGTCAGGGGGATAATGCCGATGCCTCTTTGCTCAAGGCCCTGCCTATGGCCCGTCAATTAAAAGACCGTATCCTCTCGGAACGTCAGTTGACCGCCACTATTGGTATTGCCTCCAACAAGCTGCTGGCCAAGATCGCCAGCGACCATCAGAAGCCGGATGGCCTCACCGTTATCACTGATGCTGAGAAGGTGCCATTTTTACGCCCTCTGCCGGTGAGAACGCTTTATGGAGTTGGCAAAGTCACCGAACAAACGCTGAAACAGGTGGGCCTCGCCACGGTCGGTGATTTGCAGGATTATGCGGGCGACCTGCGTGCGCTGGTCGGTTCTTTCGGCCCGAGGCTCAAGCAATTTGCCATGGGCGAAGATGACCGTCCGCTTGAAATCGGTGACGAGATCAAGAGCATCAGCGGCGAAGAAACCTTTCTAAAAGATACCGAAGACCGGCCGGTGCTGCGCGCCTGCCTCAAGGAGCAAGCGGCTGACATTGAGCAACGGCTGAAGCGCCGTCAATTGGGCGCGCACACGGTGCAAGTGAAGGTCCGCTACACGGATTTTAGCACCCTCACCCGGCAGATTTCGGTCGAAGAACCATTGACCGAGGCGACGGAAATTTATCGGCTCGCTTGTTTTTTGTTGGGGCGGGAGAAACTGGTGTCGCGTCCGCTGCGCCTGTTGGGATTGGGCGTTAGCCATCTGCGCGAACCAACCAATCAGCAACTGACGTTGCTCTAGTAACCAGCCGACGAGAAAAACAAAAACGGCGAAGGGGAGACCCTTCGCCGTGAATAGTTCAAACCAACCAAGCTTATTTTTTATCACCCAAGATGGCGTCCTTGGCGGCTTTGGCCACGCGGAATTTGACCACGCGCTTGGCGGCGATCTTGATGGCTTCGCCGGTGGCGGGATTGCGACCGATGCGCGCCTTGCGATTCACGAGCACCAGCTTGCCTAGACCGGGCAGAGTGAACGAGTTCTTGGCGTTTTTATAAGCCAGATTCACGATTGCTTCCAACGTGGCAGCGGCTTGTTTTTTGGTGAGGCCGGTGGTTTCCGCCACGGCTCCGATGATTTGTGATTTCGTTAATGATTTTGCCATAGATGCAAAGAATTAATCGCGCCGCATGAGGGCGCAAGCCCAAACCATCCATTTGCAGATGGCTGTTAAGTAGCTGAGCTATTCGTGCCCCACGGGAAACGATTTTCGCAAATTAGCGATCATCAATAATAACCGGCGGTAGTCCTTGGGATCCCAGCGCAAGACCATGCCCGTCCCTGTGACTTCCAGCCTCACGGAGCGGCCAAACGAACCCCGACATACGGGGCGATTTTGGCAGGTCGTCCAATGTTCCGAGAGAATCATCTGCGCCAACGGCACCAATAATTGGCAGGCACCCGGGCCACCAAAATGAACGTAAGCGTCCGTTGCACCCCGATGCCCTTGGCAACTGTGATAGGTCTCCACGCCGGGCAGTTCATGAAATTGCCGGATGAGTTTGCGCACGCCGGCGTCCACTGTGATGGTGACGCCATCAATCTTCATAGTGGTCTGTTTGTGTTTTCTCATAAGGATGAAATCCATCACCGGCGGCGTGACGGCTGGCCTAAGCGGACCGTCTTAATGCCCGCCACCTTAAGCATCGTTTGGGCGATCGCTTGCGTGTCTTGATCGGGAACCTTCGGCGGCAAGATATGCGCGAACCGTCCCGTCAGGTTGTCAGGGGTGGCAATACTCGCTTCGTTCAGGCCAAAGAATTTTCCGTTGTCGCTGCGGATGATGGAGAGGAATTGGTGCCGTTGGTCGCTACGATCCTCGCCCATGAGCACCACGACCTCCTGCCGATCCATCGCTTCCGAGGGCGGCTCGGTCAAATCCAACGGTTCACCCGGGGCAGTCGTCTTTAGCCACGCCTCCAGCGCCATGACACACGCCGTCGCGTTATGAGCGATGCACAGCAACCGCGCGGCGGTGGCGAAGTTATCTTTGTCGCGTTCATTGGTCAGCGACTCCGGCAGGAGCATCAACGGCCCAGCCGTGCCGATTAAGAACAAGGTGGGCGGCAGGGAACCCGAATTGCGCAGACAAAATTCCGCGTAATGATTGGCTTGAACCATCAAGTCAGCCAAGGTCTTGAGTTGGGAGGGAGGGTTCATAAATTAATTATCGCTATAGTTAACTCGCTGTTGTTTCTGAATCTTTACGCGTAATTTTTCCAGCGCCTGATCCTGAATCTGCCGGATGCGTTCACGGGTAACGCGGAAATGGTGGCCAACCGTTTCCAAGGTTTGAGGTTCGCCCCCATCCAGGCCAAAGCGCATGGCCAAAATTTTTCGCGCTCTCGTTTTCAACGTGGCTAGCACTTCGCGGAGCAGCCTTTGATTCGTCGTTTTGATGAGCTGATCCAAGGGAGCTACCGCTGCTGGATCGGCGATCACCTCCGAAATCAGGAGGGACTCGTCGTCGCCGACGGGTGAATCAAGCGATATGAGTGACCGCGAAGCGTCACGACATTCGCGGACGCGTTGAGTCGCCAACCCCAGCTCAGCGGCGATCTCTTCATCGGTCGGTTCGCGCTTCAACGTCTGGTGCAAATGTGTGCTGGCCCGCTGAATCTGTCCCAACCGATCCACGATATGCACGGGTAGACGGATGGTCTTTGCCTGATTTGACAACGCCCGCCGGATGGCTTGTTTGATCCACCACGAGACATAGGTGGAAAGCTTAGTTCCCATTTTGGGTTCGAAGCGGCTGACTCCTTTCATCAGCCCGATATTGCCTTCGTTGATGAGATCCAGCAGCGGGAGCCCCATGCCTTCATAGTTGCGCGCGATTTTAACCACCAGCCGCAGATTGGCTTTGATCATGTGTTCCCGCGCCTGCCGATCACCCCGCTTTACTCGGCGCGCAAGCGCCCGTTCCTCCGGTGGCGTCAGGAGTTTGACTTGGCAAATTTCGCGGAGATAGAGTTGCAGACAATCGCCCCGCAACGATGCGGCCACTTCCGGTTTGGCTGAAGGGCGGGGTGGACGATGAGGCGGAGCCACTCGGATCTTTACCCGTCGCTGTGGCGACCGTTTTACCTTGCCGGAGCGGGTGCGTGCCTTTGCTGGCTTTAAGCGAAGTGTTCTTTTGGATACATTCATCGCTTTTATGTTTGGCGGTTTTTATAACCTACGAGCACTTAGCTGAGATCAATGCAGTAGCGAATCTACGAAATTGGATTTTGTGGCTGACCTGCTGCAATTGGTTGAAGGAACGAGCAGATCAGGGAATAACGTTGGCTGATCGCGCCGATTTTTCACGCATCACCACAAATTGAATTGCTGCGGCAGATGTCGGCACTGCCAACCCAAAGTCGCGATGTCCAAACCACCTGTAAACGGCGGTTGAAAAGTGCGGCGGGTGGCGCTCGAAAAGTGCCTCACCTTCCGAGCAAAGGGAACTGGATTTTCAGGTCTCCGTCAAGCTGTTGATTCCGCTTCGAGGTAGCAGCA
>CAIWFB010000148.1 GCA_903911825.1 uncultured Verrucomicrobia subdivision 3 bacterium
CGCCCACGACGTTGTCACGCTCGCCGATCAAGCAGGTGTGGCCTTGCGCGGTGGTCATCACTGCACGCAACCGCTCATGCACAAACTCGGCGTGGAATCCACCGCCCGCGCCAGCTTCTACTTTTACAACACCAAGGACGAAGTGGATCGTTTCGTGGACGTGGTGAAAGAGATCCAGAAATTCTTTGGGCAATGAGCACTTCTGCACCAATCACCGGACTCACACAAATGTCCGCCGTGCTGGAACAATTTCCCGGCGCGCAACGGGCATTGTTTCGGCGCTATCATATTGGCGGCTGCAGCAGCTGTGGATTTCAGCCGACCGAAACCTTGGCGGAAGTCTGCGCGCGCAACGGTAATTTGGACGTAACCGAAGTGTTGGCGCACATCGAATCCAGCCACGAGGGTGACGCGAAGGTTTTGATTTCACCCAAAGAACTGGCGGAACTCATCCAAGCCGACCCGTCAGTGAAACTCGTGGACGTGCGTTCACGCGAAGAATTCGAAGCGGTGAACATAGCCGGTTCCGTGCTGCTGTCCCAGACCGTCATGCAACAGGTCATGGGCTCTGGTTCCAATACCAATCCGATTGTGGTGATTGACCACGCAGGCAAGAACGGGTTGGATGCTGCCGCCTATTTCATGGGGCACGGTTTGCAGAACGTCCGCTGCCTGCTCGGCGGCATTGACGCGTGGGCACAGGAAATTGAGCCAACGATGCGGCGCTACAAGCTGGGTTAAAACGAAGACCGTAATTTTTGACAGAATTTACAGAATCAACCGAATCCGAATCCGGATTTCATTCTGAAAATTCTGTCATTCTGTCTAAACATTAAATTTAAACAGCAGCACGTCGCCGTCTTTCACGACGTATTCTTTGCCCTCCATACGGTAGAGACCTTTTTCGCGAGCCGCAGCGACGGAACCGCATTGCACCAAAGCATCATAGCCCACCGTTTCGGCTTTGATGAAGCCACGCTCGAAATCGGAATGGATGACGCCCGCTGCTTTCGGAGCGGTATCGCCGTTATGGATCGTCCACGCGCGCACTTCTTTTTCGCCCGCCGTGAAATACGTCCGCAAGCCAAGCACATGATACGTCGCGCGGATCAGCGCGCCGACGCCGGATTCGCTGACGCCGAGTTCCTTCAAAAATTCCTTGGCTTCTTCGTCCGACAAATCAATCAAGTCGCTTTCAATCTGCGCGCTGATGACGACGGCTTCGCAGGCAAAATGGTTCTTAGCGTATTCGCGCACTTTCAGGACGTGCGGATTGGTGTCCGCCGTGGCCAAATCAGTCTCCTTCACGTTGCACGCAAAGATGGTCGGCTTGTCGGTCATCAACCAGAACAGGCGGGAAATGGCTTTCTCTTCGGGCGCGAGTTCGAGGGTGAGCGCGGGTTTGCCAGCGTTCAAATGCGGCTCGATTTTTTTGAGAATGGCTTCTTGGGCGAGCGCTTCTTTGTCACCGCGCTTGGCATCTTTGGCGATGCTGCCCATGCGCTTCTGGACGGCGTCCAAATCCGAAAGCACCAACTCCGTGGTGATCGTTTCGATGTCGCGGATGGGATCCACGCTACCGGCAACGTGATGGATGTCGGCATCTTCAAAGCAGCGCACGACCTGCATGATGGCGTCCACTTCGCGGATGTGGGTGAGAAACTTATTACCGAGACCTTCACCTTGCGACGCGCCTTTGACGAGCCCAGCGATATCCACAAATTCCACCGCCGCCGGAATAGTGACTTGGGTTTTGGCGATTTCTTTCAGCACCGCGAGCCGCGCATCGGGCACGGTGACGATACCGACGTTCGGGTCAATGGTGCAGAACGGGTAGTTCGCCGCTTCGGCTTTGCGCGTGCGCGTGACGGCGTTGAACAAGGTTGATTTTCCCACGTTGGGGAGTCCGACGATTCCAGCTTTAAGCATAAATTAAATTTTGTGTTGAGCGAAGTGCCAGGCGATCTGCCCGCCTTCAAAAAGCGCGGTGGCAATCAGGCAAAGGCCTGAAACGTGTTGCAACCGCAGTAACGTTTTGGCGCTAAATTTCCCGTGCCCACGTGACACGGCGAAACTTAAAAATAAAAACCAAACGGTCGTGGCGATAAAAACTGCGCTGACGCAGGCACCTTTGGCCACGAACGTATCCGCGACCCAATCTTGGTCGGTAAAAAACGCCTTGTTCGCCATGAGACTTGCGGACAAAACCACCCACGCAACGAGCACGCCGAGGTTGGCCAGCACGCGGATGAAGCCGGTCATAAAAGCGGAGTGCGGATGAATCTTTTGCTCGATGCGCGCCTCCAGTTTTTCCGAAGCCGCGTCCAGTTTGTTCGGCACTTTGACCGTTTTCGCGAGGAGAAACTTCAGCCCGAGAAACAGTAGGAAGAAAAAACTTAACACCTGCATCGTGGCTTTCACGGTGGGGTTGTGCAGAAATTGTGAGAAGCCAGTGAAGGAAATCGCACAGTAAATCGCATCCATCACGGAAGCGCCCAAGCCAATCATGAACGCCCAACGAAAACCACGTTGAGCACCTTCATTGAGAATGGTCAGGTTGATGGGACCAACGGGAATGGACGCAAAAATCAGCGCGATGACAAAGCCAGCAACTGCTGCCAAAAAAACTGGAGGGACTTCAGACATTTAGCTAGCCGCCTCCGAATCGTCGTCCTCTTCAATTTCTTTCCGCCAAGCGCGGGAGATGTGCGGGCGCACAAACCCATAGAGCAGATAGCCGGTGAAAAAAAGCGGGAGGACGTAGTATAAAATCTTTTCGCGCAGAACCAGCAGGCAGCCGACAAACATCACGGCGATGATCAATTTCAAAAAGGTGGTGGACGAACGCATCCCTAGCGATTTGAAGCTGGGATACTTGACCTCACTGACCATCATCGCCGAGAGAAAAATCAGGACGACCGGCAGCGCCCAACCCCAGTAGCCGAGGTCTTTTTCTTTTTCGTTCAGCTTGATGATGAAAAGCGTGAGCGACGCGACCAGGCCAGCGGCGGAAGGAATCGGGAAGCCAAGAAAATCTTTACCCGCACCCGGCAAGTTCATTGCCGAAAGACAATTGAACCGCGCCAAGCGAAATGCGCCGGCAATTAAATAAATGGAGGCGATCAGCCAGCCAACTTCTGCGTAATCATCCGGCAAGGCGTTGTGTAACACGACGCGATGCACGAGAAATGCGGGCGCCACGCCAAACGAAACCAAGTCGGCTAGCGAATCGAACTCGCGGCCAAAAGGACTTTCACAGCCGATCATCCGCGCGACGCGACCATCAAATAAATCAAAAATGCACGCGAGCAAAATGAAGGCGAGAGCTTTCTTGATAGGCATCCAATTCACGAAGCCGTTCGCGTCAGGATTAAGGTTGGCGCCGACAATGTAAGTCAGCGCCACGAAACCGCAGAACAGATTTCCCGCCGTGAACAGGTTCGGCAGAAAATAAATTTTCAGCTTTTCACCTTCCGGCAAGGGCGCAGATTTTTTATCGGAGGATTCAGCCATGAGCTTATTCAAATGAAGCCAACACCGATTGCCCACCGACGACGCGGTCACCCAGTTTCACTTTGATCCTGGCGTGCTTCGGGAGATAAACATTCACGCGTGAACCGAACTGGATGAGGCTGATGCGTTCGCCCCGTTGCACGGGATCATTCTGCGCCACCCACGGCACGATACGGCGGGCAATCAAACCGGCAATAAGACGGACGCCGATTTTTTGGCCAGCGGGTTCAATGGATTCGATGCCGAGCAACACATTTTCGTTGAACTGCGCACAGTCGGCGCGCATAGCGTTGAGGTATTGACCGGGTGAATGTTTGAAATACGCAATGCGCCCCATGACCGGCGAGTTCTGGACGTGGACATCGAACACGGAAAGAAAAATGGAGATGCGCTGACATTCTCCGCCCATGAATTCCGGCTCCGTCGTGGTATCAATCGTATCCACTTTGCCATGACCAGGCGCAATGACAAGACCCGCGCCGGTGGGAGGGTGCGGATCGGGGTCGCGGAAAAAATAAAACGTGAAGATTGTGAACAACACCCACAGCACGCCCAGCACGCCTGCCAGACCAATGACGAAGGAGCCGATGACCTTGGCTAAAAAGGCAACGGCCAGCAGCACTAGCACGGCCATGCCCGATAGGCCAATCATTGTCAGTGCCGACTGCGCGGCTTTTCCAGAGTGTTTCACCCGCCCAAAATAAAATTTTTACGCGTCACTTGCAATTCACCATTTTGAGTGCAACTTCCTCGTTGCCGCACTAAGCGGTGCAACCAAAAATAAAAATATGCCTCTGAATACTCCTGATTTGACCCAATTTCCACCCCGCAGCCCGCGCGTCCGCCTCGGCGGCTACGTCATTCTTCCGCGTATGCTCGACAAAGGCCGCGCAACGTTGACCGGCAAAAATGGCGAATATCATTACGCCTGTCCGCTCGACCAACGCTTCTTGGATTTTGCCGGGATTGATGCTGAGGCGTTGAAAAAAGAATTAGCCAAGAGCGACACGGAAGTGCTCGCGTGGATCACGGCCAACGCGAAAAATAAAAAGACGATGCCGGAAATTCTTGCTTGGTCCAACTGGCAGGAAAATCTCGCCCCCAATAATCCTGATGGCCGCGAATTTTTTAACGGCATTCACAAAGCCGTTGCCCCGAACCGCACAGACATCACCAACTGGTTTGACGTATTGGACGCCGACGATTATGTGACCTTCGGCGGCAAAGCGTGAGTTAAGAGTTTCTCCAAGACAAAAGGCGCGAAGAAATTAATCTTCGCGCCTTTTTTAGTGATTAATTTATCAGGCAGCGGGCGCTTCCGTCTTCCATGCGGCGATGGAATCAATGCGTTGCAACCGTTTCGCGCCATTGCTCTCGACTTCAACTTCGTCGCCGACTTTATGGTTTAACAAAGCCATCGCGATGGGCGTGAGATAGCTGATGACGCCGTGGTCGGGATCGGAATCCCACGCGCCCAGAATCGTAAAGGTCTCACTCTGTTTGTTAGCAGTGTCCGTGACTTTCACGATCGTGCCGGGGCCGACGAGTTCGGTTTTGGCGTTGGCGAAATCTTGACCGCGCGCCCGGTTCAGAGCGGCTTCCAAGTCTTCCTTTTGACGCATCAAAATCTTCTGCATCTCCTTGGCAGCTTTGTATTCGTGGTTCTCGCGCAAATCGCCGTAGCTGCGGGCGATGGCGATTTCCTTGGAGTTGGCCGGAATCTTTTTCTCGACGATCTCCTGATACTCGGCGCGACGACGTTCGAGGCTGTCCCAAGAAACGAGCAAGCCGGCTTCCTGTTTGGTCTGTTCGCCGCTGACGAGTGATTGCACGCCAGGATGCGCTTTGACGAGGCGGGCGAGCAGCGAACGTTTATCCATGTCATCAAACACGGGTGATAATTTCAACGCGCGCGTCAAATCTTTGACGACTTCGATGTCCGCAGTGGCGGTCAATTCCGCGATCAAACCTTGATCTTCGAGAATAAAATCGCGCAGGCGATTCGAGCGACGTTCATTAAATTGATCGCGTTCCATAGAGGTGAGCATGGCGCGAAAAACTTCCGGGCCAAGGATGTCTACGAAGTCTTCGTTGCGTTCGCGACCGAACCAGAGAAGCAATTCCGTGCTGGCCGTGTGCTGATTGATTAGTTTGGCGAGCGTTTCTTTGAGCAAATCCAGCTTGCCGTTTTCTACAAGCAGACCGGCAATTTCCTTCGCAAGTTTAGCGGAAACGAAATTTAAGGCGCTGCGCAAGACATCCACCCAACGATCCGGGTTGGCCGACTTGAATGACTCCAGCGCGCGATAATGTTTCGCGGAAGGAATCGCTTCGACCAATGGCCCGAATTTGACACCGTCTTGCGCCCAGACTTGGGCGGCGGAAACTTCGTCGGCAGCCGGAGCCAGTTTGGCGGCTTCGCGCAATTCGTCGCGTGAGAAAATTGCTTCCAATGCCACCGCTGGTTGCGTGCGCTGATAAGCTACGATGTCAGGGTTCAACGAGGCGATGACTTCCGTCGCCAACGCCGCTTTGTCTTTGATGTCATTGCCGGACTTAAGCATTTCGGCCACGACCAAGATGCGAGCTTTCAAACCTTTCGCCGCACGAAAATCCGCGAGCAAACGATCCGCTAGCGAGGTTTCTTCCGCTTGATAAACTACGTATTCCGTTTTCTTGAGCGGCACGATGAAGTGACCGTCTTTTTTCATCTCACGCTTGGCCGTCTCCCACCATTTCTTCCAATCATCGCTCATAACGTCCGGCACGAGCGAATGCATGATTTGATCTGGCGTGGCTTTGCCGCCAAAGCTGTGGAGCACGATTTTAATCAGGTCAATGTGATGCGCGGCTAGATGGCGAACCGCGTTCAAGTCGGCGGCTTTGCGGGCGAGGATGTGATCCTTGGGCACCGGCTTCAAAGATTCTGCCGAGAAGGCCAGATCCATTGGATGTCCCGGCTTACCCGGAAAATCAATCGTGAACCGGGCGAAGACCGTATCCACAGTTTTGATACGTCCAAAACCCCAACTCCGGTGCGTGCAACAGCCCGCTTCCGCGAGCTCTGTGAGGGCCGCAACGTGTTTACCTTCAATTTTTCCGGTGGCTGCTAGTTTTTCGAATTCGTCTTTCATAAGTTTTTTATCTCGCGTCCTGCGAATAGAATTACTTTATTAAAGTTGTTGAACGAACAAAATCCAAGACAAATTGCGGCGCGAATTTTAGCGCAACGCCTGAACAGCAGCGAATTTACGGAAAATCTCCTCGAAATTGCGCTCGCCAATGCCCGGCTTTCCCCCGCTGATCGCGGGCTTTGCCACGAACTCGTCTGCGGCGTTGTGCGCTGGCAAGCCGCGCTCGACCGCCTCATCGAACGCAAAACCACGCCCGGACGCCCCCAGCGACCTGTGCTTCAAAATCTGTTGCGCCTCGGCCTCTATCAGATTTTTTGGCTCGACCGCATCCCCCCACACGCGGCCGTTCACGAGACCGTAGAACTCGCCAAGCGCGCCGGCTTCGAACATCAAGTCGGCTTTCTCAACGCCGTCCTGCGCGGCTATCTGCGCGAAGCTGACGCCATCAAAAAAATTCTCGCCGACCAAAAAATTTCTCAACCCGCACTGGGTTATTCGCATCCCGAATGGCTCGTGGAAAAATGGCGTAAGCAATTCGGCGATGACCATACGCGCCAACTACTCGAATGGAATAATCGCCCACCGAATACCTTTGCCCGCCTCAACACGCTGAAAACAGATGCCGCCAAACTCGCCGATCGTTGGCGGGAAGAAAATGTCACGTGCGATTTTGTCAGCCGCGATTGGCTCGGCGAAAATATTTCATTTGAACTGATCAGCCACCCACCGCTCGCCTCGCTCGGCAGTTTTCGCGACGGCTGGTTTTATTTGCAAGATCCCAGCACGCTCCTCGCCCCGGCGTTGCTCGATGCGCAACCCGGAGAAAATATTTTAGACCTCTGCGCCGCGCCCGGCGGCAAAGCCACATTCATCGCGCAACAGATGAATAACACCGGCAAACTCATCGTGCACGATCTCGGGCCCGATCGGTTGAGACTGATTCGCGAGAATTGCCAGCGCCTCGGCGTGACGAATGCAGACATCGTCATGCCCACTACCGGCATTCAGCAAATGCTCACCAGCTTTGACCGCATTCTCGTGGATGCCCCCTGCTCCAACACTGGCGTCATGCGTCGCCGAGTGGATTTGCGCTGGCGCATTCAGTCCGCAGAAATTGAACGGCTCCGCGCCACGCAGCTTGATTTGCTCAATCAGGCCGGCACGAAACTCAAGCCCGGCGGCACGATGGTTTACAGCACGTGCAGTTTGGAACCGGAAGAAAATTCTGAAGTCGTGCAAAAATTTCTTGCCGCAAATCCCAGTTTCAAATTAGAAACCGAACGCCAATTGCTGCCCTTCGTGGACGAAGTGGATGGCGCGTATGTCGCCCGGCTAAAACGTTCCGCCTAAATTCAATTTATGGAACTCGACCTCGAAAAAGAATTCGCTGACCGCGCTTATCCGATTCTCGCCAGCCTCGTCACGCCCCGTCCGATTGCCTTGGTCACGACCATCAGCGCCGACGGCAAAGTAAATGCGGCACCGTTCAGTTTCTTCAATCTCATGGGCGCGAATCCACCCATCTGCGCCTTCGCACCCGGTGACCGCGATGATGGCACACCCAAAGACACCGTTCGCAATATCCGTTCGGGTCACGAATTCGTCGTGAATCTCGTGGATGAAAAAATTGCGGAAGCGATGAATCAATGCGCCGTGTCACTCCCATTTGGCGAGAATGAATTGGTGCGCGCCGGCTTGACTGCCGCACCTTCCAGCGTCGTCAAACCACCACGCATCATCGAAGCGCCTGCGAGTCTGGAATGTGTCGAGTGGGGCACACTGCAAATCGGCGGCAACCGCATGGTGATTGGGCTGATCAAACGTGTTCATCTGCGCGACGAATTGTTTGATGTGGCGACGAAGCGGGTGCGGACAGAAAAATTATTAACCATCGGCCGCATGGCCTCGCCGCACTGGTATTGTAAAACCAGCGAACGATTTGAAATGATCCGGCCGGATTAATCTCAATATTCCCCGCGTGAATCAATGGCTCTAGCAGGGCCAGTTGTGCCAGCTCAAACCAAAGCTTCGGCCAACACTTCCGCCATGTGTTTAGTGCGGACCGGCGCGAGATGTTGCACCTGATGGCGGCAACTGGTGCCAGAAAGCACCACCGTCGTGCCGTAAGGCTGATGCTTGATCTGCTCAATCAGCGGCTCCGCAATCTTTAGCGAGAGTTCGTATTTTGATGCCATCATCCCGAAGGCGCCCGCCATGCCGCAGCAGCCGGTATCGAGCAGCTTCACCGTGCGATTTGGTAAACGTGAGGCGAGTTGCACGGCGTTTTTGGTGTTCGTCAGCGCTTTCGCATGACAATGCGCGTGGATGGCCACGTGCCCGTGCTCGTGGTCGAAAAGCAACGCTTTCGGGTCGCTCTTAAGCAAAGCTTCGATGAAATCTTCAAACAGAAAACTGCGCGCGGCGAGATTTTCTGCGCCGGTCAGTTTTAATTCCTTATAATCTTCCGCAAACATTGAGTAGCACGACGGTTCGAGAAAAATGATAGGCGCATCGTCATTCGCGAGCAGAGCCAGGTTGTGCGCGCCCAGCTTGGCGGCTTCATCTAGATTGCCCGCGCTAAAAGCGGGCCGGCCGCAGCATTTGCGTTCGTTGGCGAGCGTGACGTAGTAGCCGGCGGCTTCCAAAACTTGGACCGCAGCGATGCCGATGTGCGGTTCGTGATAGCGGGCAAAGGTGTCGTCCCACAGAATCACGCGACCGCGCGCACCGGTGGTGTCGTGCGGACGTTTATTGAACCAATGATCAAAACGTTCGAGTGCGAAGGCAGGAGTCGGGCGTTCGCCGGTGAGGCCAAAAAATTTCCCAAAGATATGTCGAACCGTGTGAGAATTAAAAATGGCGTTGGTCAGGCGCGGTAGTTTGGTGCCGACGCGGCCGAGAAAATCCACGGAACTGATCAAACGTTGCTGTAAGCGCAGGCCATCGCGTTTGGTGCGGGCGTGCAGCAGTTCGGCTTTCAGCAACGGCATGTTCACGTTCGACGGACATTCGTTGGTGCACGCACGGCAGGAAAGGCAGTTGCCCAGAGCGTAATCTAATTCTTCACAACGCAGCGGGTCATTAATTTCGCGGTGTTCCAGCGCGGCGCGGATGAGGTTGGAGCGACCGCGCGTGGACATGCCTTCTTCGCCGGTAGCCAGATACGTTGGGCACATCGTGGTGGTCTGCTTGAGGCAGCCGCCACAGCCGTTGCATTGTTCCAAATTCGCAACGAAGGATTCATCACGGGACGCAAATGCCAGATGCGGCTCGAAGGGCGGAATGAGTTGTTTGTCCGCGCCCATGCGCAGATGTTTATCAATCCGGTAGCGTCCGTCGCCGATGATTTTGCCGGGATTGAACAGATTATTCGGATCAAACGCGGCCTTGATCTCGCGCATCACTTTGTAAAGTTCCGCGCCGACTTGTTGCTTGAGAAATTCCGTGCGCGCGATGCCAACGCCATGTTCGCCCGCGAGCGAACCTTTGAATTCCGCGACCAGATCAGCGACATCGTCAGAAATCTGGCGGAACTTTTTCAAGTCGTCCGCACTGTGCATGTCCAGCACGGGCCGCACGTGGAGCAAGCCGGCGGCGGCGTGGCCGTAGAACGACGCGGTGACATCTACGCGCTTGAAGATGGCTTCCAAACCGTTCACATAGCCCGGCAGATCTTGCGGGCGCACGGCGGCGTCTTCGATGAAACACGCCGGTTTGGCATCGCCTTTACAACTGGTGAGCAAGGACAGCCCCGCTTTACGCATGCCCCAGACCAATTCCTGTTCTCGCTCGTTCTTGAGGATTTGCTGACGCAAACCAAGTTTGCGTTTCTGCAATTGCGCCAGCTTATCTTTGGAATGTGCGAAAAATTCGACGATAAGGATGGATTGACAAGGCTGCGCCTCCAAATCAAGCAGCGCGCGCACGGCTTGAAAATCGCGTTGCCCGCGCGTCTGATCGAAGAGCGGGGCATCCACGTGTTCGATGGCGGCGGGCTGGAGGTCGAGTAATTCTTCCGTCGCCTGCATTGCTTCGGCCACCGAGGCGAAGAAAATCAAACCCACGCCACGTTCTTCGGGCACAGGAACGATGTTGAGTTGCGCGGAAAAAATGCCCGCCAACGTGCCTTCGCTCGCACAAAGAATCGGAATCAGGCTGCCGGGAGTTTCCATCGCCCGCGCCAAACCGTAGCCCGGCCAGCGTTTCAATAGGCCTGCTGGAAATCGTTCTGTGATTTGCAAGGAATTCAGCGCCACGAGATCTTCCACAATGGCGCGTTGATGATGTAGCGATTCTAAGTGCGCCCCGATGCGCGTGATCTTGCCATCCGCCATCACGATTTCAATTTCGCGGACATGTTGCCCCGTGGTGCCGTAAACGGGCGTGTGTGCGCCGGAAGAATCGTTCGCAATCATTCCCCCGAGTGTGGCGCGGGAACTGGTGGCGACATCGGGACCGAAGCAAAAACCCTCAGCTCGGAGAAATTTATTCAATTGATCCAGCACTACGCCTGCGCCAACGCGCACGGTGCGTTCCTCTTTGTTGAAATCCCAGATCTGCCGGTTGTGCCGAGCAAAATCAATGATGAGTCCGTCGCCAATCGCGCCGCCGCTCAAGCCGGTGCCCGCGCCGCGAGGCGTGACGGCCAAGCCCGTGACCAGCGCTGCTTGGATAATGTGCGCGGCTTGTTTGGTGTCTTTGGGGAAGGCAACGGCGGACGGGATGATCTGATAGGGCGAAGCATCCGTCGCGTAAAGCTGGCGGTTGCGATTGTCAAAAGCCACTTCGCAATCGGCTGCGTTGAGGGTGGCCATCTGCTGGGCGGACAACATGGCTTCATCCTAGGCTTGAGCCTGCGGAATGACAATCGCATTGATGCCTGCCTCAAGGGCGGACAAGTGAGTATTTCAAATCCTTGCTTTACCGGTAGATTAAATCTTAGCAGCCTGAAGAATGTCCAATTCCAAACGCATTCCCACCGACGGTGGCGCGAGTTTGACGCATAATCCTTTTGCTGTCTTGACCAGCGAAGGTTTACCCGTAGCAGCGCCGTTGGCGGCCAAGGTGGAATCCATTCACGCTCCGAAACCGGTGCGGAAACATCGTGGACGGGTGGATATTCTGCGCGTGAAGGCGGGGCGCGGCGGTAAGACGGTGACGGTGGTGAAAAATTTCGTCGGCATCGGCCTGCCGGAAAAGGAGCAGTTGGCCAAAGCGATGCAACGCGCCTGTGGCACGGGCGGCACGGTGAAGGCTGGCCAGATCGAGATTCAGGGCGACCAACGCACCGAGGTGGCGCGGATTTTGACGGAAGCGAATTTTCAGCCAGTTTTCGCGGGCGGCTAGGTCAAAAGAGATCCATTCCACCGTGCCCCGAGAATTATTTCACGCCGCTCCACTGTCCCCAGAAATTTTCAAAACTCTGCGCTTCACGCGCCAAACGCATACCTTTTTTATCGTGCCACCAGACAGCGGCGTGGCCGTGGGAAAACCGGGTTTCCCAAGGAATGTGATACGAACCCGCATCGAGCCAGAGGAGGTGATCACCGGCTCGCAACGAACGTGGTAGCGACATTCGCGCAATTTGGTCGAAAGCCATGCACGTCGGGCCGTGAACCACCGTTAGGACCTCTTCGCCGACTCTCTCTTCCAAAGGAATCAGTGCGTGCTGTTCCCAAAGCGAATGCAGTGCATTCAACGTCCGTCCGCTATCACAAATGAGTTGGCGCACCCCGCCACGCTCTTTTACGTCGAGAATTTTGATAGCCAACGCCCCGCCGCCGGAACTGACGAAGCGTCCATTCTCCAGCCAAATTTCGCGGAGAGCGGGAAACAATTTCACCGATTGGCGAAGCATTTCGGCAAAGGAACCAAGGCCAAACTCGCCGTCAAACACTTTGCTGCCACGCGTTAAAACATGGCGCACCGGCACACCGCCACCGATGTCCAAATGCAACGGATGGAACTTGGCCGCCTGGCAGACCGCCGTCACTTCCGCAATCGCCCGCTCAAATATGGCCACGGAGGAAACGTTGGAACGCAGGTGAAAATGCACCGTCTCCATGCGCGCCGGTTCGGCCAGAAGTTGAGTCAAGGCAGCCACTGCTTCGGCGGGCGCAAAGCCGAATTGCGTGGAAAACTGCGGGTTTTCAGCGTCCACTTCTTCACGGGTCAGGATCCGAATCCCCAGACGCCAATTCAGTTTTTTAGCCAGTGGAAGCAACGCCGCTAATTCGGCAGGCGAATCGAAATTCACCGACAGATCGCGCACCTCAAATCGTGGTAGCCAGCGATGTTTCGCCGGGCCGTTAATCAGGATATTTTCCGGCGCAAAACCTTCGACTAGGGCGGCGCGCAATTCAAATTCGCTGACGACTTCAATCCCGCGCCCCTGCTCTCGCCACCAGCGCAGCAAAGGTGCTACCGGCTGAGTTTTGCAGGAAAGCCAATGCTGGAAGGAAGTTTTGAATTTGGGATTTTTTGTTTTGAGCGGGAAACCGGCTTTAACCAGCGCGGCATCTAGCTCGGAAATCCGTTCAGCAATCGGTTCGCTGGAAAAAACGTAGAGCGGTGTGCTCGGCGAAAACGAAAGCGCCTCGCGAACGAGGCGCTTCCAGAATTGAACGGTTTCCGGCGGATGGCCGAAATCCAGCGGGGCTGGTTTTTTCGGCACCATGTTCACATGCCCATAATCTGATAGCCGCAATCCACGTAAAGCACTTGGCCGGTGATCGCCGCCGCGCCATCGCTGGCGAGGAACGTGCCCGTCGCGCCGAGTTCGTCATTCGTCACGTTGCGTTTGAGCGGCGAGCGCTGCTCGTAAATCTTGATCATTTCACCAAAGCCACTGATACCGCGCGCGGCCAGCGTGTTGACCGGACCGGCGCTGATACAGTTCACGCGGATTTTGCTCGGCCCCAAATCATAAGCCAGATAGCGCGTGCTGGCTTCAAGCGAGGCTTTGGCTACGCCCATCACGTTGTAATGCGGCACCACTTTTTCCGCGCCGTAATAACTCATTGCCACGATGCTACCGCCTTCGGTCATCAACGGCGCCGCGCCGCGCGCCAGCGCCACGAGTGAATACGCACTGATGTCGTGCGCGATGCGATAGGCTTCGCGGCTGGTGTTCACAAACTGACCTTCCAGCGCATCTTTGGGGGCGAAGGCCACAGAGTGCAGCAGCAAATTCAATTTGCCAAATTTCGCGCCGACTTCGCTGAACACTCGGGCGATGTCTTCGTCTTTGGTCACATCGCAAGGCAATATCAACGTGTCGGCGCCGAACGTGCCCGCGAGTTCCTCGACGTTATCTTTGAGCCGTTCGCCTTGATACGTGAAGGCCAGTTTAGCCCCTTCTTTGGCCCAAGCCTGCGCGATGGCCCAAGCGATGGAACGCTTGTTGGCGACGCCGAAAACGATACCGGTTTTTCCTGCGAGTAATGACATAATGCTTACAGTCTAAAAAAATTCGCCGCCGCGTCCAGCCTCGACTCACGCCGCCGCGCTGGCTAAATTTCCGGCATGGACAATATCGCCGAAGGGCTGTTGATGTATCTGATGCTGGTTTTGCTGCTGACCTGCCACGAATTTGCGCACGCGTGGGTCGGCTGGAAATGCGGCGATGACACCGCGCGCTTGCAAGGTCGGGTTTCACTGAATCCGCTCGTGCACATTGACCCGATCGGCACCGTGCTGCTGCCGCTCCTGATGATTTTTTTACCCGCTGGACTAGGACGTTTTCTGATCGGCTGGGCGAAACCGGTTCCCTTCAATCCGCGCAATCTCGGCAATCCTAAGCGTGATGAAATGCTCATCGCCATGGCCGGACCGGCGATGAATCTGGTGCTGGGGCTTTTGTTGGTAGGTCTGGCGAAAGTTGGCTTACTGCTGCATTCCTCTGCCATGATGGAAATGTGCGTGAACGCGGCTGAACTCAGCTTACTGCTCTGCTTCTTCAATCTCATTCCCGTGCCGCCGCTGGATGGCTCCCACGTCCTCCGCAATCTGACGAACATGAGCTACGAAGCTTACGCTAACTTTGCGCGCTACGGTTTTATCGTCGTCATCGTGTTGCTGCAAATTCCTGGGTTCCGCCAGTTTTTAAGCGCAGTCACTTACGGCACTCTCAACCTATTTGCACGCATCTTTGGGGTGATTTAGATACTGGGCGGGCAAGTTACTCCCACAAAAATTTCAATTACTAAGCGGAGTCACTTGCAGCAAAACTATCGCGCTGCTGCACGACCAAGAATGTAATAATCCTTCCGGCGTAGGCTGCTGCCAGCGTGACCACATGAGATCGTCGGAAATCCGCCGATGTTTCCAAGCGACATCCGCATTGGCCCGCAACCAAGGTTGATAGCGTTCTTTCAAACCGCGCTCTTTGGCAAATCGCACTAACCAACGGGCGCAAATCCCGTTAAAACCGGCAGCGTCACCAACATCGCCATAACTCGGCATCAACCCGCCGCGACTTAATTCATGCATCGTATAATCCGCCGCTAGTAATGCGTCATTCGTATGGCCAAGAAAATTTGCCGCGCTGATAAACGTGCCTTGATTGTAGCTGAAGGAGCGCTCGGCCACCTGCCCTGCGGCGGTGATGTGGTCATAAACCTGCCCGTTGTTCGGGTTAAATAAATGCTCCCGCTCCCAGTGAAAAATATTTTCCGCCTTCGCCAGATAATTGGTGTCGCCGCAAATCTGATACAACAAATGCGCGGCAATCGCCGCCGGACCATTCACGCAGGCGTTCTTCGACTGGTTGGAAATTTTCCACCATAATCCGCCACCCAAATTCGTGGACCAAGCCCGCTCATAGCAGAGATCAAAATTTATTTTGGCGGCGGCGCGATACTTGACGTCGCCCGTGATTTGGTGGGCGCGCGCACAAGCAATCACCATCCACATGATGTCGTCATTAAATTCATTCCTCATCCACTGTTCACCGTGGTCGGCCACAAAGCCATTGAAAATGTTTTTGAACATTGTCAGACAAACGACGTTCGTCGTGCGCTCGTAAGTGTCCAAAATCATTTCCATCTGCTCCGCGCGTTCCCAGAACCAAGTCTTGCCACCTTCAGTCGTAGCTCGGTAAAAACCATTACTACCATTGGTAAAATAGAACGCGGCGTTGTAACTGGCAAAACTCGCGTCGGCTTCCGCTGCCGTGAGCGCGTGGCTCGGCGCAGCATTCAGCAATCCAGCAATCATTAGCCAGTGACCCCAGCGGTGCCAAGCATTCAACGGACGCAGAAGTGAATTCGTGAGGAACAAAATCATTGATTCAAAAATGATTGGCGAGTGTCTTTCAATTCAATAATCGCGGACACTCATGGAACGTCTTCAATACTAGTTCGCCAAAGATTGTGTTCGCCCACGCAAACCATGAACGGGTGAACTTATCCGGGTTATCTTTGTGAAACGCTTCATGCATAAAGCCTGTGCCCGCGTGCGTGCGTCGCAGTGTGTCGAGGCAGCTATGAATTTCGTGATCGCTCGTCGCGGTCAGTCCCTGAATAATCACGCCCAACGGCCAGACCATGTCCATACCCACGTGCGGCCCGCCGAGGCCGCTGGCCGCCTTGCCGATGCAGTAATACGGATTCTCGGCCGACAACAACATCCGCCGCGTGCGCTGATAAATCTTATCATCCACTGGCACCGCGCCGAGATACGGCAGCGATAGCAGGCTCGGAATGTTCCCGTCATCAGTGCAGTAATAATTACCAAACGCATCTACCTCAAAGGCGTAAACTCGGCCAGCTTTCGGATGATCCACGATGGCGTGTTCGTTCAGCGCTTGTTCGACTTCATCGGCGAGCGCGCGGCATTGCTTGGCTAATTCGCGGTCGCCGCGAAGCTGTTCCACCATCTGCGCTGCTTGGCGCAAGCTGACCACGGCAAAAAAATTCGACGGAATTAAAAACGGGAAAATCGTCGCGTCATCGCTCGGTCGAAACATCGAATGGATCAGCCCCACCGGCTTGGCCGGATTGCCATAGCCGCGTCCCGGCACGGAATCCGTGGCATATTCCGTGCGGCGCATGAAGTGATATGGACCACGATTTTCTTTGCGCTGCTGCTCACGAAAGGTCTGGAGTGTCAGCTTGATGGCCGCGTGCCACGCCGCATCGAACGGCGCGGTATCGCGAGACAATTTCCAGTATTCGTAAGCCAGCCGGATGGGATAACAGAGCGAATCAATCTCCCATTTGCGTTCGTGCACGCCGGGCTTCATGTCCGTCAAATCACTTTTCCATTCACCGACTTTGGCATCGTCTTTGTAGAAGGCATTGGCATAGGGATCTTTCAGGATGCAACGCGTCTGACGATTGATGACGCCCGCAATCAACTGTTGCAACGGCGAGTCTTCGTGCATCAGCGAGAGATACGGATAGACTTGCGCGGAACTGTCGCGCAGCCACATCGCGTCAATATCGCCAGTGATGACGTAGGTGTCAGGACGCCCATCCACAACAGAAAAATCTACGGTGGTGTCGAGTGTGTTCGGGAAACAATTGCCAAACAGCCACGCCAATTCCTGGTTTCCGATACCGGCCTGCACTTGCTCGATAGCGCGCTCGACAGCGACACTTTTGAATTTGCGTTTACCTGCGGGCGGACGGACGAGGGGAAAACCTTTTTCAGCGGCGACGGCAAAGCTGGTCGGCGCGAGCGCCAACGTGGACGCCACGACGGCGGTGTTCCGGATAAATTCTCGACGGTTCATGGCGATAAATATGGCTGATTAATTTTAGATTAAAACGAAATGTTCAATTCACGCGGTGTCACTTCGTTCTCGAAATGAATCCAGAGTAATTTTTCTTTGGCGGAATATTCAAACGTCGCGAGTTTTTTTCCGTCCAGCATCACCGACTGTGGCGGCTTGGCTGATTCCAGCAGCATGATGGCCTGGGTCTGTTCAATCCCCTCAATCGTAAAACTGATATTTTTCCGCGTGACTTCCTTGAGCAACGCCTTGCACGCGGCGGCGAGTAAATGCGGCTGCCGACGATGCGCCACATCAAGATCGAGGAGAAACTGCCGCGACCCGGAACTAATCGTGACTTGATTCAGAACGCGCAACTCCGAATCGAACAGATTCACGAAACGTCCGTTCACTACACGCGGCTGACCGGCGATGGATTCGTCCAAGCCAGCAGTGACCACATACAGCCTGCGCCGAAGCAGAAGGTAATTTTTCTCCCGCCATTCCAGACCGATTGAATTGGCGGCCAGTTTGGCGGCATTCACTACCCGTTCTGCGCCTGCCGCACTGGCGGAAAAATGTGCCGGACGTTCGCGCAGCCAAATCAGGCCGCCCTTGCCGATGGCATTAAATTTGTCCGCTGCGAGCGGAAATTTCAGGCCAAGTTGCGCAAAAAGATGTTCGCGCGGCGTGGCAAAATGATTCCCTTCGCTGTTCCACCAATCGCGGACTTGGAGATACGGATCGGCATCAGCATCACAAAAAATCAACACGCCACCACGTTTGACCCAATCCACCAATGGCGCGTGAACTGCGGGCGAGAGCGGTTTCTGCCCGTCGTAGCTCAGGAGCAAAATCTTGAAACCGTTTAAATAATTCGTGATGCCGACGTTCTCCAATTGCACCGGTGTCACGGGCAGACCACGTTTGAGTAGCGGCATGGCGAGGCCGTAAACATTTCCCAGATGTGGATCGCTTGGAGTCGGCTGGCCACGCTGAAACATGAGCGAATCGCTGACGAGCACACCCAGACCCGTCGTGCCGCAATCCCATTCTACAAGCGGCTGCTTCATGTCGTTCAGCGCACTGAAAACCGTCTGTAATTCCGTGGCGTATTCCGGCGGAATGGCTTTGCGGTCTTCACGGTTGGCCGAGCGAGGGAAATGGCCGTTGAAAATCCGTTCGGGCCATGGCGCAACTTCGTATTGCGACACTTCCGGTTGAAACAGCGACGCCGTCAGCGTCGATTCCCAGTTGCTACGATAATCCGTCCAGTCGTGATTGGGGTTATCTTCAATCGGATCATTCAGATACCAAACGGAACGGCCCGTGGAGCGGACGAGATTTTGCATGGCGCCGTATTCGAGAAAAGCGGTCTCAAACGTCCGCGAACGCACTTCGCCGCGATAACGATTCGGCTCACGCGAAGTGCCCGTCCAGACTTGCGCGATATAGCCATCGCAGCCATTGAGCTGCGCGAGACTGGATTCGGGACTGACGATGCACCATTGCGCATAGTTCAGCAGGCTATGCGTGGGAACGTAGCAACGAACGTGGCGACCGGATTTTTTATTGTAGTCTTGGACGTAATCGAACACCTGCTGCAGCGCGCGGCGATAGAGAAAATATTTCAATTTACCGGTGCGCCAGCGAGCATCCACAGAACTATCCGGGGCTTGCCATTCTTCTTGGTAATAACTGCGCCATTCCCGCTTAAACCCTTCCGAATAACCGGCCCGATCCCAAAACTCCGGCTCTTCCAGATGAATAGCTTCCGCGCCCGCATCCAGTGCGCGCTGCACGCCAACGCAGAGAAATTTTCCGTAATTCGTGCCGGGGCACATGTAATATACATCGCCGCCATGGCCAATCTTCCGTCCGTCTTTTTCCGTTTGCGCCTCGTCTTCGTGATTGATGCCGTCGAAGCGTCCGTAGAGATAATCTTGATACTCGCCCCAAGCCACGCCAGTCATGACATGAATGCGATAGCCGCGTTCGCGCCACGATTCGATGCGCGCTGGGAGATTCGTATCAATGCCGTAAACGATGGCCACATCGGAACGCAGATTAGCCCGCGCCGTCCAACCCTTGCCGGTCTGGAAACAGGTGCGCTCCAGCCATTGATTCGTGTCCGCTGGAAAAGGTGGTAAAACTTCCGCCGCCCACATCACGCCAGTGATTCCGAAAACGAGCAACCAAGAATATTTTACAAAATGCATAAATTCAAAAATGGGAGATCACGGGCCGAGCTGAACTTGATAAAAACGCTGGCGATAAACGGAAGCCATTGCGTCAGAGAATTGAAACGGCAAGGCAGCAGGATTGGTCGTAAGCAACCAATTCCAGCCGCCAGCGCTCGCCATCAAATTCGTGCTAGCATATATGGAATAATCCGGCCCAGCGTCTCCGCTGACTTGCAAATTCAATTGGCCATTCTGGTAAACCGCCGCCTCAATAACTGGCGCTGCTGGCTCCAGCACGGCGACAGAAAAGAACTGAGTCGCGGACATACTAGGCGTGCCGTTATCCGTGACCCGCACCGCGAACGGATAATTTGCTCCGGCTTGCGAAATGTTGGGGCGCCATTGCAATTGACCGTTGGTGGAACTGAGCGCCACGCCATTTGGTTCATTGATTAAACTGAACGTCAAAGTTTGCGCCATGCCGTCGGCATCCGTAGCGATATTGGTCATGGTCAGCATGCGTCCGGCCAAAATGGTCGCATCTGAAATCGGCGCGAGCTGCGGCGCATGATTCATCAGCGTCGGCACTTCAGCGGCACTGAATACTCGGTCGAAAATCTGCACGTCATCCATCGTTCCCGCCAAGAAACCGCCAGCGACACCAGTTTGCAAACTGCCGATGCGCAAATTGGCCGGAGCCGCGCGCAAGCCAGTCGGGCCTGTTATACTCGCTTGCAAACTACCATCAACGTAGAGACACATCAGGCCACTGACCGCATCACGCGTCGCAGCGACATGATGCCACGCGCCGTTGTTGATGAGGTTGGTCGAAAGAATTGTGATGTCAGGATTGCCCACGCCAAATGCGGCACAATTCCCGACAAGCGAAATTCCAAAATCATTGGCTACGCCGAATACTTCGCCATCAACCAAACCCTGGCCGTTATACCATTGGCCACTGCCGCCGGCGGCGGTGGTCTTGACCCAGAATGAAATGGTAAAATTCGTGCTGACTGAGCGTGGCATGCTGATGAAAGTATTCGCGCTGCCGTCAAATTGCGCGGCCAACGCCCCCGATTTGCCGGACACAAATTGCACATTGCCCACCAGCGTGCCGTCGTTGCCGTAACTGCCGGCATCGGTAGCATCGCCTTCCAGGCGATACCACGCCTGCATTCCCGCCGGCAATTCCGTGGCTACCAAATGGGTAAAGCTCGACAACGACCGGTCGCCATCGGTGCAATAATCCCGCACTCCCAGCATACCACTCGCGAAATTGTTGTCGCGCATATCCACCACGGGCTGATTGGTATTGGTCACATAGATGCGAATCCGAGAACCTTGAGCCTTCACTTTGAGGTGATAAAAAGTGTTCGCGGTGAACGGCAGCGTGACGTTGGTGATCGCGTGCCAGCCGTTGCTGGAATAGCCAAATTCCAAAGTGGAACTACCGGCATTGAGGCCGACGTAATAGCCGCAGTAGGCATCCGCTCCGATGTCCGGTTTGCTGGCGCGAAAAACCAAACCGGCATTGCCGACCGAACCCACCGAAACATCAGCGTCGTAGGTAAAATTAGTAAAACAGGTAGCCAGCGCGAGCGCTTTGGCACCGTTCGCCGAGGCTGGCACGGTGCTCAAGGATCCATTCCGCGCTGACCAATTTCCGCCAAACACGGTCCATCGTTGGCTCCAAGTCGCGTCAAAGTTTTCCGTGAACGATCCCGACTTCGGCGCCGGTGTGCCAAGATACGGAAACCAACTGACGCGCAAGTGTTGGGCACCAAAGGGCACAAGCGAAACAGTCTCTAGCGGATTCGTCGATGCCGCCGGACTGACGGGCGGCTCAAAGGCATGCGTGCCGCGCCAGCCAACCGTCCACTCCGGCAACCGCTTGGCGCTCGCGATCAGGGCAACGGATGGATTCGCCGGGTCAAACGGATTGGTCGTTGTGGCGTAATTCGTGAACTGAAACGAACTCGCGAAGTTGGTCGGATTTAATTGTAGCGCGTAATTCCACGGCGTCGTCGGACGCACTTCAAGTTCATCAAAGCCGAGTCCGAGTGGATCCGGCGTGCGCACTGTCCAATTTTCCCCGATGCGGAGCGAATACACCAGCGGCCCGCGATTGATGGCCACGGAACGGCTCGGGCCGACTTGGCTTTGAATCGGCATCGGCAAATGAATGACAACTGAATCGCCATTTGCCCAAGTGCGTTGCAAGCGATAGAAGGAACCGGGTGAAATCCCCGTTTGCGACTGACCGTTGACCGTGATAGTCGCATTGCTGCACCAACCAGGAATCCGCAGCGCGAGCGGAAAGTTGATGGTATTCGTCACCGCTACTTGCAGCCGCACCTGCTCCTCAAATGGATAAGCGGTATCCTCAGTGATCTGAACTTGCTGACCAGCCACCAAGGTATTCACGACCATCGGCCCGTAAGCCAATGCGGCCAACCCGCCGTCATCCGTCGCAGCCCAGGCGTTCTGGATAAATTTCGGCCACGCCATGTGAAATTCATAACGGCAGCAGGGAAAGCCGGAGTTCGGCCCCGGCACGGAACCATTGCCGTAATCTTGGTTATAGCCGTGGCTGCCATTGATCGCGATGACGTTATTCGGAAGCGTATAGTATTGATGAGCCTTGATGTGATTGGCCAAGGCGGCGGGCAAAGCGTTAAAGGAAATCGTTTCCAAACGGTCGGCGAGGAGCGGATTGCCCGTGATGCGCGTCGCGGTTTCCAAACTTAACATCGCCTCGGCAATGGCGCATAGTTCCACGCCCTGAACACTGGCGTTGCCGGAAAGAAATTCGGTGCCGCTGTTGATGCCGCATGCGAGGCCATTTTCGCGCATCAGATGATCAAAGCCCAGCGTCAACGCCTGCGCGTCGCTGGGCTGTTTGGAAAGTTGATAGTAAACCGGCGGCAGCTTCAGCGCCTGCTCCACGTTCACGTTGTGCTTCGGATGAAAGTCGGTGCCGTAGAGCGCAAAATTATTGCTCGTAAAAATCCCACTCCAATCGTCGGCTTGTTGGTGCAATAAATTGACGAGCGTCAGCAGGTTCATGTCGCCGTTCCGATTGTAGAGCCAGAGAGCTACATCCATCTGATCACCCGCGCGCGCCTTGCCCCAATCAATCAGCGGGCGCGTCGGCAGATTGACGAGCATGTAATTAAAATAATTGCTCAACACTAACGGCACGCGTGCATCGGCGGTAGCCTCGTAATAATCTCGCAACGCATAAGTCGCTACCATGCGCGGCCACCAGTCGTTATTGGAACTGGGGCCAATGAAGCCATCTGACCATTGATGCGTGAGCAACCAATCCACCCATTTTTGAGCGCGCTGTTTTAGGGGAGCATCGTTGAGCGTGTAAGCCAGTGCGATGAGTCCTTTGAAGTAATATGGCCCACGTTCCCAGCCTTCGCCTGTGCCGCCGAGCCAACCGCTATTCGTGCCGAGATCGTTGGCATAAATTTCTTCGGCGTGACCAGTGAGACCTTCGCGCTGCATTTCGCACTGCGTGAGCAACCAACCTTGCGGACGCACACTACCCAACGGCAGCGCAGCGAAAGGGATGTTCACCAAGGGCGCGCGATTCATCACGACACCAGTCGGCGGTAGTGAATCAGCGGCGGACGCAGCGGTGGAAAAGAAAATCCCGCCAGTCAGCAACGCCGCGATGACTGGTTGAAGGAACCGCATCATGCCGTCAGTTGGCTTGGGTTTTCACAAATCCGAGATCCACGTATTGTCCGCCGCCAGTTTGATGGCAATGCATGGCGATGATATTTTTTCCCGGTTTGAGTGCCGCGCGACCCGCCGCCGTGAGCGGAAACACATCATATTCATTGATGAAACCATTGACCTGCAGCGCGAGCACGCCGTTGATGTAAACCTCGGTGTCTTCATCGTAATGCAACCACGCGTCCACTTTGCTGAAATTCTTTTCACTGAATTCCACTTCGCGACGCAACCAAATATCATCCGTGCTCCAAGTCGTGCCAATGACTGCGCCCGGTGTGTTACGCGTGCCGAAACCGCTCTGGCCGTGCTGCCATGCGGAAGCATTGAAGTGCGGTTGCATCCAATCCGCAGCGGGCGAAGTAGTGGTGTAAGTCCAATTCGCCGGTTGCCGATCCGCAGCGGGAACGATCATCGTAACTTTGGGAGCGACGGGCATGGGCGCCCAGTTGGCGCCTTTCGTTTGGTCGCGACGAGCGTATTTCTGCCAGACCGCTTGGTTGTAAAGCATCTGAATAAACACACCACCAACTACGGGACGCGCAGTGAAACCCACTTTGTGCGCGCTCTTGGTCTGATACCAGTCCGTCATCGGCGAACGATCTGGGGTGGTGTTCAAGAACTTGATGATCGGCGCGATCAACGCGTCAAAATCTTCGCGGTTCTGCGTGAGCGTCGCCGTCCAGGTGATCCAATCGAGCTTGGTGTAGGTCTCGCGATTATCGAGCGGCAGGCCGTATTTATTTTGGGATTTTTTATAGAAAGCCATTTCGCTCTGGGCAACTTCAGCAGGGAATAAATTCAAACCGAGAATACGATCCCAAACCATGTTGTATTTCTGGCTCCAAGAACCGGGGCGATCGTAAGCGAGACGCAAGTGATCGCCTTCCGTCGCTTCT
Organism: uncultured Verrucomicrobia subdivision 3 bacterium; assembly: GCA_903911825.1. Taxonomy (GTDB): domain Bacteria; phylum Verrucomicrobiota; class Verrucomicrobiia; order Limisphaerales; family UBA11358; genus UBA11358. The sequence goes on from CAIWFB010000148.1 coordinate 24,188, forward strand.
TTCACGAGGCGTTGAGCAAAACTCCGCGCGAGTTTGAAATACTCATCCGCCTTAGCTTGTTCGCCGCGCAATTCACAAAGTTTGGCAAACGAACCGAGCCCGCAAATCGCTTTCACGCTCAAATTTACGTTGTGCGCCAAGTGCCCAGCGAAGTCGTCCGTGCACAGCTGGTTTTCCGGATCAAAACCTTTTTCTTTGAGATACTGCGCCCATTTTTCCAATTGCGGCCAGTAAAGACCCGCAAATTTCGCATTGCCCTCCATTTGCGCAATCGCGCCGAAGATGCAGAGCAAGTTACCGCTTTCCTCCACGGGCATCTGATTGTTCACGCCACGTTCACCATCGCCATAGACCTGACCGTTGGCTTGCGGATACGTGCCGAGATCATGCGGTGCGAACGGAAATTTCCAACGTGCACTCGCCGCGTAATCCATGAACGGCACAACGAATGACTTCGCTAGCGTAGGACTGAAAAACAGAAATTGCGGAGCCATCGGATAAAAAACATCGGACGTGCTGATGCAACCGTTGGAGTGATTTTCTTTGCAGAACTGGAGCGGCTGGCCATTTTCATCCGCCACAAATTTACCAGCGGCGAAGCATTGACGATACGCGAGCGCGCCGATATTCGCGTAGTTTTCTCCGCCCGCCTTCCGCAAATCCGTCATCAATTCTTCATCGAAAGCCGCGCAACGCTTGGTCAGCGAGGCGTAATCGCGAGCGGAAGCTTTCAGCAAATCAGCCGCTTCCCAACCATTGCGCCGCCAATACGGACGCAGGTTTTTCTTCATGTATTGGATCGAGTAAAGATCGTCGTAGGCCAACATCAGCCACGCGGAAACGGCTTTGGTTTGCACGTCACCCAAGTCCACGGTGAAAGCAATGACGGAATCGTTGCGGGAATTTTTCTGAAAAGATTCGGCTGGAATCGCGCTGTTCAAATGACCATCCGTAATGAAACCAGCGCGCGCCGCCGAGGCGGTGTTGACGGTAGAAACAGCACGCTTATCGTTCGCCATCGCGACGTAGAGATAGCCCCAATCAATGCGTAAATCATCGCCACGTTTTTTTAGA
>CAIWFB010000149.1 GCA_903911825.1 uncultured Verrucomicrobia subdivision 3 bacterium
ATAATCCGCCGTTGCCTGGTAGATACAAAGGTAACGTCGGGCCAATTTGCGGGTTATGGCCATTGATTAGATAGCTGTTCTTAGGCTTATCTAGGAGAAGCGCTTGGATGGCGGCTTCACCTTCACACAACCGCGCCGCCGTCATGGCCATCAAGGGAAAATCCCAACCCCAAGTCTCGTTCCAATCCCAATTTTCCATAACCTTATGCAAGGTGCGGCGCATGGTTTCACGATCCACCATGCTGCCGTCGAGCATTCCCAACGGAGCCAGCATGCACGGATGCGACTTGTTCATGTCTGGTTTGATGAACATATCCGTAGCCGTCTCGCCGGAGACATAAAGACCATCACGCGTCGTCAGCGGCGGCAGGTGCGCGATGACATCATCCCATTTTTTTTCTCGCGGCATGCCCAAACGTTCGCGCCATTTCTGGGCGACCTCCAAATTTTCTTTCCAATAGGCGATTTCGAAGTTCGGATTCCATTGGTGATCATGATCTGGAAAATAAACCTCCGCCGCATCCGCAAACGGCGGACCGAGCCGGTATTGGTTGCGATTCGTCTCCCACACTACAAATGAGGCCATAAATTTAGCCGTTTCAAATACAATCTCCTGATATTTCTTGAGCGTCGCCCGGTTAGGATGGTCCCGATAACATAGTTCTGCATAACTGATCGGATGCGGCTCCTGCCAGATCAGGTAGGATTCCAAATAAGACGGAGCCAGATCGCCGGCAGGTCCAACACACTTTGGCCAACGCGCGCCTTCGTAGCCTTGACTCTTGGCCATAACTTCCGCTTTTGGCAAGATACGTTGATAGAATGGAAGACTACGTTCCAACAATTCACTCCGACCCCACAACGGAAAATGTGCGGCGTGCCACCAGTGCATCTCCAGATGGAACTTACCAAACCAACTGTTGCCGGTAAGTCCGGTTTCCTGCGGCGGAAGTGAACCGCAGCATTGAATTCGCGTCAGGTATAGTGAAAGGACGATGCGTCGCTCCAGCTCTTTCCAGCGTGGATCTTTACTTTGCGAAAGGTCAATCGCGCCACCGGTGCTCCAGAAATTTTTCCACATCCTGGCCGTCGCCGTCTTGGTTGACGCCACATCTGGCAATTTTTCTGGCAGAACCGTCTGCGAGAAAGCTGCGACAAATTCGATTGTCTGAGTATTTGTTTCTCCCGCCAAACGATAACGATGGACGCCATCGGCAGTAAGTTGATTTTCCTTGGTCCAGCTCAAAGCCGCGTAGTAACGATCGTTATCAAGTGCCCGAGCAAAGTCTGCGCGCTGGACACCGTTGCGAGTCATTACGGTTTGATGAGCATTTGGCCGTCCCCAATCCGCGCCGCTGCCATTAAAACCGCTCGCCCCATAGGGAAATGATAGCAACACCGACAGGCGGCCTTTGGCAATCAGCGGGGAATGAATTTGCACCGCCACCTGTTCGCGATCCGGATGACACGTCGTCGAGACTTCCACCGGCTCACCCTCGAAGCTGAAATGACTGCGCAATTCTCCGGTCCACAAATCCAATTCCTGACGGATGTCTTTAAGTTCTTCAATCTGGGTTTCGTGTCCGTCGGAAGATTTGAGAACCATTGCGATTCGTCCAAGATGTAATCGCCCCGGATTGGCATACAGATAATTCGCCGCGCCGTGCCATTCGCCTGGAGTCTTGCCATTTTCATCATATAAATAA
>CAIWFB010000150.1 GCA_903911825.1 uncultured Verrucomicrobia subdivision 3 bacterium
CGACGCCTTCCTTCAAGAACCGCTGGAACTCGGCGTAGAATTTTTCGTAAGCCGCCGCTTCCTTCTCGGATTGCTCATCAAGAAATTTCAGGAACTTACTCGTCAGCACCTTGTTCAATTTCTGCATGAGCGACGTGTCCTGCATCGTCTCGCGCGAAATGTTCAGCGGCAGATCTTCGCTGTCCACTACGCCTTTGAGGAAACGTAGCCAATCGGGGAATAGCCCTTTCGCCTTCGCTTGGATGAGCACTTTGCGGCAATACAGATTCACTTCCGAATCCATCCGCCCCATGCCGAGGGTTTCAAAATTACGCGACGGCACGAACAGCAACGCCTGAATGGCGAGCGGCGCGTCCGCTGAAAAATGCAGGCGAAACAACGGCTTGTCGTGGTCGTGACCCACGAAGGTGTAGAACTCGTTGTATTCCTCTTCTTTGATTTCGTTTTTGCTGCGCGCCCAGATGGCTTGCACGGTGTTGAGGCGCTTGGTGTTCAGTTCAATCGGGAACGGCACGAAGCTGGAATAGCGTTCGATGATGCGCTCGATGGTCGCTTCCTGCGCAAAGTCTTTCGCGTCGTCTTTCAGTTCCAGCGTGATCTTCGTGCCACGCGGCAGATCAGCAGCGGGCGTGATTTCGTAGCCGCCCATGCCTTCGCTCGTCCATTGCCAACCGGTTTCTTCTGGCGCGAAGGAACGGCTCAGCACCGTCACTTTTTTCGCCACCATGAACGACGAATAAAAACCCACGCCGAATTGCCCGATCAAACCCACGTCCGGCTTCTTCTCTTCCGCCAGCTGCTTGAGAAACGCCTTGGTGCCGCTGTGCGCAATCGTGCCAAGGTTCTCGACCAGTTCCGCGTGCGTCATGCCGAGGCCGGTGTCCGTGATGGTGATGGTGCCCGCTTTATCATCCGTGACCAGCGTGATGCCGGGCGCGATCTCGGATTGCAGCACCGGTTTGCCGGACGATTGATTGAAGCGCAGTTTCTCACAGGCGTCGGCCGCGTTGGAAATCAGCTCGCGAACGAAGATTTCTTTATCGGTGTATAGCGAGTGGATGACGATGTTCAGCAGTTGCTGAATCTCCGCTTGAAATTGATGACTTTCGGTCTGGTTACTCATAGGGGTTGTTTAATTAATCAAGAAGCGGGTCGCCGTCAAGGGGGCAAACTACCCACCGATCGCTCCAGATTATTTCCAGTGGAAAAGTTGGCGGCGTGTGTTACTGGTAACCCCATGTTAAACGCCAAAGCTTATTCGGCCAGCTCCGCCATCTCACCGCTCGCTCCCGCCACCATTCAACGCCGCGAACCCGGCGCGCTGGACGTGCACATCCACATCCTCTTCTGTGGCGTGTGCCATACCGACTTGCACATCTCCCGCAACGATTGGAAAGGCACCACCTATCCGTGCGTGCCCGGTCACGAAATCGTCGGACGCGTCGTCAAAACCGGGGCAGACGTGAAGAAAGTTAAGGCGGGCGACCTCGTCGGCGTCGGTTGCATGGTGGATTCCTGCCGCACGTGCTCGAACTGTAAAGACGGCTACGAACAATTCTGCGAGGCCGGCACCACCTTCACTTACAACGCGCCCGACAAACACACCGGCGGCCTCACCTTCGGCGGTTATTCCGACAGCGTGGTGGTGGATGAAGCCTTCGTTTTGCGGATGCCGAAGAATCTCGATCTCGCCGCTGCCGCCCCCCTGCTCTGCGCAGGCATCACGACATATTCGCCGTTGCGCCATTACAAAGTCGGCCCCGGCCAGAAGGTCGGCGTCGTCGGGCTCGGCGGACTCGGCCATATGGCGGTGAAGTTGGCCAAAGCCTTTGGTGCGCACGTCGTCGTGTTCACCACGTCTGCGAATAAAGTGCAAGATGCCTTGCGCCTCGGGGCAGCGGAAGTCGTCATTTCTACCGATGCTGCCGCCATGGCCAAGCACGCGAGCAGTTTTCATTTCATCATTGATACCGTCGCCGCGCAGCACGACATCAACGCTTATCTCAATTTGCTGAAACGCGACGGCACCTTGACGCAAGTGGGCGTTCCGGCGGATCCGCTGTCCGTGCACGTCTTCAATCTCATCACGAATCGTCGTTCGTTCACTGGCTCACTCATCGGCGGTATTGCCGAGACGCAGGAGATGCTCGACTTCTGCGGCGAACACAATATCACCAGCGACATCGAATTGATTCCCATCCAGCAGATCAACGCAGCCTACGAACGCCTCCTCAAGAGCGACGTGAAATATCGCTTCGTGATTGATATGGCGTCGCTCAAGTGAATCGCTGTCGTTAATTAAAAAAGCCGGAGCGATTATCGTTCCGGCTTTTTCGTTGAATTCAGTTCCGCTCAATAAACCACTTTGTTCAGCGGATATTCTATGATGCCTTCCGCGCCCGCCTGCTTGAGTTGCGGGATCAATTCGCGAACGAGCTTCTCGTCAATGATCGTTTCCACCGCCACCCAGCCTTTGAGCGAGAGATTGGCGATGGTCGGATTGCGTAGCGCCGGCAGATCGGCCAGCAACTTCGCGAGATTCTTCTCGGCGATGTTCATCTTCAGGCCGACGAGCGCTTCCGCATCCAACGCGCCTTTCAGCAGCAACGCCATCGTTTCAATCTTGCGCCGCTTCCACGGATTTTTCCACGCGTCCAGATTCGCGATGAGGCGGGGCGTCGAGACCAACAGTTCGTCCACGATGCGTAGCTTGTTTGCGCGCAGTGAGGAACCGGTTTCGGTCACGTCCACAATCGCGTCCACCAATTCGTGCGCTTTCGTTTCCGTCGCGCCCCAGGAGAATTCCACTTCCGCCTTCACGCCGTTCTTCTTGAGATATTTCTTCGTGAGATTGACGACTTCCGTGGCGATGCGTTTGCCTTGTAAATCTTTCACGGACTTCACGGAAGAATTCTCCGGCACGCACAGCACCCAACGCGCGGGGCGTCGGGAAACTTTGCTGAACAAAAATTCCCCGACCTCGTGCACCTTGGAGCCGTTTTCGATGACCCAATCGTGGCCGGTGATGCCGCAGTCGAGATAACCGTGCTCCACGTAGCGCGAGATTTCCTGCGCGCGGAACATGCGGATGTCCAGTTCCTCGTCGTCCACGTAGGGCACGTAGGAAGGGCTGCTGACGGTGATGTTATAGCCCGCCTTGGCCAGCTTCTGGATGGCGGCGTCTTGCAAACTGCCCTTGGGCAGACCGAATTTCAGTTTCTTGCTCATGCTAAAGTTTTGACAGAATTAACAAAATTTTCAGAATTTGATAATGGAATCATTGTCCAGTTCCCGCGAGATGAGGCCAACTCTTTTTTGCGCTTCTTGCCGCAATCCTTGTCCTAGCCCTTAGGCTTTCTTCCACGTCACGCGCCGACCGCTGACCGAAAGATCACCCCGCGCAATCGCCGCCACGCATTTGGGATACAGCGCATGCTCCGCCGCATGGATGCGCGCGTGCAACGTCTCCGCCGAATCGCCATCCAGCACCGGCACCGGTTGTTGCCCGATGATCGCGCCGGAATCCACCCCTGCATCCACGAAATGCACCGTGCAGCCCGCATACTTCACACCGTAATCCAACGCCTGCTTCCACGATTCAAGTCCGGGAAACGACGGCAGCAGCGACGGATGAATGTTTACGATGCGACCTTCAAACGCCCGCAGAAAATCGCCTTTCAACACCCGCATGAAACCCGCCAGCACGATCAGATCCACCTTCGCCGCCGTGAGCGCCGTGACGAACGCGCGCTCCGCGTCTTCGTCCAGCTTGGTGCGAAATTTTCCCGGCGCGATGAAGTGCGCGGGCAAGTGCCGTTCCCGCGCGTGCGTCAGAATTCCCGCCGACTCCACATCGCTGAGGACCACGGCGACTTCGGCCGGAATCGTTCCCGCCGTAATCGCGTCCGCGATCGCCACGAAGTTGGAACCTTTCCCCGAACCCAGCACGCCTAAACGAAATTTGTGTTGCACGCGATGTGATTAACAAAATCGGCGACGGAAGTGAACGCAAAAGCAGAACGAGACAGCCACGGTGGTAGGGACGGACTGCCGAAGACGACTCGTCACCTCGTCTCCTACCAATACGGCCGCCCGCCCGTCACGCGCGTTTCAAGAGCGTCACCAATTCGTCCAAGCGATCGGCGATGGCTTGCACCTGCGCTTGCGTGGGCGGGTTGGAGACGGCGAGGTTGAGATACGGAAAATCCGGGCACGGCCCCGCGCTGTTCGCGAGGAGGATGCTGATCAGCGCGGAGTCGTCCACTTTCGTATCAATCAAGTCTTTGAGTCCCGCGAATTGATCGCGGAGTTCGACGGCGACAATCGGTGAATTATTCGCCGGTTTGGTAGGATCGTAAGGCATAAGGTGAGTTGAGAGTGGTTGGTTGAGAGTGGAGAGCTGGCGGGAGCGCCCCCTCAACCGCCCTGCGGGCACCTTCTCCCCCGTGGGGGAGAAGGCTGGCATGAGGGGGAAACGGTGGCCGTCCGCTAGGACCTCACGGGGCCATCTTCACTGATTCATCGCTCCACGGGCCTTGACCGGCAAAGCCCACCGCCGCCACGCGAAACGCATACGTTTGACCAGACGTCAGGCCGGTCGCAATCGTGCTGACCGTGGGCGACACCGGCAACGCCGTCCACGTGCGCGGCATCGCGTAGGGACTGACTTGCACGATGTAACTCACCGCGCCTCGCACCCGTTTCCATTTCAGTTTGATCTGACCTTCCAGCGAACCCATCTTCGCCAGAAAATCCATCGGCGCGGGCAACGTTCCGACCGGAGCCGCCGCCGAACGAACCGGCAAACCGCTGGAAAGAACGACCGCTTCCAAGCCGCCGCTCTTGGTATCCACATAACTCGCGCGCGTCCGCAAACCGGCTTCCAACGCCGCCCGCGCCACGTCCTTGAGATTCGTCTTTTCCTTCGCCGTTTGCTGCGCGGCGATGGCCGTTTGCAAGGCCGAGTTGTAATTTGTCACCAACGTCAGGAACGCCGGTGCCAGCGGGTCCGGCGTGGTGAAGGCTACGTTGCCCGCCATCGCCGTGATGTGTTGCTGTGCGAACTCGTAAAGTTCGCTATCTGTTTTCCGATTCAGTTGCAGTTTTACTTTGGCCAGTCGGCTCCTTTCCGGCACCACTGGCTCTGCCTCCGCAGCATACGTCGCCCCGCTGTCATACGTCAGGCCGGGCGTATCGAAGTAGAAAACCATAAGCGCCTATTGAGTTGGTTTGTTTTGTTGGTTTGGTCCCTTGGGCGACAGTTCACACGAACCCTTCACCGTTAGAACACAGCCACTCTGCCACACCGGTTGGCTTGGCGACCATGAGAACTCCGGCCCAAAATTCTCATGGACGAAACATTGGTCAAACCCAGGTCTTTGCCGAATATCCTGACCGTGTTGAGTGATGAACCGCCGCACCCCACCGCTTAACCGGATCTTTTTGGCAAAGAAACTCTTCCATTCCATCAATAAACCAGTGCAACCCACCCAGGGGATACGGCAACTCACACTTAAGTCAGCGCAACCCATGTTTAAGTCAGAGCAGTTTATTCAGCACTCTGGGCTGACTTAAAGTTAAGTCAGAGCAACCCACCCAGGGGATACGGCATCCCACATTTAAGTCAGAGCAACCCATGTTTAAGTCACAGCAGTTTGCTCGACAAAATGGTTCAACCCACACTTAAGTCAGAGCGACTTGATGATAACCCAGAGCATTTTCACTACGGAAAAGGGCGGTTTTACGGGGGAAACGGCTAAAAACGATTCAAAAGAGCGGAGATTTGGCTGAATCGCTTTTAAGGGTGGCGATCAGAAATTCTAGGGTTAAGGAACTAATTGGGTTCGAAAAAAGCTTGGCGGGGCATTGGTCGCTACGTTTAGGGGAAATTTGATGACGCCGCGAAACGGATTGGTCGTGTAAAGAGTCTGCCAATGAATCAAATCGGTAGAGGCTTGCACCTGGTATTCATAGGCGTCTGAACCGGAAAATTGCACCGTCTTACCCGTATCGCTCACCGCGACTTCACCGATGGCGGCAGAACGTATCCGCGACAGGAGTTGGCTGGGAATTGCTTCGTAAGCAGCTTCGGAAATCCCATACCATTGTTGTGATACATCTGACTGGTTCAGCCACGGAGAGGCTTCGGTCAATTCCGGCAAGGCAAGCCAATCACCCGTGGACCGAAACCCTTGGTTCAGTTGGTTGGTTTGGGCGTTACGAATCGCCGAGGCCACCACCCATGCCTGCGGGGAATTACTGCTCAGGCTAAGCGCAGCAAACTCGGGCAGCGTCCAAGCATCTGGGTAAAGTGACGTGTTCGTAAGGACGTTGATGCCCTGCAAGGTGGCGCGCAAATGGTCTAAATCCAGATCGCTCACCGAGGTCAATTGCGTTGGGTCATTGGTATTGAACCAATCATTCAGCAAACTGACCAAGCGCCAATCATTGACGGGCGCAGTCAGGGCGAGGTCGTTTAAATTATTTACGCCCGTCCAAATCATCCAAGTATTCGTGCCTACGTTGACGACGCTTCCACCAAAAACGTCGCTGGTAGTCGCTAGAATATTGGTTGATTTCAGAAAGAGCGTTTGCCAAGGCGTGCCACGATGCACGCGCCCCAACCAAGTTGAATTCAACGTTTGATTCGTGGGGAAATTCCACCAATCAGCATTCCACACTAGTGGGTCACGGTCAGCGAGGTTGAACCGATTTTCATCCACCAAAACACCGAAGTAACTCAGCTCATCATTTCGTCCCCACGGTTGATAATGGCTGTAAGCCAAACCATACGGGTCATCGAGAGCGGCTAAAGCGGTGTTGGGTGTTGGCAATGGCGCAGCATCAAATCCATCACTGTGCCCCCGATATTTATCGAGAACAAAATCTTTTAAATCTGTGGCGAGGTAATGCACCAGGGGGTCATTTACCTGCCACATCGTGTATTCATAGAGCGTGCGCGTCGGCGTAAACGGCGCTACTTGGGTAAGATTGCTGTTGGTATAGATCCTATTTGCGTATTGAAAATTTAAGGTAAAAAATGCGTCAAAGTAAGCCGCATAGGTGGTGGGTATGGGTGGAATGCCGCTGGGTAGGTTCGGGGATGATTGCCACCCACCGCCGGCAGGGGCGTAAGTTGGTCCTAAACGAGAAACGAGTATTTGATTTAACACTCCCCGACTTGGAGTGAGTCCTGGGTTGTTACCCGCGACATTGGTGCTCCACATGTAATACGGATTTGCACCGGGAGAATCCGGATCCTTCAACTCTTGATTAATATCCCGCAAACTGTTCGGGCCATCAAACTGCACATAATCCACCACTCGATTTGCGGTTGTGTCCAAGATAAACGCTTGCAGCTGATTCGTGGTGCGCAGGTCAAATTGAGGCAAAGGTGGAATCGATGGAATGATTTCCCACGCCGGATTATTTGCCAATGGTTCAAACGTAACGGTGCTGAAGCGATAGATGGAATCCGGCAGCAAAGTAAAATCACAAGTGCCGTAAATAAATGATTCCGTAGCGGGCTGTTGGTTGTTCCAGTTCTGATCATTACTGCTCCAAGCCGACCCCGGCCAATTGGTGATGACCAGATTGGTGGTAAACAATGTCGCAGCTGACCAGACGCGCGGAAGAGCATTGGACAACTGCATCCCCAACGTGTCGCGCACCACTACATTCAGTGGTCCAAGCTGATAATTCGTGTCGTAAGAATTCCAAAATGCCCAGCCGAGGTGATTGGTGATACTCAGCACGAACTGCTCATTCGTATGAAAAAGGTTGGCGTTCGCCACGGTGTAAGGCACCACAGCATCCCGCGTCAGCTGTAATTTTCGCGTCACCTGCACATTGTTGAACAGGTAAAACCGGTTGAAATTCGGGAGCCCCTTTTTCACTCCAAGAATCCACGGCACACCATAGACATTCACATTCGAACTCACCCCAAACGGTAAGTCTGAAACCTTGACGGGCACAGCCAGTTGCGGGTCGTTGGCATCGCTGACGCTAACCACTAACCGATAGCCGACAATGAAGACATTGCCCGCGCTATCGCGATTGAACAGCGGACGAAAAACTGTTGGGTAGGGATTGGTCGTCGTCGCGTCGTAGATATTTGCCGTGACCTGCAATAGCCGTTGCACGGCGGGCGAATAGACAAAAACGTCGTTCGTTTGCACTGGAATATTGGTGACGCCAAAATCAAAGGAATCCCGTAGCAGCTTATCCGAGACGGTCATGAAGAATTCCAAAGGTGTGCTCGGCGGAGGCGGTATCCGCGCCGGGCATTCAAAGCCCACGAGCAAGCAACTAAACAAAACTAGCCACCAGCCCAGAGCCAAACATTTGCTTGGGCGAGACAAATTTAGCTGGTGGGTAGGCATATACTGAACAACGCAACCTACACAATCAGTGAACTAAAATGCCAATCAATTTCCGGCAGGGTGAGCCCCAACATTTCCCCCTTGCCAAAAAACGGGAGCTGTTTTAAAACCGTTTGAATTGGCGGAGAGTCGGACAGCTTGAGCTGTTGCTAGCTTTCCGGGGTGTTCCTTCCAACAACCATTCAAATCACTGGTGCGTTATGTTTACCTCTCATCAAGTCTTGCAGGAAATCTTTCAGGATCATCCGGTCAAACAACTGGCTCCCCAATTGAACCTGGCCTATTCCACGGTCAGTAAATGGGCGGAAACGTGTCACCCGGAAGCGGTCAGTCCGGTCGAGCGCACGGGACAATTGCTGGAGGCATTGGATGCGGATGACCGCTTGATCCAACATCTCTGTCAGCGGGCGGGCGGGTTCTTCGTGCGGAATCCACCGGTAGAACTGTCAGGAGAGACGGCGTATCAGGCGGAGAATCAGTTGGTGCGGGCCTCAGCCGAGTATTTCACGGAGGTGACGGTGGCAGTGACCCCAGCTGGACGCACGCCGAACCAAGTGCAGCGCGTGCGGCGGCGGTGGGACACACTCAAAACTCAAGGCGAAGGATTTACTCAGGCGCTCGAACGGACGACGCTGCGCTTGAGTTTGACGTTGTTGCCATGGTTAGCGGAGGCAGAGTGCTGGGCGGTTTAGGCGAGGGCGCTGACGCTTTTTGGTCGGGGGGTGAAAAATGCGCCAGAAAACTACAGCGGGGCCGGATGGTTTAAGATGAATTGTCCAATGAATCGCGGGTTTTCACCTTGGCATCTGTCCTGCATACCATCGCTCAGTAGTTGCTTACAAGTTTACTCTGCTCGCAGTCTGCATGCGGCTTCGAATTCCCGTTCCGGCGGCTGGATCTACCACCTTAGCCGGGGCCTGCCCGCGTCCGGCGGCCTTCCGCAAATCCTGGCCCGAACGGTCGGTGAAATTCTCGTTGAGGTTTGTTTTACGGAAGTTTAGTGTCGCGCCGATGAGGCACTTTTTGCATACCGTCGGCCAAATGGTTGGGGCGCCACCGCTCGTTGTGGCCGGATGGCTTTCACTGGTCTTGAATCTCGGAATCCCGAACGCCCGCGCGGCCAGTGTTTCCGTGAATCCTAGCAGCGGGCCGGGCAATTGTCTGGTCTCGGTGATGTCTTCGGGTTTCTTGCCGGATCAGCCCACGGGCACCATTTACGCCAACACCGGATTTTATGCGGACGACGGCTTCATGATGGGCTGCACGAATAATGAGGGCGCGAGCTGGGCGAATTGCACGGTCTTGTTCCGCATGCCGACAGGCGTGGGCCCGCATGTCATCCGGGCGTCGAATAGTTATGGTGAGGTGGCGACGACGACGTTCACGGTAGCCACGCCAACGCTGACGGCGGCGCCGGCGTTTGGTCCGGCGGGAACGCAAGTCAGTTTGAATGGTCGTTTGTTTGCGGCGGCAGCGAATGTGGGCATCTACATCAACGGCGGTTTGTATCTGAATGCGGTGACGGATGAGTCGGGCAGTTTCACGGCGTCGCTCAAGATGCCGGCGCTGGCGAACGGCGCGTATGAGTTGGTGGGCAGGAGCGGCGACGCCAGCGCATCGGCGGCGTTCACGCTGACGAATTGTGTCGGCTCGGTGGTGGTGGATCGGCCGGGCGGCACGTCGTCGCATCCGGGTAGCAGCCCGCAACCGTTGCGGCCCGGTGTGCCAGTGCCGGTGCAAGCCGGTGATACGATCCAAACCGGTGCCGGTGGCCGCGCGCCGGTGACGTTGGTGGATGGCACTGAATTGTCGCTGGGCGCGAATGCGGCGGTGGCGGTGGAGGATTACCATTACGATGCGAATAGCAGCGCCAACAGCGGGGCTCTATACAATGCGCTCCAAGGTCCGTTTCAATATATCTCCGGTCTGATCACCAAGACGCCCAATCCCGACGTGAACCTCAACACCACTTTCGGGAAAATCGGCATCCGGGGCACGCAATTCATCTTCCGGCAGAATCCTTGTTCGACCACGCAGGAAATTGATCTGATCGAAGGGCAATTGGCCGTCACCCCGCACGCGACGCCCGGAGTGACGAATGTTTGCAATGGGCCGATGACGATTTTTCTCACGGCGTCCAATATCACCACTGCGCTGCTGAATCAGACGATGTATGACGCCATCAGCAACGAAGTGCTTCAAGCAAGCGCTACCGTGACTTTCTCGGCGTGGCTGGAACAATACTTCGGCTGCACCAACAACAACGCGGCGGCAGCACCGCAAGCTGACCCGGACGGCGATGGGCAGGATAATTATACGGAATTTCTAGCGGGCACCGACCCGACGACCAGTGCCTCGGCCTTTCGCCTCTTCGCCGCTGCGCCGGAAGGTCACGACGTGCACGTCAGTTGGATGTGCGGCGGTGGTCGCACCAACGTGTTGCAGACCACGACGAATCTGGACGGCACCTGGACCGATGTGAGTCCGCCGATTATTCTCGCGGGCAGTGGCGATAGTTCGACCAACTTTCTGGACAGCGGCGCCGTGACCAACGCGCCTGCTCGCTACTACCGAGTGCGGTTATTGCCGTAGGGCGTTGGCCGAATGGTTGAGCCACCAGCTCAAAGCGACAGCGGATCAGCCAACAGTTTGGTTCTACCCCTACCCCGCCTCCCCAGAATGTGCGAGGAAATTGCTTTTTTGCCCGCGTGAAAAAATTTATAGTCCGTAAATGGTTCACGTTGGCATCGGTTATGACGTTCATCAATTGGTCGCGGGGCGCAAGCTCGTTCTCGGCGGCGTAGAAATCCCACACACGAAGGGCTTGGATGGCCATTCGGATGCGGATGCCTTGATGCACGCGATCTGCGACGCCGTGCTCGGGGCGTTGGGCGAGGAAGACATCGGCCATTATTTCCCCAACACCGATCCGCGCTGGAAAGGTGTGCCCAGCAAAATCTTTCTGGAAGAAGCTGCCAAGCAAGTCGCCAAGCGCGGCGGCAAGATCGTGAATGTGGATGCCACGCTCATCGCGCAGGCGCCGAAGATCTATCCTTACATCGCGGAGATGAAAAAGTGCATCGCAGCCGCGCTGAACGTGACGGAGAAACAGATCGGCGTGAAGGCGACGACGAATGAGACGATGGGCTTCGTCGGCCGCGAAGAAGGCATCGCCGCGATGGCGGTGGCGAGTATCAATCTCCCCGAATAATTTTTCATGCCTAAAGCCGAAATCAGTTGGAAACGCGTCACCGAAGACGGTGAGAAACTTCAGGTCTATGTGCAACACATCGGCCGTCAGTGGCATTTTTTCCACCGCGCCAAACGTTTTGATTCGTGGCTCCCGGTAAAGGAACCGCCGCTGGAAGATTGGTTAGAATTGCTGGACGCGATGCAACGGCTGGTGAACCGCCGCCGCTATCAACCGATCGACGAGGAGACGTTGCGCCGCCAGATCCGCGAGCGTTTTCCCGAACAGGATGTTTAACCGCGACTTTTTGCCATGGCCAAATCCCCTCCGCTGAAAAAACTGCCCAAGTCCAAAAACCTGGTGGCGTCGGTCAGCACCGTTTCCCTGCCGCAACGCGAAGTGCACAACGGGCATCGCGGTGCCGTGCTGTGGTTCACGGGACTTTCGGCCTCTGGTAAATCCACCATTGCCAACGAACTGGAAGCGGCGTTGTTCAAACGCGGCTGCCACGTCTTTGTGCTGGATGGCGACCGCGTGCGGCACGGGCTGTGCAGCGACTTGGATTTTTCCGAAGCCAGCCGCCACGAAAACATTCGTCGCGTGGGCGAAGTGGCCAAGCTGTTTGCCGAAGCGGGCACCATCTGCATCGCCGCCTTTATTTCGCCTTACCGCGCTGACCGCGACCTGGTGCGGACCATCATGGCGGGCGGGAAATTTCTTGAAGTTTACGTCAACGCGCCGCTGAAAGTCTGCGAGCAACGAGATCCCAAAGGGCTTTACGCCAAGGCGCGCAAACACGAGATCCGTAATTTCACCGGCATCTCCGCGCCTTACGAAGCGCCGTTGAAACCGGAGATCGAATTGCGCACCGATAAACTCAACGTCGCCGAAGCCGTGGATAAGATCTTGAGCAACCTGCAAAAAACCTGCGGCGTGCCTTGGAAAAAATCGTAAGTAACCCGCGTTCGATTCGCGTCGTCCAGCGTAGCAACCCGTATGAACAAAACCTTCCTGCTCGGACTTGCCCTGTTCGCCGCCGCCGTTTTTTCCGGCTGCGCGACGGCGAAAAATAATTTCACTGACTGGCCGAAAGCTAGCGACCCGCACACAGTCGGCGTGCGCGTGACGGAGAATTTTCTCGAACGCAATTTCCGCACGAACAAGACCGGGGTCATCGTGTATCCCGAAGTCTGCGCGGCGTTCGGCGCGCTCCGCTTTGCCGACACGGCGGGCGAAGCGGGTCTGAAGCAACGGTTGTTTGAGCGCTTCGCCATCATCAGCCAACCCGCAGGCAAGTCGCTGATTCCGCCGGGCGGTCACGTGGACTTCAGCGTGTTCGGCGTGATTCCGTTGGAGATTTATTTGTTGAACGGCGATAAAACTTCGCTCGCGCTCGGCACCAGCTTGGCCAGCGCGCAATGGGCGACCCCGCTCACGAACGGACTGACGAGCGAAACGCGGTGGTGGGTGGACGACGCGTGGATGGTCGGCAGTTTGCAGATCCAAGCGTTCCGCGCCACGCACGATGCGAAGTATGCGGACCAAGTCGCGACGCAACTCGCGGCGTATCTCGATAAATTACAGGAGTCGAACGGGCTGTTTCATCACGGGCCATCCGCGCCGTTTTACTGGGGACGCGGCAATGGCTGGGTCGCCGCCGCGCTCGCGGAAGTCTTGCAATCGTTGCCCCCGACGCATCCGAAATACGCCCGCATCATGGCCGGCTATCGCAAAATGATGGCAGGCTTGAAAGCCGTGCAAGCACCGTCGGGTTTGTGGCGTCAATTGTTGGATGAACCGGCGGCGTGGGAAGAAACTTCCGGCACGGCGATGTTCACTTACGCCATGATCGTGGGTGTGAAACACGGTTGGCTCGACGCAACGGAATACGGCGATTGCGCGCGGCGCGGCTGGCTCGCGCTCTGCGGCAAACTGGATGCGAAAGCGAACCTCAAAGATATCTGCGTGGGCACGAACAAGAGCGACGACAAACAATTTTACCTCGACCGTCCGCGTCAGGCGGGCGATTTGCACGGTCAAGCACCCTTGCTCTGGTGCGCATGGGCGTTACTGGAAAAGTAAGTTTCGGACATGGATTGGGATAACGTTCGCCATTCCAATTCAGCCTGCGCCAACGTCGTCGCCTTTAATTTTTGCAACGCCAAGCCTTCGCGATGCAGAATCGTCGCCTCCACTTTGGGCACATACATCTGGGTTTCCGCTGGCAGACGCGTAGCGATGGCCGCGTAAGTTTTCGATTTGGAATGCTGCAAGGCTTTCTGCACCGTGCCCTCGCCGCAATTGTAAGCGGCTACTACCAATCGCCAGTCGCCAAAAATTTTATAGAGCCGCCGCAG
>CAIWFB010000151.1 GCA_903911825.1 uncultured Verrucomicrobia subdivision 3 bacterium
ATCGTGACGAGAAAATTGACCAGCGTGAGAATGACGTAGCCCAAATGCGCATTCGCATCGCTCAAGCCCGCCTGAATGAGAATTGTAGCGTTATAACCGATGATGGAATTGACGCCCGTCGCCTGATTGCACGCGAGAATGACGCAGGCCATCACGAATGGAATCACATATTTACGGCTCAACAAAGATTCGCGGATCTGCACACCGGCGGAATTAGTTTTAGCTTTTTCGGCGCGCTCAATTTCTTCCATCTCGCGAATCTCCGCATCCGCTTGTTCCTCGGTGCGGGAACGAAGCAGCGCGACGCGGGCATCGGCTTTGCGACCCCTGCGGAACAACCAACGTGGCGACTCCGCAACCAACAGGCTGCCGAGGACGAAGAGAAGTCCCGGCGGCAACGAAACCCAGAAAATGCTACGCCACGCGGTATCTTTGAACGCGAACAATTTCGCCGGATCATTCAACTTCTCAATCGCCGCCACTTTCAAGCTGAATGAGTAGCCAATCACCGCTGCCGCCACGATGCCCAGTGTCAGCAGCCATTGAAACATCGCCGTGCCTTTACCGCGACTGGCTGCGCCCAGACATTCCGCCAGATACAGCGGCACCACGACACCGATGAGACCGGCGCTAATCCCTTGCAACAATCGGCCGAATACCAGCGGCCCGTAACCATGCGATAGCGAAATCATCGGAATGCTCACGACAAACAGGATGCCGCTCAACGCCATCAATTTTTTCCGCCCACCCCAATCCGCCAACACGCCGGCGAACAAAGTGGAAATCACGCTGCCCAACAATACGGCGGCGACGATCACCGAGAGTTGATTTCCGCTCATTCCGGAAGTCGCTTCCAGATACGGTAGCGCTCCCGCGATGATGCCCACGTCCACGCCGTAAAGTAGCCCGCCGAGTCCGGCGACGAGGAGCAGAAAACGATTGTAGCCAGACTTGGCGCCAACCGCCGTTGCGGTTTTTGAAAATGAAGTCATACGCGTTGGATTCTGATTCAGTTCTTAAATAATTGCTCCTAGCTAACCAATGATCCCGAGGCTTACCCACCAATCGGCTCGCACGAGGTGCAAAACTTTTAGCACCTACGGCTTTGAAAAGACATACCACATTTTAGGGGTCGCCACCGCTGTTCTGCGGCGCTCTCCTCACCCAAATGTGGTATGTCACAACCCGCACAGGTAAGCTAGATTACACTACTAAACGCAGCGAACTGGGGCTTAAAATTTCACAACGAATACCAATGCCACCGGTCATTCAGCAAACCAGCTAGGAGAACTCATCATTTTTATGTCAAACGCTAACCAGCCGTCGAATCGTCGCGACTTTCTCAAAACTGTCGGTTTGGTCGGAGCCGGAATTGCAGCGGCCACCAGTGGCTGCGCCAGCCACAGCACCCAAGTCGTCACCACACCGTCGCGTCCAACCGGTGCGAAATACATGGGTGACTTCGCCGCGCCCAAATTAGAGACCGTTCGCTGGGGCGCCATCGGTGTAGGTGCTCGCGGCAGCGGTGCGGTGTCGCAACTCGCGCAGATCGAAGGCAGCCAAATCGTCGCCATCGCCGACCTTTACGAGGATTGGGCCAAGAACGCCGGTAAAGCCGTCGAGAAACTCGGCAAGCCCGCTCCCGCGCTCTACTACGGCGCTCCCGATAAATATCACGAAATGCTCGCCCGCCCGGACATTGACGCCGTCGTCATCTGCACTCCGTGGGAAGAACATGCACCAATGGCTATCGCCGCGATGGAAGCTGGCAAACACGCCTTCGTCGAAGTCCCCATGGCGTTCACTATCGCCGATCTCTGGAAAGTCATCGACACCTCGGAACGCACCGGCAAGCACTGCATGATGATGGAGAACTGCAATTACAACCGTGAGGAATTGATGTTTCTCAACCTCGCCCGCCAGCAAGTGCTCGGCGAAATTCTCCACGGCGAAGCCGCCTATCTCCACCCGCTCCGCGAACAGATGATGGAAGTCAACCGCGGCACCGGCAGTTGGCGCACCAAATACTACGCCATTCCCAACGGCGGTAATCTCTACCCCACTCACGGACTTGGCCCCGTGGCCCAATACATGAGCCTCGGCCGCACCGAAGACACCTTCGAACGCCTCGTCTCTTTTGCCAGCCCGGGACGCGGACGTGACCTCTTTGCCAAAGCTAAATTTCCGGCCGACCACAAATGGAACCAGATGAAGTTTCAATGCGGCGACATCACTACTCAACTCATCAAGACCAAACTTGGCCGAACCATCATGGTGCAGTGGGATGAAACCAATCCTCGCCCCTACTCCCGCCACGACTTGCTCATGGGAACTAAAGGCACCGTGGCTGGCTACCCGGCACGCGCAGCCATTGAAGGTTGGGGCGACACCGAAGAATGGTCCGAGAACGAGAAGTTCGAAAAGCTTTACGAAAAATACGAGCACCCGTTGTGGAAGCGCATGGGGGAAATCGCCAAAAAAATGGGCGGCCACGGCGGTATGGACTTCATCATGCGCTCACGCATAGTGGAATGTCTCCGCAACGGCGAACCGCTGGATCAAAACGTTTACGAAGGTGCGCTGTGGAGTTCCGTCCGCCCCTTGAGTTCTAAATCCGAGCAGGAAGGCGGCGCACCGCAACTTTTTGTGGACTTCACTCGCGGCCACTGGCAAACCACCATACCGCTCGGTATCATTGGCTGAAAAAAACTTTTACTGCAAAACGCTCCACCAAAAGATGGTGGAGCGTTTTTTTATGGTGACTAATTTTGGCGTGAAGGTTTTAAGCCATTCAATCAACTGCGTTTAGCTTGGAGCCAAGTCAGCTGTAGATGAATCGGCGTCAACCCCCAAAAAATCCGAGGCTTTCGTAGCGACGAAACGCGGCGGGCACATTAGAGTTGGCCGCATGAGTCTGACGTTGAAGTCTATTCAAGAAGCGGCGGAGCGGTTGCGCGGCAACATTCTTCTTACGCCTTGCACCTATGCCCGCACCATTTCGCAGATCACGGGCGCAGAAGTGTATCTGAAGTTCGAGAACCTGCAGTTCACGGCGGCGTTCAAAGAGCGCGGGGCATTAAACAAATTGCTTTCTCTCACAGCCGCGGAACGGAAGCGAGGCGTCATCGCGATGTCGGCGGGCAACCACGCGCAGGGCGTGGCGTATCATGCGCGGCGGCTCCAGATTCCGGCAGTCATCATCATGCCCAAGCACACGCCGAACGTGAAGGTGGAGCACACGCGCGCGCACGGTGCCGAGGTTATTTTGATGGGCGATACGTTTGACGAGACGAGTGTCTTCACGCAAAAGCTGGCGCGGCAACGAAAGCTGACCTTGGTGCATCCCTATGACGATGAATTGGTGATGGCGGGTCAAGGAACCATCGCGCTGGAGATGCTGGCGCAGCAACCGGATTTGGACACGTTGATCGTGCCCATCGGCGGCGGCGGTTTGATTTCCGGTATGGCGGTGGCAGCGAAGGCATTGAAACCGTCCATCGAAGTAGTGGGCGTGCAGTCGGAACGGTTTCCGGCCATGGCGCAATTGATCCAGGGCCAACCGGTAGTGTGCGACCGCTTCACGGTGGCGGAAGGTATCGCGGTGAAAAATCCGGGGCAATTGACACGGCAAGTCATCGCGCAGTTGGTGAAAGAAATCGTGCTGGCAGGCGAAGGCGAAATCGAAGACGCGGTGCTGATGCTCTTGCAGATTGAAAAGACCGTGGTGGAAGGTGCCGGCGCTTGCGGCCTGGCGGCATTGTTGAAATCAAAGAAACGGTTCCGTCGCAAAAAAGTCGGCCTGGTGCTCTGCGGCGGGAACATTGATCTGATGGTTTTATCGTCCATCATCCAACGCGGTTTGGCGCGCGATGGGCAATTAGTCCGGCTACGGGTGGAGACGCGAGATGTGCCGGGAGAATTGGCGGGCGTGTCCGGCATCATCGGCACGAGCGGCGGAAATATCATCGAAGTGCATCATCAACGAGCCTTCAGTGCGCAACCGTTGCAGACGGCGATGGTGGAATTTATTCTGCGCACGCGCGGCTTGGAACACTTGGGACAGATCATCGCGGCGTTGCAAAAAGCGGGTTACCAGACTTCCCTGCCCGATCGTGGCGTCTTGAAACGGCTGCCGTGAGCGCGGTCAGTGGCCGAGGTATTTCAACGTGGCCTCGGTGCGGCTATGGACGTGGAGTTTTTCGTAGATCGAGCGAACGTAAGTGCGCACGGTCTCGAAGCTGATGGACATCTGGTCCGCGATTTCTTTGTAGGCGTGACCTTTAGCGAGCAGTTCGAGGACTTGCCGTTCGCGTTCGGTCAACGTTTCCACTTCCGCCGCGCGGTTGGGCGTTTCAGGGGTTTTCTTCATGCCCTGAAAAAATTGAACCACACGCCGCGCGATTTGGCGGGACATAGGCGCACCGCCGTCGTCAATCTCACGGATGGCTTCGAGCAATTTATCTTTGGGCGTTCGCTTCAGCAGATAACCGGTAGCGCCGGCCATGAGCGATTTAAAAACCTGTTCGCTATCGTCGTAAACGGTAAGCATGAGCACGGGCAGATTAGGCACGATACTCTTTAGGCGGGTAACACATTCAGTGCCCAGCATGCCGGGCATGTTGATATCCATGAGCACAACATCGGGCCGAGTATTGGGAATACTTCTCAAAGCGGCCATACCATCGGCATAGGTGGCGGTGCATTGAAAACCCGGCGCGCTATCAATCATCTTGGCAAGATTGGCGCGCACACCGGCGTCATCTTCCACCAAGGCGACTTGAATTGTTTTAATCACTTTCCGTTTCATACAACATGAGCCACCGCCTTACTATACCACATTGATGTTAGAGGATAGGTAAATCAGTGAGGCTTCGGCAGCGGGAAAACAAATTTGATTTCGGTGCCGTGCTCGGCACTACTGTAAAAAAAGAGGCGGCCATCGCACTCGGCTAAGCGAGCTTTCATATTTTCCAAACCATTCCCGCCGGCGGCAACTTTTTCGGGATCAAAGCCCCGGCCATTGTCTTTGACAGAAATGCAGACTTCGTCTTCGCGCAACTCCAGCCGCAGCCAGATTTCTTTGGCGCGGGAGTGTTTTAAGGCATTGTTAAACGACTCTTTGATCGCGAGAAAAATGTTATGCCGGATATCGGTGCGCAGCGGGAGATTCGGGAGATTCGTGGGAACTTCCTGCCAGCAGCGGATACTCGAGACTTCAAAACATTCATCGGCAAACCGACAGACGTATTCGACGAATTGCGGGAGGTTATCATTCTTGGGATTCGTGGCCCAGACAATTTCGTCCAATGATTGCACGGCCACGCGCGCCTGCTGTCCGATGCGCTCAAATTGTTTTTGCGAAACAGCGGCAGCGGCGGCATCGCTCTGACCTAGGTCGCTCAATTGCGAAACCTGCGTGAGAATACTGCCGATGTCATCGTGCATATCCTGTGAAATCCGTAACCGCTCCCGCTCCACAGCGTGCTGAGTTTCGAGTAACGCCAGCCGCCGTTTGTAGCGACGCCGTTCCACCAGACGGGCCACGCCACCTAAGAGCGCCAGCCCGGCTAAAGTGCCGGTGATGCGAAACCAAGTCGTCTCCCAGATGTAAGGCTGCACACTGATTTTCAGAGCCGCAAAATCTTCACTCCAAACACCGTCGGCATTACATGCGCTAAGATGGAAAATAAAATCGCCCGCCGGGAGCGCGTGGTAAAACGCCGTGCGCCGCGCACCGGCTTCAACCCAATTTTCATCAAGTCCCGCGAGCCGGTAACGGAAGGAGATTTTTTCCGGTGCCGCAAAACTGATAGCCGTATAGTCTAACTCTACGTCCCGGCCGCCGGGAGGAATCGCGACGTGGGCGACCAGATTACTGCGCTGGCTCAAACCTAGATTTTCTGCCGCGACCGTAAGCGGCTGAGCTTGGCCGTTCACTTTCAGTTCCTCCAACAGCACCCGAGGCGCAGGCGCATTTGTTTCCTGCTGGCGCGGATCTAACAACACCAATCCGCGCACGGTGGAAAAACAGATCAGTCCGGCGCGAGTTTTCAGACCCGCCGGACAAAACCCGCTGGAACATTCCTCAATGGGCATCCCATCACTTACACCAAAAATCCGGGGATGAACAAAAGCTGTTTGACCGGCTGCAAGCTGATTCAATTCACTTTTATGGACGCGAAAAATCCCTCGATTTGAACCCAGCCATAAATCTCCGCCGTCGTCCTCTACGATTTGGGAAACCGTGTGGGCGGCCAAGCCTTGCGCCGGCGTGAAGGTGGTCATACGGCCATTCTGCCAACAACTTAACCCACCGCCCGCCGTGCCAATCCAAAGCGTGCCCGCTGCATCTAGATGCAACGCGCGAATGGAGTGACTGGCCAAACCATTGGTCAAACGGGTCACCGTTTCGGTATCCGGCTGGATGCGGCGCAAACCGCCAGCTTCCGAGCCAACCCACAGAACTCCGTCGGGCTGCTGCACGAGCGCATTGATCGGCCCGCGCGCGATCGTTTGGGGAAACCGCGTGAATTTTCCGTCCTGATAATGTTGCAACCCGCCCTCCGAGGTGCCAACCCACAAGGCACCCGACAAGTCTTCACATAAAGCGGTGACCGAAGCCGCGCGTAACCAGCTATCTATTTTCGATTCAAACAACAGGTCCACTTTGCCCGCGCGAAGCTTGACCAGAACGCCGCGCCCACCATACCAGATACTGCCATCCGTCGTGGCCAGCACAGAATTGACGAACGCCGCCCACCAGTTCGTGGTTTCGCCGGCCACGCGCACGAAATGGTTATCTCTGCCGATCTGGAGCCCGCCGCCGATGGTGCCCACCCAGAGCGTGCCGTCCGGGGTTTCGGCCACGGAACGCGTGAAGTCGTTCGTCAAACCTTGCTCCGGCCCGAAATAAATCAGTTTGCGTTGATTGATCCGGTTCAGCCCGCCGGTGCGCGTGCCCACCCAAACATTTTTTTCGCGATCCAGAAATAATGAGCTGATGTCATTGGCCGAAAGACCGTCGTTTTTTCGAATGGCAGTGAAACGACCTGCGGTGAAACGATACAAGCCATCGTCCAAAGTCCCCGCCAAAATCGTTCCATCCACATCTTCCAACAAACTGGTCACATACACAAAAGGCAGGCCATCTGTTTCGCGATACGTGCGCCATTTACCCTGCTCGCAGCAGAGCACTTTGCCATTGCCCACGCTCGCCCAAAGATTTCCCTTCCGATCTTCCAAAAGGCAATAGGCCAGAATTTTTTCATCACCCGTTGGCCCCTGACTTTCTGTGAGCAATCCGTTTTTGAACACAAACAAACCTCGGCCCGTAGCGATCCACATAGTGTGATCACGCGCGGGCAAAAGCGCATTGATCGCTGCCAGTTCAAGCGGTGCGAGATTGGGCGGGTGGACGACCTGATCTTTTTGCCAAAGACTCAAGCCCGTGCGTGTGCCAATCCAGAGACACCCCGCGCCGTCCTCCGCGAGTGCAATCACGTTGTTCCCCGCCAACGGCGAGTTGGTCGGCGGCAACGCTTCGATCCGGCCTG
Organism: uncultured Verrucomicrobia subdivision 3 bacterium; assembly: GCA_903911825.1. Taxonomy (GTDB): domain Bacteria; phylum Verrucomicrobiota; class Verrucomicrobiia; order Limisphaerales; family UBA11358; genus UBA11358. The sequence goes on from CAIWFB010000151.1 coordinate 7,554, forward strand.
CCACTAGCCGATTCAGTCCGCCGCCACCGGTGCCGATCCACAGCGTCCCCTGCGCATCTTCATGCAACGCCTGCACCTCCACACTCGATAAACCTTCGTGTAAACCGAAGACGATGAAGCGCACGCCATCAAAACGCGCCAAGCCATCGCGGGTGCCCAGCCAGAGGTAGCCATCGCGAGTCTGCGTGATGACGTTAACCGTGTTCTGCGGCAAACCCGCTTCCGTATCCCACGAATGCATCACTAAGCCCGAAGATGTGTTGACGACGACGAGATCATTGGTTGCCGCGAACAGTTGCCCGGCAAGCAAGAGCAACGCACATTGAATTGTTATCCGCCAAACCGCAAAAATTATCGAGTCAGGCAGACACCCTAAGCGGAAATTTTTTAACGACAGAATCAAATGGAAGGCGCAGTTTGCCATGGAGCAGCGAAGCTAGCTCAACCTTCTTACGGTGCAAAGCAAATCTATTTCACGGAACACTGAATCACTCGGTGGATTCATCGAAGCCCGTCACTGCCGCCTCCCCTTTCTGTGGGAATGGTGTTTGGAGCTGCCACCTGCCACGCTGCTGCATCATGCAACGGCTAAGCTCGGCAAAAAAACCAAACCGGATTTATCCGAACACCAATTTTAAACTAAGTTGTGGTCGGCACTTAATCGTTCTGGCATCAGCGGTATTTTCTCACTGGCCAATCTGGCGATCTTCAATCGGTCGCAACTTTTGCCAAGGCTTCTGGCTGGTCGGAATCATTTTATTCCTGACTCTCTCGGTGCGGGCTGCCGGAGAACCTCAATTCAGCGATGTCTTCATCAGCGGTAAAGATCAATTCAAATCCATCCGTATTCCCTCCGTGGTCGTGACCAAAAGCGGCACGGTGTTGGCTTTTGCTGAAGGCCGAACCGCCGCTACCGATCAGGCCAACAATAAATTAATCCTCAAACGGAGCCACGACGGCGGCAAAACTTGGGGCGCGTTGCAGATCATCGCCGATGACGGGCGGAATTGTCTCAATAATCCCTGTGCAGTTGTGGACGACAAAAATGGGCGGATTCTTTTGATGTTCCAGTCGTATCCCTACGGCTTCAGCGAACGTGATGGCAAAATTCTTCCCGGCCTCGACGGGCCGGCCATCGTCCGTAATTTCGTCATTCACTCGGACGACGACGGAGCAACCTGGTCAAAAATGGCGGACGTGACACGCACCACCAAACGAGCCGAGTGCGTGACGATTCTGGCCAGTGGCCCCGGCATCGGCATCCAACTTAAAAAAGGCGCTCGGACGGGCAGAATACTCATTCCGTTCAACGAAGGGCCATTCGGCCGCTGGAACGTTCTCGCCGTGTTCAGCGATGATGGCGGTGAACACTGGCGGCGGGGTGAAATAGCCCCCGGCGGTTGTCTCACCAATGCGAACGGGAAAGTCACCAGCCTCGTCAACGAAGTCCAGTTGGTCGAACTGACCGATGGCGCGGTGCTGCTCAATAGCCGCAAGTGGGGCGGGCAAGCCCTGCGAAAAACCGCTATCAGTCACGACGGGGGACAGACATGGTCGCCCATCGCCGAGGAACCTGCATTGCGCGATCCGGGATGCATGGCGGCGATTTTTCGCGCGACCGTGAATAAAAAACTGGTGCTGCTTTACTCCGGCCCCGACAGCAATAAACGCGAAAACGGCACCGTGCATCTAAGCCGTGACGAGGGCCGAACCTGGCCCGTGAAAAAAGTTTTGTTCGCTGGCAGTTTTGCTTACAGCGTGCTGACGCAACTTCCTGATGGCGACATCGGCTGTCTTTTCGAGACAGATGAGGCGAACCGGATCGTGTTTGCGCGCTTTCCCGGCACTTGGTTGGATGAATCCGCCGCCGCTTCGCAATGACGCTAGCAGCATCGGGGTTGGATGCAGGGCGGGAGAGGATGAGTAGCGGAGCATCTTTATGCCTCTATACATTTCAGCGGGTTGGACGAATTATCGTGGGTGTTCGGAGCCAAAACACCCTTATGTCATCACCAACCATTTCCCTTACCAGCAGAAGACTTTCACGCCTCATCCCCGGATTTACCTTAATTGAATTGTTAGTGGTCATCGCCATCATCGCAATTTTAGCGGCGATGCTGCTCCCCGCGCTGGCTGCCGCCAAAGTTAAAGCGAAGAAAATTGCCTGCGTGAACAACCTCCGCCAGATCGGCATTGGAGCCAACGTCTATGCCGGTGATAATCAAGATAAAGTTCCCGAAGCGCGAGCCGTAGGTTCCGGCTTCAATCAACTGGCCATCAATGCGCCCACCGCTGACGGTTTGAAGCAGGTTGGACTGGACGCCACCCAGACCAATGTAAACAGCATCTGGGCTTGCCCCTCCGTCAATGAAACCGGACGCCCGGTTTACAATAATGGGGTGGCCCCACCACAATGGAACCTCAACTCCTACCAGTATCTGGGCGGTGTCACGACTTGGTTAAATAGCCTTTATACCTACATCCCGTCCCGCAGCCCGGTCAAACTAGGCAATGCTAAACCCGGCTGGATGCTCGCCGCCGATTCCGTGAACAAAAATACCGCTGGCTCTTGGGGCACCACGCCTGTTCATAAACGCAATGGCGCACTCATTCCCGATTCGGCCAACGAGGTGATGGTAGATGGCTCCGTCGGTTCCTATAAATTTGAAAAATTATATTTTATCAACACGTGGCGGACCGACTGGCAGGTTTACTTTTACCAGGAAGATCTTGGCGGCATCGCCAATACTTCCCTTTCTCAACTCGCCGCCAAACCCTGATTCACCGACTCATTTCAGCCCCAACCCCGCAACCGAACCCGAACCTGTAACCTCATGAAAAACCTGAAACCAATCCGTTCAACTGATTGCCTCCGTCCAGTGCTGCTCGCTTGTCTTGGTCTGTTCCTCTGGACGACTGAAAGTCGCGCTACCTTGCGGACTTGGTCTGGCGCTGGAGCTGACAACAACTGGCTCACCAGCGGGAACTGGGATGCGTTGCCGGCGGTAAACAATGACAGCCTGACCTTCGCCGGCACCACGCGGCAGAACAATACGAATAATTTCACCGCCATCACCAACACCGCCATCACCTTCAACAACGGCGGCTGGATTTTGAACGGCAGCAATGTGTGGCTCGGCGGCAACATCACTAGCACCTTAGGCACGAATGTGATGAATATGAACACGCCGCTGACGGCAGCGCGAACCGTGACCGTCACGGCGGATCAGCTCACGATGAATGGTATTTTAAGTGGCGCGTTTGGTTTGACCAAAGCCGGCGTGGGCACGCTGATTTTGAACGGCACTAACACTCACACGGGCGGCACAACGATCCCCGCAAGCACTGGAATTGTCCGCATTACCAATCCAAAAGGGTTGGGCACCGGTTCCGTTTCAATTCCCAGAACGGGAGCGACGACCAGTGGTTATTTACAGATTGATATTCCAGGTGTGAATACCATCGCTAATGCATTCGGCGGTTTCAGTTCCGCCAACTCCGGCGAAGGGGTTACCCCGCAGATTGAAAATCTTTCCGGCACCAATACCATCACCAGCAATCTGATTGTCACCGGCACCGGCGGTAACGGCTTGGTGGTGAAAGCCACGGGCGGTTTACTCATTCTTGCGGGCACAGAAGGCTCTACTCAAGCCAGCCGCAACTTGAACCTGAATGGTAATGGCAATGGCCTTGTCACCGGTGCAATTACGAATGGAACCGCTGGCACTAGCGCATACCCGGTGCTCAAAAATGGCACAGGCACTTGGACGTTGGCGGGCACAAATATCTTCACTGGTGCCATGACGATTGCAAACGGAACGCTGGCTTTGGGAGCGAACGGTTCCATCTCGAACGCCACGCCCGTGCTGCTCTCTTCCGGCACCACGTTTGATGTGTCAGCCCTCACTAGCGGTTGGTTTTTGAATTCAGGCAAGCAATTGCAAGGCGCAGGTGTCATCAAAGGCAATGTGACTGCAAACACTTCCTCGTTCATTGTTCCGGGGCTTTCTTCTGCTCCAACAACCACCACAGCCACCCTCACCTTTAGCAACAACCTTACTTTTAGCGGTGGTTTGACGCTGCAATTCAACCTGTCTTCCGACCCCACGGGCGTAACCCGTCCAAGCGATCAGGTCGTCGTGAACGGCAACCTTACAGCTACCGGTGTGAATACATTTTCACTGGGCTCCTATGTGGACGGCTATATCCCGAATGGGACTTATAAATTAATCAAGTTCAATGGCGCCTTAACGGGTGATGCGAGCAACTTCGCTGTGTCCGGCTTCACGGTCGGGTTGCGCGGTTCGCAGGGCGGCTACATTGTGACGAATATCGGCAGCATTGATCTCGTCGTGACCGGCACGCCGCCAGCAAATTTGGTCTGGAAAGGCGACGGTAGCGCCAACAATTGGGATATTCAAACGACCACGAACTGGCTGAACGGGGTGACGCCGGATGCATTTTTCAACTTTGACGCGGTGACACTGAATGATAGCTCCACCAATTTCCTCATCAATATTTCGGCTACGGTAACCCCGGGCAGCTTGACGGTGAACTCGACCAATAATTACAGCTTCACCGATACCAGCGCTAACATAACTGGCGTGGCTGGCTTAACCAAATTGGGTTCGGGGACACTTACGATTTCTAACGGAAATAATTCCTACACCGGCGTCACGACTTACGGCGAAGGCAAAATTCGGGCGGCGGTCATCGGCAAT
>CAIWFB010000152.1 GCA_903911825.1 uncultured Verrucomicrobia subdivision 3 bacterium
AGATCGTGAATTGTGCGCGCGGCGAAATCATTTGCGAAGCCGACCTGATTGCGGCGCTGGAATCAAACAAAGTTGCGGGCGCGGCACTCGACGTTTTTGCCGTGGAACCGTTGCCGGCGGATCATCCGTATCGTAAGCAGGCCAATCTCATTCTCACGCCGCACCTTGGTGCGAGCACGGAAGAGGCGCAGGAAAAATGCGGCATTGAAGTCGCCGAAGTCATCGCGGGCTATTTGCTCACGGGCGAAGTCCGTAACGCGGTGAACCTGCCGTATCTCGACGCGAAGACCTACGAACAGGTGAAGCCGTATCTACCGCTGGGCGAAGCGCTGGGCAAATTGCTCGCGCAACTCACGCCGGCGAATGCGGATAAATTGCACATTACTTATGGCGGCGGCGCTCGGTTGTTGCCGAACATTGACCCCGTCACCCGCGCTGTGCTACGTGGTTTCCTGTCCACTAGTAACCTGAAAGACGTGAACAACGTCAATGTCCGCAGTGTGGCGCAGAGCATCGGCATCACGGTGGAAGAAAAGAAATCCGACGAACCCGTCACTTTCAACGAATGGGTGCACGTCCAAGCTTTTGGCGGCGGCAAGAAACTGGTTTCCGCGGGCGGCACATTTTTCGGTTCGCCGAACAATCCGCGTATCGTGCGCTTGTTCAGCCAATCGGTGGAAATTCCAGTCACCGGCACGCTGTTGCTGCTGAACAATGCTGATAAGCCGGGCATCGTCGGTCACCTCGGCACGTTGTTGGCCAAGCACAAAGTAAACATTGCGAGCATGAGTTTGAGTCGCGATACCGTGGGCGGACTGGCCCTGACGGTTTTGAGCCTAGATAGCGTTCCGCCCCAAGCGGTGCTGGACGAATTGCAGAAAGACACTGACATCAGCAATGTTAAAGTGGTAAAGTTGTAATCTGATTTTGAACCTAAACGAAACTTGAACGTCCAATTGACCAAAATGAAATTGAAATTGATTCTTTCCGCCGCGCTGGTAGCCGGTGTGATTTCCACTCAAGCCGCTTCGGTGAACGCCGCTGCGCCCGCGACCAATTCTGCTTCTGACGCCATCAAATCCCTGTTTGGTGACCCGGTCGTGGTCAAAGGTAAAGGTTTTGAAATCAAGAAGAGCGAAGTGGATGACCTTTTTGCCAGCATGAAAGCTCGTGCCGCTGCGAACGGTGAAGTGCTCCCGCCGGAATTTCAGATGGCCATCGTGAACCAACTCACGACCATCCAGTTGTTGCTGCAAAAAGCCACGCCGGCCGACCGCACTCTCGGCCAGCAGAATGCGGACACACAGTTCACCAACATCTTAAAAAAATTCCCGTCCGTGGAAGCATTTCAGCGCCAGTTGAAAGCCGCCAATACGACCGAAGCCGAATTGCGCGCCAAAGCAGCGCAAGAGGCCGTGGCCATGGCGACCTTGAAGCGCGAATTGAACATCACCATTTCGGACGCCGATGCCAAAGATTATTACGAAAAACATCCGGCGAATTTTGAAGAACCCGAAAAAACTCATGTGCGTCACATTTTGTTGATGACGATTGATCCCGCTTCCCGCCCGCCGTCCCCACTTTCCACCAATACCATTGCCGCGAAGCGCACCCAGATCGAAGCCTTGCTGAAGCGCGCCAAAGCCGGTGAAGATTTCGCAAAGCTGGCCACGGATTTCTCCGAAGACCCCGGTTCCAAGGAAAATGGTGGCGAATTGCCGGAATTTCCCCGCGGCCAAATGGTGCCGGAATTCGAAGCCGCTGCGTTCTCGCTCTCCAAAGATCAGATCAGCGACGTGATCACCACGAGCTATGGTTTCCACATCATCAAATCCCTCGGCAAAACGGCCGCCAAGAAAGTCTCTTATGCTGAAACGGCTACCGATATCAAAGAAGGTTTGGCGGGCTTGAAAATCAAAGAAGTCGCCCCCGATTACGTCAAAAAATTGCGCACGGAATTGAATGTGGAGATCGTAGACCCGGCCTTAAAAGCTTTGGACGAAAAAGTTCAAGCCCAAGCTGCGGCGGCAGGTAGTGACGCCGCCCCGGTTTTGACCGAGCCGGCCAAGTAAGCCATTGCAAAAAACCGCCACCGCATTGACAGTGAAAGAGAATTTATGAAAATCAAAATCGCCATCATCATTCTCGCGGTGGTTTGTCTTGGCTTGGCCATCGCCCTTGTCGCCACCAAAAAACAAAGCGATGAGCAGCATAAAGCTGACGTGGTTGCCATCGGCGACTTCTCTAATCAACTTATCAGTGCGCGTTCCAGTATCAATGACTTGAACCAACTCACGCTGACGCTCACCAATGACTTGGCCGCTAGTCAGCAGCAGTTAGCGCTGTCGCAACAAGAGGCGGCGCAGTTGTCCAACAGTCTGGCGGCGGCTTCAGCCACGCTGGAAAGCACTAAGTCCACGTTGATTTCGGCGCGCGATCAGATCAATAACCTGAACTCACACATCGGAGATTTGGAAACCCAGAACAAGGTGCTCGACCAGCGGGCCACGGATCTGACCAACACGATTGCGCAATTGAATGCCGCCATCGAGAACAGCCAGAGTCGTCTGGCGATGGCTGAGACGAACCGCCTGTTCATCGAGCAACAATTACAAAAACAAATTGCCCAGCGCGCCGAACTTGAGCACAAGTTTAACGACATCGACGAAGTCCGCACGCAGGTCAAAAAGTTGCGCGATGAGATGTTCGTGGCGCGCCGCCTGCAATGGATGAAGAATGATAACAGCGGCAAAAAAGGTGCGGAGTTGCTCATGCAAAAGAACACCGCCACCGCGACGACGGGCACGGCTACCAATGCCAAGCCGGATTACAATTTGAATGTTGAAGTCGGTTCGGATGGTTCTGTCAAAGTGATTCCACCGCTGGTTCCAGCGACGAACACCCCGGCTCGTTGATCGGCTCTCTTTTTTACGTTCGCTCATGCCCACTTACGAATATACCTGTGACAAATGCGGCCATGAATTTGAACTCTTCCGTTCTATTTCGGCTCCGCCATTAAAGCATTGCCCCGCCGATTTGTGCGCCAAAAAGAAATGGGGCAAGGGCAAGGTGACCAAACAGATCAGCGCTGGGGCCGGGCTGCTGTTCAAAGGCGATGGTTTCTACATCACTGATTACCGCAGTGATAAATACAAAGCCTCCGCCAAGAAAGAAGCTGGCGAGACCAAGTCCGCACCCAAAGCGGAAGTCACACCGGCGGCGAAGGCCGAAAAAAAATGATCCGTCCGCGCCAGCGATGCGCGGTGATACTCGGCCTCATTTGCTCCTCAGTCGCGGCCTTAAGCCAGACCTTTCCTTCATCAGCGATTCCCTCGGTCAGCAGCGTGTCCGGCCAATTTATCGTCAGCGCCAGTGCTGGGCTTTCCGCCTTGAGCCATCACCCAATCGTAGTTGGGAGCCCTGATTTTGTCCGCTTGGAGCCCACGTTTCTGGCCATCTCCGCCGAGCGTTTGAAAGATTCATTGCACCGCACTATCGGGTTGAAACCGGGAGCCCCGTGGTCTGGTAAGATATATCTGCGGATCCGTCCGGCGAATTCGCTGGATGACGATGCGATTCTCATCGCCCAGCCGTTTTTACGCTCTTGGAATTGTGGAGTGGAACTGCCTGATGTCATCAGTCGCGCGCGTTTGGCGCGGGCGTTGACGGCGGCCTTATTGCTGGAGATGGCTAATCGCAATATGGGTGCAGACGGCCATTCCGCGGAAATCCCATCGTGGCTGGCGGACGGATTGGCGGAGGAAATTCTCGCGGCGGATGGAGAAAAAATCATTCTATCCACGCCGACTAAAATCGTGAATGACCTGCCGCAAGCGCGCATCGAGCGCGACGAACACAGTATCGACGTGCTTGCTGCTGCCAGAAAAACGTTACAAAACTCCGCGCCGTTGACCTTTGACGAACTAAGCTGGCCGACGCCAGCGCAATTATCTGGTGCAGACGGTGGCGCCTACCGGTCTTCGGCGCAATTATTGGTTCACGCCTTACTCGCTTTGAAAGCGGGGCCGGAAAAGCTGCGAGCCATGCTGGCTAAATTGCCGGATTGCGCAAATTGGCAGACGGCCTTTCTCTCGGCTTACGCTGAGTATTTTCCACGGACGTTGGCGGTGGAAAAATGGTGGTCTTTACGGGTTGTCAATTTTGCCGCCCGCGATCCGGGACCAGGTTGGACAGCTGTCAATAGCGGCGAGCGGCTGGCGGAAATTTTAGCGGTGCCAGTAGAATTTCGAACCGCCTCCAACGCTTTACCGGAGCACGCCGAAATTTCTCTGCAAACTGCCCTTCGCAGTTTTGATGTCGTCCAGCAGGCGGCGGTTTTAAGCGTTAAATTGCGCGATTTAAGTTTGGCGCAATTGCGAATGACCCCGGCGGTGGCCGGTCTGGTGGATGGCTATCGTCGTGCCCTGCTGGATTATTTAGGGGAAAACGACGGCAAAATCACCGTTGCCACGGCGCGCACACCGATGCGTCGCACCGCCAGCGTGGAGGCCACCTTGAAAAAACTGGACGCTCTGGATATCCGGCGGCGGGAGCTGGAGATGAAATTGCGCGGCGAGGCGATCCAACGAAATTTGAACCGTTCCAACCCCTGACTGGTCAACTTGACAGCCATTGATTCGCAATTATAGTGCGCTACTGAAAATGCAGGCTGAAAATCCATCCTCGGGCACCGGCTCCGCGCCGCTGGGCACCACGAATCCATCCCTCAAAGCGTTTCGCCCGGCGGGGCGCGGTTTCTGGCATGATGTTTCCGAGGCGGATTGGTCGGACTGGCGCTGGCAGATGAAGCACCGCATCACGACGGTCGAACAACTGAAAAATTTTCTCCCCACGCTGACGCCCGAAGAATTGGCGGGCGCGCAACTTGCAAACACCAAGCTCGCGCTCGGCATCACGCCGTATTTTTTCAACCTGATTGATTCGGCAGATGAAAATTGTCCCATTCGTCGCCAGGTCATTCCGCGCATTGAGGAATCCACTACCGCTCCGTGGGAAATGAGCGATCCGGTCGGAGAAGATTCGCATTCGCCTGTGCCCGGACTCGTGCATCGGTATCCTGACCGCGTGCTTTTTCTCGTGACGGATCGTTGCGCGAGGTATTGCCGTTACTGCACGCGCTCGCGTTTGGTGAGCAACGCCAGCGGCTACGATTTTCATCCCGAATACGACAAGCAGATTGCTTACATCGCCGCTCATCCGGAAATCCGCGATGTGTTGTTGAGCGGCGGCGATCCGTTGTTGTTGAGCGATGAGAAATTAGAAAATTTATTGAGCCGCCTCCGCGCGATTCCGCATGTGGAATTTCTCCGCATCGGCACGCGCATCCCGATTTTTCTGCCGCAACGCATCACGCCGGAACTCTGCGCGATGCTCAAGCAGTTTCATCCGCTGTTCATCAGCATCCACGCGAATCACCCGCGCGAACTCACGACGGAAGTACGCGATGCGCTGGGCCGGCTGGCGGACGCCGGCATTCCGCTCGGCAACCAAAGTGTTCTGCTCCGACACGTCAACGACGACGCCGAGGTGATGAAGGCGCATCTGCAAAAGCTGCTGAGGTGCCGCGTCAAGCCGTATTACCTCTACCAATGCGACCTGATCGCCGGCTCCGCCCACCTCCGGGCGAGCGTCAGCCGCGGGCTAGAGATCATGGAACAACTGCGCGGGCACACGACCGGCTATGCCGTGCCGACTTATGTGATCGATGCGCCGGGCGGCGGCGGCAAGGTGCCCATCAATCCCGAATACGTCCTCTGCCGGAACGCCGGCCGGGTGCTCATCCGCAATTACGAAGGAAAGATTTTTGAGTATCCCGAATCGGCCGACGGCCAGCCCTGCGGCCAACCGCCAAAGGAAATTGCGGAGCCGGAGCTGGTTTGAGTCTTAGAGCATTTTCATAAATACTGCAGCCGTTCGGCGGGGGCCAAAAGGAGGGCGGTCTTTTTTGGTTTTGGCTTCGTTTCGGCTCAATCACAGGGTTGCCTGGAACCTGC
>CAIWFB010000153.1 GCA_903911825.1 uncultured Verrucomicrobia subdivision 3 bacterium
ATCGTGACCTTGTAAATGACGCTGGGATACGTCGCGATGATGTCCATGTTGTATTCGCGACGCAGCCGCTCTTGCACGATTTCCAAATGGAGCAAACCGAGAAAGCCGCAACGGAAACCAAAACCGAGCGCCACCGATGTTTCTGACGAATAGACGAACGCCGAATCGTTCAACTGCAATTTCCCCATCGCCGCCTTGAGATGTTCATAGTCCGCCGTGTTGATGGGATAGATACCGCTGAACACCATCGGATGAATCTCTTGAAAGCCCGGCAGCACCGCCGAAGGATTCCGCGAATCTGTGATGGTATCGCCCATCTTCACTTCTTTTGGCGACTTGATGTTCGCGGTAAAATATCCCGTCTCGCCGACTTCCAGCTTGTCGCGCGTGTAAGGTTTCGGATTAAAGCTGCCAACTTCCTTCACTTCAACCGTTTTGCCCGAGTGCAACAGCTTCACCATCTGTCCCGCCTTCAATTCACCGTTGAAAACGCGCACGTGCGTGACCACGCCTTTGTATGTATCGAAATAAGAATCAAACCCCAGAGCCTGCAAGCTCACCGCTCCCGTCGGTTTCGGCGGCGGGATGCGATGCACTACGGCTTCGAGGATGTCTTCGATGCCGATGCCCATCTTCGCGCTCGCGAGCACGGCGGTGTCGGCGGGTATCGCCAGAATATCTTCGAGTTGAACCTTCGCCTGCTCGACGTTCGCGTGCGGCAGGTCGATTTTATTGATGACCGGGATGATCGTCAGTTCCTGCTTCATCGCCAGATGCACGTTGGCGACGGTCTGGGCTTCCACGCCTTGCGCCGCGTCAATGATGAGCAGCGCCCCCTCGCACGCGCTCAAGCTGCGCGAAACTTCGTAGGAAAAATCCACGTGACCCGGCGTGTCAATCAGGTTCAACTCGTAAGTCTCCCCATTCTTCGCCTTGTAAAGCATCGTGACCGGATGCGCCTTGATCGTAATGCCGCGTTCGCGTTCCAGATCCATCGCGTCGAGCAACTGGTCGGACATATCGCGCGTGGCGATCGTGCCCGTCATGTGCAGAAGGCGATCGGAAAGCGTGGTTTTCCCGTGGTCAATGTGGGCGATGATGCTGAAATTGCGTATGTGTGCGGCGTCCATTATTTTCCTAAATCAGAGCGCAGCAGCATACCTTGAAAACGCTTGATGAAAAGGAAATTTGCCCGTGTGCCCGTGCCCGCCAGCCGACCCTCCCCTTTATTTTGCCGAAATCTCCAGCATCCGTTCCATCGGCACGCGGGCGCGTTGGATGATTTCCGGCGCGAGCTCCACGCGCGGCGCGAGATTCTTCATGCAGTCACGCACTTTTTCGAGCGTATTCATCTTCATGAATTTGCACTCGCTGCAACGGCAGCCATCCGTCGGCAACCGCATCGCGTTGAACGTCGGTGCGCAGAGAAATTCTTTGCCCGGACATTCCTTGCGCATCCGGTGGATGATGCCCGATTCCGTCACGATGACGTAGCGCTTGGCCGAATCATTTTTGCAGAACGTGATCATCTTCTCCGTCGAACAAACCGCGTCCGCCAGCTCGCGCACTTCACGCAAGCTCTCCGGATGCACGATGATTTTGGCGTCGGGAAATTGCAGCTTCGCCGCCAGCACTTGCTCGCGCTGGAACTCGACGTGCGCGTAACAATTACCTTTCCACAATGTCATCGGGCGACCCGTCTGTTCCATCACCCATTGACCCAGATTTTCGTCCGGCACGAACAGCAAGTCTTTGTCCTTCGGCGCGGCGTTCACGATCTTCTCCGCGTTGCCGCTGGTCACGATCACATCGCACAACGCTTTTACCGCCGCGCTGCAATTGATGTAAGCGATCGTCCAGAAATTCGGATTCGTGGCCTGCAACTTGGCGAGGGCCGGGGCGGGACAACTTTCTTCCAGCGAACAGCCCGCGTCTTTGTCGGGCAGCACGACGATTTTGTTCGGGTTCAAAATCTTCGCCGTCTCCGCCATGAAATGCACGCCGCAGAACACGATGACATCCGCGTTCGTCGCCGCCGCTTGCTGCGCGAGGCCGAGGGAATCGCCCACAAAATCCGCCACGTCCTGGATCTCCGGCACCTGATAATTGTGCGCGAGAATGACGGCGTTGAGCTGTTTCTTGAGCGTGAAGATTTCGTGCGCCAACGGCTCGAACTTATTTTTACTCATCGCCGCGCGCGGCTGCAATTCTGCGACTTCAATCATGCCGCCAAGTTAGCGGGGCTGACTATGCCCGTCAATTTTTGTAGGAGCCGAGGAGCCGAGGCTTTGCCGAAACAATCTGTCGGCGAAATAAATTTACGTCTCCTCACGTCGTCGCCTACTAGCATTACTCGGGTGAACCCGCTGCTAGCAGTGGGTGTGGAGGTGGGAACGGCGGACTTGTCGCGCCGAAGCGCAGCGAATGCGGAGGGAACTACGTTTTTGGTTTTCCTAGGCAGTCAAGTGACACCCAACGCAACCATTGCGCCGGGCGACTGCCTTCTCATCTAATCTGGTTAGGCCACCGCTCAACTACTGAAAGCAAAATCAATGTGAGCATAAAATATGTCCGAGATACCCGAACAATGAAAAAGCTACTGCCCGAAACTTGTGCGGCGTGCCTCGCGGAACGATAAATGCAAGAATGGCTGTGAGGCAAAGGATAATAAAGCCAATCGCAGCAACCATCTCGCTCGCCTCACAAGAGATAAATGGATGTGTCGGAATCAGAGCAATGCTGGCAAAGGCGAGAATAAGACCGACTCGCTTGCCGGAGAATCCGTAGATGCTGAACTTCAGATGCTCTGTAATGGTCATGGCGGTAATGTGGCCTAACGTAGAAAGCTGAGCCACCGCCGACTCGCGACGTGAACCCCGTAAAGGGGCGTGGCCCCACGGGGCTTTACGCCCGCGACAGCGGAACGGCAAGCGCCAACGGCGGTTGGCTCCGGCGACTTGTTAGGCCACATCAATAAAATGAAAGCACGCATATTATCACAGGAATGACTAACGCTATGATCAAACCAGCGAGCGCGACGCCGCGCAAGGAACGAAAAAAGAACGGAC
>CAIWFB010000154.1 GCA_903911825.1 uncultured Verrucomicrobia subdivision 3 bacterium
AATCAGGCCGTGTTCACGCTGAAAGGTAAGCCGCTGAACGTCTGGGATCTCAAGCGCGACGTGATGTATAAAAACGATGAGATGTATAATCTCATGCAGGCGATGAACGTGGAAGATACCACCGACAGCTTGCGTTATGAGAAGGTGATTCTCGCCACTGACGCGGACGTGGACGGCATGCACATCCGCAACTTGATGATTACGTATTTCTTCAAGTTCTTCGAGCAACTCGTGCATGAGGAACGCATCTGGGTATTGGAAACGCCCTTGTTCCGCGTGCGCAACAAGCAGGAGACAATTTATTGTTACAGCGAAGCCGAACGTGATGTGGCGGCCACGAAATTGGGCGGCAAACCGGAGATCACGCGCTTTAAAGGTTTGGGCGAAATCAGCCCGAAAGAATTTCAACAATTCATCGGCAAAGGGATGCGCATGAGCAAAGTGGAATACGCGCCGCGTGCCGAGTCCGGGCAGATCTTTGATTTCTACATGGGCAAGAACACGCCGGAACGCAAAGATTACATCATGGAAAAACTCGTGGTGCCGGTGGAGGAATAATTACGGCGGCATTTTTCTGACGGCGGCGCCAGCCATGGTGCCGCCGTTTTTTATTCCAAGTGGACGATGCCTTGGCGGATGGCGCTGATGGCAGCTTCGGTGCGGTCCTGGACCTTCAGTTTGGCGAACAGGGTTTTGAAATGAGCTTTGATCGTGTCTTCGCAGAGGCAGAGGGCAGAGCCGATTTCTTTATTGCTGCGGCCTTTGATGAGGAGTTGCAGCACTTCGGTTTCGCGCTGGGAAAGTTCGGGGCGCTGCTGCCGTTCGGCCAGCCGCTCGGCCATTTTCTTGGAGAGCACTTGTTTGCCGGCGTGAACGCTGCGGATGGTGGAGGCAAGTTCGTCGTCGGGCGTGTCTTTGAGCAGATACGATTTGGCACCGGATTGAATGGCGCGAAAAATATCCTCGTCCGTGTCGAAGGTGGTGAGGACGATGACGCGGGCGGCGGGAAATTCTTTGCGGATGGCCATGGTGATCTCCACGCCACCCATGCCGGGCAGGCGCAGATCCATGAGGACGACGTCCGGTTTTTTCTGGCGATAAAGCTCCAACACCTCGCGGCCATCGCCGGTTTCGGCGACGACTTGCAAGTCGGATTCAGACTCCAGCAGCGCGGCCATGCCTTTGCGGAAGGCGGAATGGTCGTCCACGAGCATGACTCGGATGGGGTTGGTTTTCTTCAAGCGTTTCATGGTCACCTTACTCGTTTTGTGATGCGTCGTCATTTACCCGTTGGAGTAAAGCTTTGGTCAATTATTCGCTGGTGAGTGGCAGGCTCAAACTGATTTCGGTGCCTTGGCCGGGCTCGCTGCGGATGGTCAATTCACCTTTCAACTCCGTCGCCCGTTCGCGCATCCCCACGAGCCCAAAACCGCCGTCGCGGTTTTTAGCGTTGTCGGTTTGAAAGCCGTTTCCGTTGTCGGTGACGAGGAGGCGGAAGCGTTTTTCGCCGAACTCCAGTTTGACGTGGAGCTGGCTGGCGGCGGCGTGTTTGGTGGCGTTGGTGATGGCTTCCTGACCGACGCGGAGTGAATTGCTTTCGATCACGGGAGCGAGTCGCCGTGGGCGACCGGTGACTTCGAAGTGGGTTTTCATTTCGGTGCCGTCGGCCATCTGTTTGAGAATATTTTGCAAGGCGCCAACGAGGTCGCCGGTTTCCAAAACTTGCGAACGCATGTTCCAGATGGAGTTGCGCGCTTCTTGCAGGCTGGCGTGAACGAGTTGCTGGGCGGCATCAAGATGTTGGTGGAGCGCTGCGGGGGCGTCGCTGGTTTGTTTTTTGGCGAGCCGCAGTTGGAGGTTCGTGGCGACCAGACCCTGAGCGAGCGTGTCGTGGATTTCGCGGGCCATGCGGTTGCGTTCCGAAAGGATGGCGGTGAATTCTGCTTCGGCCATGGCGCGTTGCCGTTCCTGTTCGTTGAGCCGACGTCGGGCGAGCAAGGTGCCCACGCCAGCGGTTAGCAACAAGCCGCCGACGACTACGGCAAGTAGAATGCTCACGTGGACTGGCGTCCACCACGGAGCCGGTTTGAGCACGAGTAAATCCGCCGGTGAACGGAGCAACAGGCTGAAGCCGCTGGGTTCCCAAATGCCGCTCAACGCCAAGCCGCGGGTGACAGGTGGGGCGACCGTGCAGATGCCCGCCACGCGCACCCGACTGCCGGGCAGCCAGTCGGCGGGCGGGTTGACGCCATTGGGTAATGTCACGCGGGCTTCGACCAAGGTGCCTAGCCAGTCGAGCGTGAGCACCCAACCATCTTGCACGGGGCGGCGGGAGTTTAATTTAGCTTCAAATTGGATGAGGTTAGCGTCCAGATGCACGGCTCCAACCAGATTGGTCACGCTGCGAGCCAGTGGCGGAACGCTATTGGATATTTTCCGTAAATCCGCATCTTCGAGCATCGGTGAATAATCGCCTCGGCTCGGAAAGCCCAAAACATCTACGACCTCGCCCGGTTGGAGCCGAAGGTTACGCGTGGTGCGCACTTGCAAGCCCACGTTGCCATCGCGTAGCCAAAGCGCTCCGGAGTTTTGGTGGGTGACGACGCCTTGCACGCGCACCCGGTGACCGTAGTCCTGACCGGGTGTGAATTTCAATAACTCCGCCACGGGAAATACCAGGCCGCCCCATGGATTGGCGGGGGCGGGTTTTTCGATGAACGGTGTCAGTTGGCTGGGCACGTCCAACAGGAGGCTTAAAAATTGGCGCCCCGCCGAGTAACGGCAAAAACAAATCCCGCGTAACCGCACTTCCGCATCCACCAGACTGTCCGGTGGCAGACGGGTGTGAAAGCGCACTGGTAGTTGATCACCGCCGGTAGCGACAACCATTTTCGAGCGAGGATCATTCGTGTTGGCGTTGGGTTCGCAACTGCGGACGATGCCGGTGATTTCCACAAATTGCGCATCGTAATAGCGACGAGTCAGGTCATCGAACGTCACCCGATGTGGGGCGGGCAGCGGTGCGGTGCCGATTTTACGGCAACTGCGGAGGAGGATGATTGGAGCGAAGCCGCCGGGATCGGTGACGCCGGTGATTTCCAGCACATCACCCGAACGATACTTGTTGAGGAGAGCCTGATTGCCAGTGGTATAAATGGCTTCCGACGCATCTTGCAGGATGATGGAATTTCCTTCTGCGGAATCGGCTAAGATGACTCCCTGCAACTGCACGGGTAGGGCTTGGGCGGCCTGTTGCGGCGACAAACTGCGAACCTGCGCCGCGTTGGTCAATGCGGGGAAAGGCGTGATCGCTCCGTTGGCGGTGGTGGCCAGCACCAGAATCGCCAGCCAGCCGCTAAGATATTGGCGAATGATTTGACGCGTTATGCCCATCAGAAAAGATTCCGCAATATGCGGGGGAACGGGCGCGACCGCAACCTTCGCCTTCCGCCTTTTACCCTTTCGAGTAATAGACCAACACAGGAACGAGTGTTAGGGTAAAGCATACCCACATCACCCAAAAAACGCGATCGCGCCAATTGAGGGAGATGACCCATAAAAAGTCAACCAACCCATCGTAAACATGAAGCTCATTACCCCGCTCAAAAGTATTACCTGCCTGCTGGCCATTCTGGCTGGCGGATTCACGACCCCGGCGGCGGACGCCTTTTTGAAATCTGGTGATGCCAGTGGCACGACTTCCTTCACCGGTTCGACCAATTGGACAATTGTGGGAGCCCCGAATGCGGCCAACAATTATTACACTTCAAATAATTTCCTACGCACCCCGCCCGACGCACTCGCTTACACCTTCGGTGGGGCATCGCTAACCTTGCAACCGTATTCGGTAGCCGCCACCCGCAGCATACTCTTCAAGGGTGGGGCTGGCGCAGTGCTCACCATCAATAACTTTACCAACGCAGGCGGCCTCATCAACTGCGGCTCTGGCAACGTCAGTTGGACCATTGCAGGCAATATGTTTACCATTGTTTCCAACTCGACGATCACGGCGGATCAAGGTCCGATTGTCGTCAATTCACCATTGGCGGGTGGCGCTAACTGGACGAACAACGGAGCTTTTCCCGTCACCTACAACGGAACCAACACCGCCTTTAGCGGTCGGTTTATTGTCGGCGGCACGGCAACCTTGCTGTTTAACTCAGTCAGCAATGCCCCCGGCAATCCGGCGGCGTTCACTCCGGGGCAAATTACCCTAGGTGCTAGCACGACCTTGCAGGACAACAAAGGGAATGTATTCAATAACCCGAATGCCGGATTCACTTTGGCCGGCAGCGCCACCATCAACGCCGCCACGTTGGGTTCGAATACGATTGTCGCTGAACCGATTATTGGTGCTTTCACGTTGACGAAGACTGGCGCGGGCACCTTGACGTTAGCGGGTTCAAATTCGCTGACGGCGGTCACTTTGAATGGAGCCACGGTCGGTTCCCGCTTGAACATCAATAGCACCAATGCCCTCGGCACTGGCACGTTCACGATTCAAAGCGGCGACAATGCGACGATTGATAACACCTCCGGTTCCGCCCTCAAGTTGCTGGCCAATAATGCGCAAACGTGGCAGAACAATTTCGCCTTTGCCGGTTCCAACCCGCTGAACTTGGGCAACGGCGCGGTTTCGATGTCCGGCACGCGCACGTTGAGTGTCAACGCCAGCACTTTGACGGTTGGTGGTATCATTTCTGGCGCGGGCTTCTCGGTTATCAAAGTCGGTGGCGGCACGCTTGCTTTGGGTGGCGCGAATACCTTTTCTGGCGCACTCAACATCAACGGCGGTTCAGTGGTGCTCAATAGCGGCGCTTCCATCGCCAGTTCGACCGGAGTAACGCTGGCAGGCACGACGTTCGATGTTTCGGCCACCAGCTTCACGCTCGGCGCGGCGCAAACGTTGAGCGGCAGCGGCACGGTGAATGGCAGTGTGGCGGACAGCAGTGGCAGCCAGATTTTGCCCGGCGGCAGCGGCACGGTCGGCACGTTGACGTTGAACAACAACCTCACGTTGGCGGGCGGCGATACGTTGAAATTTGATTTGGCCACCGGCACAAACGATCTCCTCGCCGTCAGCGGCAATCTGACGCCCAGCGGTGTGACCACCATCAATTTGAGCAGTCTGCCCACAGTGTTGCCGAGCGGGCTTTACACGTTGATCCAGGTCAACGGCAGCCTCGGCGGCAGCGCGGCAAATTTCACCCTCACTGGCACCCCGACGCCGTCGCGTCAGACCTTCAACATCGTGTATGCGACTTCGCCGAATCGGGTGCAGTTGCAAGTGATCAATGACAGTGCAGCCTTGGTCTGGCGTGGCTCGCCGACATTGAACTGGGACGTCGTCACGACCGCAAATTGGTCGAATACGGTGACGGCGAGCGCAGATATTTTCTATAACGGCGACGGCGTGAGCTTCACCGACGCGGGCGTGGCGAATCAGCCCGTATTGAACACGGCAGTGCAACCCGGTTCCGTGACGTTTAATTCGACCAGTGATTATCTGCTCTCCGGCACCGGCACCATCAACGGCGCGGGCGGCTTGACGAAAGCGGGCAGCAGCACGTTGACGATCACCACCACGAATAATTACACCGGCGTCACCGCGATCAACGGCGGCACGGTGGCGGTAAATATTTTTACAAACGGCGGTGTGCCCAGTCCGTTGGGCGCAGCATCCAGTGCCTCGGCAAACCTCGCGTTCAACGGCGGCAAATTGCAATACACGGGTGACAATACCTGGTCCACTCGCGGTGCGACTTTGAACGCGGGCGGTGGCACGTTGGAAATCACCAACCCGGCCACGACCGTGACCTTGAGCGGCGTGATTGTCGGCACGACGGGCGGGGCTTTGACCAAGACAGGTAACGGCACATTAGCTTTAAGCGGCGCGAGCACTTACAACGGCGCGACGGTGGTGAACTCGGGTGTGTTGATCACCTCCAACGGTATTTCCGATGTCAGCGCGGTAGTGTTGGCGGATGTCGCGGGCGTCTCCTTGAATTTAGGCGCGAATGACACTGTCGGTTCGATCGCTGGCGGTGGCGTGAACGGTGGCGGCATCAATCTGGCCGCGAATCGTTTGACGACGGGTAACAATAATTCCAGCACCACATACGCCGGTTCCATTATTGGCACCGGTGGCATCACCAAAACGGGCACGGGCCAACTGACGTTGACCGGCAGCAGTTCGTTCACCGGCAGTATTTTTGCCAAAGCGGGTGAATTGGTTTTGGATTCCGGCGCGGGCTTGAGCACTTCGGTTTTTGCCAGCATCGGTCAAGACGGCACGGACAACGCAATTTTGACCATGAAAGGTTCTAGCTCGCTGTCAGTGAATGCGGACTTCAACGTGGGCGATATCGTCAGCTCGGTCGGCACTTTGAATATTCAAGATAGCGCTACCTTGAGCGTCAATTCATTCTTCGTTGCTTCCGCCAACGCGGCAGGTTCCACGGCAGTCGGCACCGTGAATCAAACGGGCGGCTCCGTGACGGTCAACACCACCACCACCGGCAATTTCCTGCTGGGTGGCCGCAACTCGGCGCTGGGTGTGGGGACCTATAATTTGAGCGGTGGCTCTTTGACTTCGACGACCGTTGGCTTGCGCCTCGGGTCGGCGGGCACGGGTATTTTTAACCAAAGCGGTAGCAGCACTTTCGCGGCTAACGGCGGCGTTAACATCGCCCGTCTCGCTGGTTCTACGGGAACTTACAACTTGAATGGCGGCACCTTGCAGACGCTCAACGTCACTTCCAGCCAAGGCACCAACGCGGTATTCAATCTGAACGGCGGTATTTTGCTCCCAACCGCCACGGCGAATAACACCACGTTCGTTTCCGGCCTGTCCCGCGCGAATGTGCGGAATGGCGGTGCGACAATTGATAACCAGGGCTACAATTTGACGATCACGCAGCCGTTGCTGCACAGCGATATCGGCGGCGATAACGCGGTGGATGGCGGTTTGACGTTTGTCAGCTCGGGCACCGTGACGCTTACGGCGACGAACACTTATACTGGTCCCACCGTGGTCAACAACGGTGTGTTAGTCATCAATGGTTCACTCGGCACGGGTGCTTTGACGATCAACAGCGGGGTTTTGAGCGGCACGGGTATCATCAATGGTGCGACGACGAATGTATCCAGCACCATCACCCCGGCGGGTGCGGCCATCGGCACGCTGACCATCAATAACAAGCTCGCGCTGCAAGGCGGCACGGTGCAATTTAATCTCACCAAGACGAGCAACGACGTGGTGGCAGTTTCCGGCGCGTTGAGCATCGAAGCGCCGACCACGATTCTGGTGAACTTTCCGGCTCCTGGCCTCGGCAGTTACACCTTGATGACTTACGGTTCGTTCACGACCGATTTCAACAATCTCTCTGTGACGTTGGCTTCGCCAAATCCGCGTTACAACTTTACTCTCACCAACGACACCACGGCGAAAGCCATCAAGCTGGTGCTCACGGGCAATTCCGGCAGCTTGGTCTGGCGCGGCGATGGTGGTTACAACGGCTGGGATAATGCCGGCGGTTACCAGAATTGGACGAATAGCGCCCAAGCCACGATGGATTATTTTTACGATGGCGACGCGGTGACGTTTGATAACACGGGCTCCAATACGGCCCCCATCAATATCAGCCCCGCAGTTGCTCCCGGAGTGGTCGTGGTGGCTTCAACAAATGATTACGACTTCGCTGGTAGTGCCATCAATGGCACAGCCAACTTGATCAAGAGCAGCACCGGCAAATTGACGTTGGAAAATGACACCACCTTCGTCAATGTCGGTATCAACGACGGCGCGGTGCAAGTAGGCAACGGTGCCACCACCGGCTCGCTAAACGCCACCAGTATTACCAATAACGGCACGCTCATCTTAAACCGTTCTGACGCGGTCAATGTCACCGCTACGGTCAGCGGATCCGGCGGCATCCAGCAGATCAGCACCGGCACGGCCGTGCTCTCCGGCAGCAATAGCTATGCGGGTCTCACGTTGGTCACCAGCGGCATTCTATACCCGCACAATCCTGCCGCTCTCGGCAGCGCAGCGGGCAACACGGTGGCTACCAACGGCGGCAAATTGTATTTCGACCAGAACATTGATATCGCTAACGAAAACTTTGTGCTCGGCGGTTCCGCCATTCAAAAAGGTGGCGCGGGCGTGACCACGCTTGGCGGCACGATTTCACTGGTAGCGGATACGACTTTCGTTATGGATGGCGGTGCCACTTTGAATCTAACCAACAGCACCGGCCTCGTCGGTTCGGGCACGAGCGTCACGTTTGATGGCGGCGGTAACGCGGCCCTCAGCGGCCCTCTCGCCCTCGGTGCAGGCGCTTTGACAAAATCTGGTGCAGGCACCTTGACGGTCGGTGCGAACAATACGTTCACCGGTTTCGCCACAATCAACGCCGGCACGCTGAACGTCGTGGACAGCACGCTCGGCAATCCGGCGGTCTTCACGGCCAACCAGATTACGCTGAACGGCGGCGCTCTCGGCGCGAATACAAACGTGATATTCGCGGATGGTAAATCCGGTCTGACGGTAGCGGCGGATAGTTTCATCAATGTCGGCGCAGGCGCAACGTTGCTGTTCTCGAACGAAATCACCGGTTCAGCCGCTTTGGGTAAGTCTGGCGCGGGCACGCTGGTTTTGGGTGCGTCTAACTCGCTCACAGGCACGTTCAAACTGGACGCGGCTGGTTTCGCTAACGATGGCGCCGTGCGCGTCACCAGCAGCAATGCGTTGGCGTCGGTGGCTTCGCCAATTAGTTCAGCCAACAACAACGCTGGCAGTTCAACTCTCCAATTAGATGGCGCGGCGGGCAGTTTTGGCATCGCCCAGAGCTTCACGGTCAACTGCCGCAACAGTGGTGTGGCGTGGGCGCAGAACCTCGCCGGAAACAACACACTCTACGGAGATGTCAACGTGGAGGTCGGTGGCAGCGCACTGTTATTCCAGTCAGACGCGGGACAATTGGAAGTGGCTGGACAGATTTCCTACATCGGCACGTTGACTGGGGCGCGCACCTACACCTTCACCGGTGCGGGTAACCACTTGGTTTCCGGTGTGATTAATAATTCCGGTAACGGTGCTCCGATTGGCCTCGCTATGAGTGGCACGGGTAAACTGACTCTCGCCGCAGCGAATAACTATGGCAATACCACGGTGGTGAATAGCGGACTACTTCTCGTGAGCGGCAGCATCACTAGCACGGGTGGCGTAAGTGTGGTGGGCGGCACGTTGGGCGGCACCGGCACGATCAATGACCTCGTCACGGTCGGAGCGCTCGGCACGTTGTCACCGGGAGCTTCCATCGGCACCTTGACGCTGACCAGCAACCTCACGTTATCCGGCACGACTTACATTGAAGTCAACAAATCGGCCAGCACGAGTGATCAAGTGGAGGGTTTGAATAACGTCAAATACGGCGGCACGCTGTTCGCCACGAATCTCGCAGGCACGTTGACGACGAATGATACCTTCACGATTTTCAGCGCGACGAGCCGCACGGGCACCTTCACCAACATTCTGGGTTCGCCAGGGGCGGGTCTGGCTTGGAAATTCAACCCGACGAATGGTGTGTTGGGCGTGGTGACCGGTATCGCCAGCAACCCGACGAACATTGTGGCTACGATCAATGGTTCCGTGCTCACGCTCTCGTGGCCGGTAGATCACCTCGGCTGGATTCTTCAGTCGCAAACCAATAACCTGAGCGCAGGTTTGGCCACGAACTGGGTGGATGTCGCTGGCAGCGCCACGAGCAACACCAACGTCATCAATGTGAATGCCACGAATCCGGCGGTATTCTTTCGGTTGCGTAAACCTTGATTCAGCTTCAGTCCACGGTGCGCGGGAGAAGAAATTCCCCGCGCACCGTTTTTTGTTTGGTGGTGGCGTATTTGGTTTTTATTCGTCCGGTATCGGCACTCGGTCTTGTCGCTACTCACCCATTTTGGGAGGGGAATTGCGCTTGCTCATGACCGCAGTTGTCGGCATTTTCCGCTGATGATGAATCAGTTTCGTATTCCTCAAACAAGGTGGTTGGTAATCGCAGCGGTGTTGGTCAGCTTAGGTATTTGCAATGTTACCCAAGCTAAAGACGCCGCGACCACGGCTCCAAATCTGCAAGTGGCGGATCAATTTTACCTCGCCATTCCCAAAAGCGGCTTGGGGAAAGATTACCTCTTCAGCGCCTCGCTGATTCCGCAGGGGCAATCGCCTACCAGCCACGGCTTGGCGGGCAAGGTGGTGCGCTTTGAAATTTTCCCCGACGGCGTGGACATGTATGAGTCCACCAAGGGCTTGGTGGTGACGGAAGATTTGCCCGCGCGTCGTTTGCTGGCGAATTTCCCAATTGTGCGCCAAGACGCCGAACGCGTGGTGGTAGATTTTAACAAAGGGATGCGCCGCGTATTCACGCAGTCGTGGACGGATGGCGGTGCGTTGGATTTTTCGGCGCACGATAATGTGCTCGAAGTTCCCGAAAGCCGCGTGTTTGAAATGCGCGCGGACGCCAGCCAACTGATTGTTCGCCAAAGCGTGCAGACGCGTAGCCGGGAAATGAACACCGATCTCGAATCGCGCTACGAAGTTCGTTACTTCATCACGCCTTACCAATCCGGCAATTTTGTCGGCAAAGAACCCAGCCCGGTGGATTCGCGCTACACCAAATTTTTCGAAACGGAAGGTCGTTTAGAGCCGGTGACAGGGCGCGTTTCGTCCCGCATCGCCCGCTTTGATCTGAAGCAACCGGTGGTTTTTTATTACTCCGCCAACACGCCGCCGGAATATGTCGAAGCCGTGAAGGACGGCATTCTGTATTGGAACCTCGCGTTCGGCAAAGAAGTTGTGCAGGCCAAAAAAGCCCCGGATGGCGTCACCGCCCCGGATGCAAAATACAACATCGTGCAGTGGGTGCCGTGGGATACAGCAGGCTTTGCCTACGCCGACGTGCTGGTAGATCCGCTGACCGGCCAATCGGAACACGGTCAGGCTTACATGACCACCGCGTTCACTTTTAGCGGCAAAGCACGGGCGCGGGCGCTGCTGCGCACGTTGGAAGAAATTGCCGAACCGAAGAAAGATAAGGATGACAAAAAAGGCGCGGCGCACTTGGGCGTGCCTTTTCTGAGCAACCACGCGTGCTGCGAGATGGACGAGCAGGCGTTTGCCCGTCAGTTCGCCCACGGTTTGCAGGAAGTGCTCGCGAGCGATGAGTTGACCGATGCCGCCGTGCTCCGCGTGGCGCAAGATTATTTGCGAGAAGTTGTAGCGCACGAAGTTGGCCATGTGCTCGGGTTGCGCCATAATTTTGCGGGTAGCTTGCAGGCCACGATGACGCGCAAGGAATTAGATGCGTGGTTCCGCGCTTACATCACCGATCAGCCGCTGGATGCTTACACCAACAAGCTCACCAGCAGTGCGATGATGGAATACACGGTCTTCAAAGGCGGGGCGTTCATCGGTTGGCGGATGCGCACGGTCAAGGAACCGCTGCCGCACGATCGTGCAGCGATTCGCTGGGGCTATTTTGATAGTCCCGAAGCGCGCACGAATAAATTGTTTTTTGCTTCGGACGAAGATGTGGGGATTTACGGTGATATCCGCCGCTTTGATTACGGCACCGAGCCAGTGGTCAGTGCGTATGCTGAAACGGCTCAACTCATCGAGTTCCTACCGAACAACGTGATTGAAACCTTCATTCGTGCCCGCGCCCCGCGCAATCCGCTGGATCGGATTCCGCTGCCGCAGGTCAATTTGAGCTACACCAGCATGGCTCGCGAACTGGGAATGTTATTTGCGGATGAATTGCTCTGGTTCCGTGCCGAGACCCGTTCGTTCCGCGTGGAAAACCAGTTTGAATTCATCGGTGATCTCAATCTTAAGGACCGTCAGGTCGCGCACTGGAAGGCATTGAATTCGCAGATCGAACAACTCGGTGGCGTGGATCGTGCCTTCTTCTCGGCGCTGCCGGTGGATTTGAAATTGGAGCTGAAAGCTGAGCCGACGGGCGTGTCAGCCGTGCAGCGGTTAAACGCCACGAACTTGACCGCGCGGCTAGAAAAACTTCTGGTTTCAACGAATTATTCCGTCTTCGTCGGGCTGGATGATAAAAAATATTCTTTCACCAAAGAAGAACGGGCGTTGATCGTGCAGCGTGGGAAGAAATATTTTGAAGAATTGGAAAAAGAATTTATCAAGCAGGTTTGTGTGAAACTGGAAAACGCACCGCGTAATCTCGGTGCCGAAGCCAACGATGCTGTGGGCGAAGATGACGTCACTGCCAAACTGGAGCAGCGCATCATTGAGCTAGCCAAAAACGTGGTCATGGCGCGGGTGGAAACCAATCGCATCGACGGCAAAGTGGACAAGAGTTACGTCCAAGTCGCGCAGTTCAAATACGATCAGGACACGCGGGTGGCTGCTGCCAAGGTGTTGAATGAAAAGACGGGTTCGTTCAAAGGCTGGGCGGATGACGCCAAGGGCGAATTAAACAGCCAATTAAAGAAGCAATTGAACGATGCTTTGAATCTGGACCATTTTAAAGATTTCACGCCCGCGTTGCTCTCGCGTCCGCTGCGGGAATGGTATCAGCAGCAGCAGGAAATCTTGCAGTTGGTGCCCGCGCCGCCCATGCCCCCGCGGGCTGAAGCCCCGCCGGGTGCCGGGCCGGGGCGATAGAATTGCCACGCAGAATCTTGCCGCGTGCGCTCCGTTGTGGCTTAATGCGCGCCGCTCATGAGCGCCGATAAAAAAAAGCAAGAAGCTGGTCCGTCTGAATTACCCGCCACCGCCGTAGGCAGCGGGGAGCAACACGTAGTCGCCGAAACGGTAGAGGTGATTGCCCACAAGCCGTTTGATCCCAAGCAGCTTGCCGTTGGTTTGCACACGCGCGTGGACCGTGGTTTTTTGGAATACGCCAGCTACGTCATTCGCGACCGTGCGATTCCGAATCTCGCGGACGGTTTGAAACCGGTGCAACGCCGCATCATGTGGGCGCTACACGAAAAAGATGACGGTCGCTTCATCAAGGTGGCCAACGTTGTTGGTCACACGATGCAGTATCATCCGCACGGTGATGCGTCCATCGGCGATGCTTTGGTAGTATTGGCGAATAAGCGTTATCTCATCGAAGGTCAGGGGAATTACGGCAATATTTTTACGGGCGATCCAGCGGCGGCTTCCCGTTACATCGAATGTCGTTTGACGGAACTGGCGCGCACGGAAGTGTTCAATGATTCCATCACGGAATTTATTCCCAGTTACGACGGGCGTAACAAAGAGCCGGTGACGTTGCCGTGCAAATTGCCCCTCACTCTGATGCTCGGCACCGAAGGCATTGCGGTCGGTTTGAGCGCACGCATTTTGCCGCATAATTTCCCCGAATTACTCGAAGCGCAGATTGCGATTCTCAAAAAGCAGCCGTTCAAATGTCTGCCGGATTTTAATACCGGCGGCTTGATGGATGCGCGGGATTATCAAGACG
Source organism: uncultured Verrucomicrobia subdivision 3 bacterium (assembly GCA_903911825.1). Taxonomy (GTDB): domain Bacteria; phylum Verrucomicrobiota; class Verrucomicrobiia; order Limisphaerales; family UBA11358; genus UBA11358. The sequence goes on from CAIWFB010000154.1 coordinate 13,494, forward strand.
GCAAAGGTTCGGTGAAAGTTCGCGCCAAGATTAAAACGAAGGACGAATCCACCGTCGTTATCAAAGAAATTCCGCCCACGACCACGACGGAATCGCTCATCGCGTCCATCGAAGATGCGGTGCAAAAGGGCAAGCTCAAGGTAAAATCTATCAACGATTTTACGTCCGAAACGGTGGAGATTGAAATCCGTTGCCACGCGGGTGTGGACGCGGAAAAAATGATCGATGCGCTATATGCGTTTACGGATTGTGAAGTCTCCATTTCGAGCCGCATCGTCGTCATCAAAGATAATCGTCCGGTGGAATTGACGGTGTCAGAAATTTTGCAGGAGAACACCGACCAACTCGTTCGCATTCTGAAGCGCGAACTTGAGTTGAAGGAAAAGAACCTGCTCGACGAACTGCATTATCGCACGTTGGAACGCATCTTCATCGAGGAGCGCATCTACAAAAAGATTGAGTCGTGCAAAACGAACGAAGCGGTCATCGCCAGTGTTTATGAGGGCTTTAAGCCATTCGCCAAAGAACTTGTGCGCGAGATCGTGAATACGGATGTGGAGAAATTATTGCAAGTTCGCATCCGCCGGATTTCGCTATTCGACATCAACAAACATCGCGAGGAGATGGAGAAAACGAAGGCGGAGCTCGCCGAGACGTTGAAGCATCTCAAAGGTTTGACGAAGTATGTCATCGGCCATTTGGAAGCGTTGCTGGAAAAATACGGCAAACAATATCCGCGTCTGACCACCAAGTCCGCGCGCCACGAAGAAGTGGATGTGAAGGCTGTGGCGTTCAAGTCCTTCAAGGTCGCTTACGACCGCGAGACTGGTTACGTCGGCTACAAAGTGAACGGCGACGAATTCAAAATGGACTGCACGAAGTTCGATAAAATTCTCCTCGTGTTCCGCGACGGCACTTATAAAGTTTGCGAGTTGCCGGAGAAGTTATTTGTGGGTCAGGAATTGTTTTTCTGCGGACTGCCGGATCGCGAGAAAGTCTTCACCTGCGCCTACACCGACCGCGAGGCGAGTTACCTCAAGCGTTTTACCTTTGGTGGCACGATTATGAACAAGGCGTATGCGTGCATCCCGGAGAAATCGCGCATTTTGTATTTCGAGCCGGAAACGCCGAAGACGCTGTATGTGCGTTACAAGCCCGCGCCGCATCAGAAAATTTCGCAACAAACGTGCGATCCCAGTCAGGTGGAAGTGAAAAATCCCAAGACGTTGGGCCGTCAGCTTTCTATCAAAGACATCTCGTCCATCACCGCCGAACCGACGCGCGGCTGGGACGAGAAAGAGACGACGACAAAGATTGTTTTTGCCTGATTTAGAGCGGATTCGGTGAATTCACCGCTTGACCTTTGGAGAGGCAGAAGATTTACTTCAGGCGTTAGGCGTAAATTCATGTTCGAGCAATTCAAAAGCCTGTTTTCTAATGACATTGGAATAGATTTGGGAACCGCAAATTCCCTCGTCTACGTGCGGGATCGTGGAATCGTCCTGCGCGAACCGTCCGTGGTGGCTATCCAAGCGGGCACGACCAACGTGCTAGCCGTCGGTGACGAAGCAAAACGTATGTTGGGCCGCACGCCCGGCAACATCGTGGCCATCCGCCCGATGAAAGACGGCGTGATCGCCGACTTCGAAATTACCGAGGCAATGCTGCGCCACTTCATTCAAAAAGTGCATCACCGGAAACTCATCGCCCCACGCGTCGTGGTTGCGGTGCCTTCGGGGATCACTGAAGTCGAAAAACGGGCCGTGAAAGATTCCGCCACCCACGCTGGCGCGCGTGAGGTGTATTTGATCGAACAACCGATGGCTTCGGCTATCGGCGTTGGTCTGCCGGTGCATGAACCGGCAGGCAACATGATCGTGGACATCGGTGGGGGAACTTGCGAAATCGCAATCATCTCGCTCGCCGGTATCGTCTTCAGCCGCAGCCTGCGGGTGGGCGGGGACGAATTGGATAACACGATCGTCGCGCACATGAAGCGCGCCTATAACCTGATGATCGGTGAACGCACCGCAGAAGAAATCAAAATCCGCATCGGCTCCGCCTTTCCGCTGGAACAAGAACTGACGATGGATGTCAAAGGCCGCGACCTGGGTTCAGGTTTGCCCAAGACATTGACCATCCGTTCCGAGGAAATCCGTGAGGCTTTGCAAGAACCGCTTTCGAGCATTCTCGAATCCATCCGGATCACGCTGGAACGCTGCCCCCCAGAACTCGCCTCCGATCTCGTGGATCGCGGCCTGGTAATGGCCGGCGGCGGCTCACTGATCCGGGGCATTGACAAGCTCGTGGCCGGCGAAACCGGCCTGCCCGTGCATCTTGCCGACGACCCGATGAGCGCCGTCGCCGAGGGAACGGGCCGCGTGTTGCAGGAAATCGAATTCCTGAAACGCGTCGCCACGAACGCCAAATACTGATTCTTCCGGGAAGTTCACCGCACCACGGCGACAACGCCGTGACGTAGCGGATGTTCAAAC
>CAIWFB010000155.1 GCA_903911825.1 uncultured Verrucomicrobia subdivision 3 bacterium
TTTCTTCACCTCGGCAATCAAACCGATGTTACCGCTGCGCGGACTTTTCAGCGCGGCGATAAAGTCACGCCGTTCGCCGTGCTCCAGCATCGCATCGCGCAAATCACCCACCGCGATAATGCGCGCGGGTAGTTGCGCTACTTCGCGTTTCTTTTGTTCAACGATTTCGTCGAGGATGTTCACAATAAATTTTTAGACAGAATTAACAAAATTTTCAGAATTTAATTCAGTCAAAAGTTCATTCTTCTTCATCTTTAACACCCTGCATGCGCTTGAGCGGGCAGCCGGCGCGGAGCCAGGCGTTTACGAAGGGGTCCACGCGACCATCCATGACGGCTTGCACGTCGCTGACCGTTTCACCGGTGCGCAGGTCTTTCACCATGCGATACGGCTGGAAAACGTAGCTGCGGATCTGGTTGCCCCACGAGATGCTGCCTTTGTCGCCGTAGAAACGCTCCATCTCGCCTTTGGCTTGATCGAGTTTCAATGCGTAAAGTTTGGAGATCAACATCGCCATGGCGGTGGCTTCGTTCTGCACCTGACTGCGCTGCGCTTGTGACGCGGCGACGAGTCCTGTCGGAATATGCGTGAGGCGCACGGCGGTTTCCACCTTGTTCACGTTCTGGCCGCCTTTGCCACCGGGACGATAGGTGTCGCGGCGGATTTCCACTTTCGGAATCACGATGTCGGTTTCGAGCAAGTCGGTCAGTTCAGCCACGATGTCCACGCTGGAAAAACTCGTGTGGCGGCGCTTGTTGGAATCGAACGGCGAGATGCGCACGAGCCGGTGAACGCCGCGTTCGGCTTTGCAGAAGCCGTAAGCGTTTTCGCCTTCCACGCGGAAGGTGACGGTCTTTAATCCAGCCGTATCGCCGGGGAGCGCGTCGGTCACTTCCCATTTCCAACCGCGCGAATCAAACCAGCGGCCATACATGCGCGAGAGCATTTCGGCCCAGTCTTGTGATTCCGTGCCGCCGGCACCAGAGTTGATGGTGAAGATGCAGTTGCACTTGTCGTGTGGCCCGTTGAGAAAGGTTTTCAGTTCAAACGTGTCGAGTTCGGCGAGGAGTTTTTCCGTGTCGCGCGTCATCTCGGTTTCGAGCTGGATCTGCATGGCGGCCGATTCCTCGGCGGCAAGTTCGAGCATGACTTGCAGATCTTCGGCCTGTTTGCCGAACCGGGCGAGGGGTTCCAGTTTGCCGCGAATGTCGTTGGTTTCGTTGATGACTTTCTGGGCGGCTTCCTGATTATTCCAGAAAGTTTCGCCGGTCATCTGGGCTTCGAGTTCGGCGAAGCGTTGGTTCAATTTGGCGACGTCAAAGAAACCTCCGCAAGTGGGTGATCTTGTCGGCGGCGGTAGCGATCTGCGGGCGAACGATATCGAACATGGCGGTGAAGAATACAGGAGTAAGAATTCAGAATCCAGCAGGGTTTTAGCCACCGATTGAACCCGGATGAAACACGGAAAAGCATTTCAAAATCCGTGTTTAATCCGTGGCTAAAGATTAAAGCTCATCTTCCCGCTCGGTATAAAATGGCTCATGGGCGCGGGGATAATCGGCCTCGGGCACGAAGACTTCGCAGGGACGGCTCAAATCGCCGTCGTCCGGCGCGGTGGGGTCAACGAAGGCTTGCGTGGCGACGATGCCGTGCTTCTCGAGCATCATCACGAGCATGTCGGCATTCACGAACGGGCCGGTGTAAAATAACTTCACGCGTGGATTCTAATGCCAATCATTCGCGTAGGGAATGGGATTTGACACCAAAACCGTGCGACAAGCCTTTGGCCAAGGGGTTTGAGCTTGACCTTGGTAAGGGAAACTTCTAGTTTACGCGTTACAAAGCGGTTCTGCTGGTTTGGCCAGCGTGCGAAAGTCGGAGACAAGTGTCTTTCCGACTTTTTTGTTCGCCGGATGCGGAGCAGGAATCGCGCAAGTATTAGTATTCAGAGTGTTATGAATGCAGATTTTATTGCTGGTTTAGAGTTCTGGGAACGAGAAAAAGGCGTCAGCCGCGAGGTCCTTATGGCCGCGGTGCAAGAAGCCTTGCTTTCGGCTGCCAAAAAAGCCGTCGGCCCGGCGCGCGAATTGCGCGTGGACATTAACCAGAAGAATGGAGACATCAAAGCCTTCGCCAAACTCATTGTGGCGGACAAGGTGATCTCCCAGCATGACCAAATTTCTCTCTATGACGCGCGTAAAGTGAAAGCCGACGCGAAAGTAGGCGACGAAGTTGAAAAAGAAGTGACGCCTGCCGGCTTTGGTCGCATCGCTGCGCAATACGCCAAGCAAGCCCTGATGCAAAAAGTGCGTCAGGCTGAAAAGGCGATGATTCTCACGGAATACAAGGACCGCGTCGGTGACATCATCAGCGGCACGGTGCGCCGTTTCGACCGTTCTGATGTGGTGTTGGATCTCGGTAAGCACGAAGCTGTGATGCCGAACAAAGAACGCGTTCCGACCGAGGAATATCAAGTGGGTGAACGCATTCGTTGCCTCATCAAAGCCGTGCAAGAAGGTCCGCACGGCCCCGAAATCATTTTGTCCCGCGCCGACACGAAGTTCATCGTGAAACTGTTCCAAGTGGAAGTTTCCGAGATCAGCGACGGCACCATCGAAATCAAAGCCATTGCTCGCGAACCTGGTTTTCGCACGAAGATGGCCGTGTATTCGCGTGATTCTAAAGTGGATCCCGTCGGTGCGTGCGTCGGCCTCCGTGGTCAGCGCGTGAAAAATATTGTTCGCGAATTGAACAATGAGAAAGTAGACGTGATTCCGTGGTCATCCGACATCAAAACGTATGTCACCAAGGCGCTCGAACCAGCCAAGGTCAAGAGCATCGAGATCAACGAAGTCGGCCATCGTTTGCACATTTTAGTCGCGGAAGATCAACTCTCGCTCGCCATCGGCAAGCGTGGTCAGAACGCCCGTTTGACGGCGCGTTTGACGGGTTGGGAAGTGGACATTGATGCTGAGAAATCAGTCGTTAAAGGCTTCGATCAAAAAGTGGCGGAAGCTGTCGAGCAGATTGCCGGTATTCCTGGCATCACGCGCGAACAAGCCGATGCGCTCGTGCACGCCGGTTTGACGCGCCTGGAAGATTTGTTGTCCGCCGAGGCGGGAGACATTGCGGATATTCCGCAGGTTGGCGAGAATGCCGCGGCGATTTTGGAAGCTGCGCAAGCCGAAGCCGTCCGTCGCAACAGCTAGAATTTTATGGCGTCCATTGGAATCGTTCAATTTTTTGCGAATTAGCCATGCAGGCGAATCGCACATTCCGGTTGGCGGCAGTGAAAAATAATTATGCCCGTTCGTATCTACGACATCGCAAAGAAACTTGGTCTCGAGAACAAAGAAATTCTCACGAAGGCCAAGGAATTGGGCATTGCCGCCGCCAAGGTCGCATCTAGCTCGCTCGATAAAATCAGCGCCGAATGGCTTGAGGAAGAGATCATCAAGACCAATCCTGTGGTCGCCGCCCGCTTCGCCCCCAAGCCCGTCGAGGAACTTCCCAAGCCCGCTCCCATTGAGGAAAAAGTCGTCGTTATTCACGCGCCACCGCCCCCGCCGGCGCCAGAACCGGTTTTTGTGCCCGCGCCCGTGATTGAATTAAAACCCGAGCCAGTCGTCACGGCACCACCTGCTCCCGTAGCTGAAGTGGTTGCTGTGCCCGCGCCCGTCGTCGAATCGCCGGCTCCGGTCATTCCGTCCGCGCCGCCCGCGCCGGTGGTTCCGCATGTGCCACGGGTTGGCGATAAAGTAGGTTTCATCCAGTTAGCCCCTCGTCCCGGCTCCTCCCGTCCCGGTGATCGCGGATCCCAATCTCCCGCTCAACCGCCTCGCCCACCGCAAGCGGGTGGTCGCCCCGGTCAACCGCCTCAGGGCAGTAATCGTCCTGGCCAGCCGCCGCAACGTGGCAACCAGCCGTTCCAGCGTGGTCGCGATGGGCGTCCGCAATTCGGTGGACGGGATCAAGGTCGTCCGACTGCCGCTCCGGCGCAGCCTAAATTTATTAGCCCGCAAGGTGGCGAGATCATTATCATCAAGCCGCCGATCGCCGTGCGTGAACTCGCGGAACGCCTCAAACAAAAGCCGTTCAAGATCATCGCGGATTTGATGGAAATCGGCGTTTTCGCCAACGTCAATCAGACGATTGATGAAAAGATTGCCGCCCAATTGTGCGCGAAATATGGCTTCCGTTTTGAAGTCGAAAAACGCGCCAAAGGTGAAGGTGTCGTTCTGGCGAAGAAAGAAGTCGAATTGGATGTGGACGACAAGCCGGAGGATCTCAAGCCGCGCGCTCCCGTCGTCACCATCATGGGCCACGTTGACCATGGCAAAACGTCGTTGCTCGACGTCATTCGCAAAGCCAACGTCGTCGCGGGTGAAGCCGGCGGTATCACCCAGCACATCGGGGCTTACACGATTTCCGTGCCGCACCCGGAACGCAAAATGGAGTTGGCGCAGATTACTTTTCTCGACACACCCGGCCATGCGGCGTTCAGTTCCATGCGTGCTCGCGGCGCGAACGTCACCGACATCGTCGTGCTTGTCGTTGCGGCGACCGACGGCGTGATGCCGCAAACTTTGGAAGCGCTCGCGCATGCCAAAGCGGCAAAGGTGCCGATTCTCGTTGCCATTAACAAGTGCGACCATCCGAATGCTAATGTCTTGCGCGTGCGTCAGCAATTGCAGGAAAAAGGTCTCGTGCCCGACGATTGGGGTGGCGATACGATTTTCGTCGAGTGTTCCGCCGTGACCAAGCAAGGCATTGATAAATTGCTTGAAATGATTTTGCTCCAGGCTGACTTGCTGGAGTTGAAGGCGAATCCCGACCGCAACGCCAAGGGCAACGTCATCGAGTCCGGCGTTTCTCCCGGCGGACCTACCGCCACGGTGCTGGTGCGCAAAGGCACGTTGCATCTCGGCGATGTCGTTATCTGTGGCGAGTTCTACGGCAAAGTCCGTGCGCTCATCAATGAAGAAGGTCAGCGCCTTAAGGTGGCGGGGCCGTCGGTCGCGGTTAGTGTTTTGGGTTTGAACGGTGTGCCGGAAGCCGGCTGGGAATTCAGCTCGGTGGACGACGAAAAAGCCGCCCGCGTCCTCGCCGCCGAACGTGCGCAGGAAGCAAAGAGTCAAGACTTAGACAACCGTTCCAAAGTCACGTTGGAAAACCTGTTCGCCTCGTTGCAAGCCGCGCAGAGCAAAGTTCTCCGCATCGTCATCAAAGGTGATACGCAAGGTTCCGTTGAAGCGATTGTTGAAGCGCTTAAGAAGATTGATTCTGACAAAGTTTCACTCGAAGTGTTACACAGCGATGTCGGCACGATCACCGAAAACGATGTCGCGCTCGCGTCCGCTTCCAAAGCCGTCATTCTTGGCTTCCACACGCGCTTGGACAGCACCGCCGCAGAGAAGGCGAAGCACGCTGGCGTGCAGGTCAAACTTTACGCGATCATCTATGAATTGATTGATCAGGTGAAAGATTCGATGGCGGGCTTGCTCGATCCCGACCTCAAAGACACCGTCGTCGGTTCGGCGGAAGTCCGCCAGATTTTCGAATTGTCCAAAGGCATTCCCGTCGCGGGCTGCATGGTCACTGCCGGCCGCATCGTGCGCGGCAAAGTCCGCGTGCGCCGCAAAAAAGATATCATTTACGAAGGTGTCACGCAGTCGCTGCGCCGTTTTCAAGACGAAGCCAACGAAGTGCGTATGGGCATGGAATGCGGTATCCGCATCGAGGGCTATAGCGACTTCCAAGTGGGCGACGCGATTGAATGTTACGCCGTGGAAAAAATCGCGGCGAAGTTGTAACCCGCCGCGCAATTAAAAGTTAATTGCTATGTCCAACATCCGACATGACCGCGTGCGCGAACTTTTGAAGCGCGCCATTGGCGAGGCCATCCGCCGCGAGTTCGACGTGAATGAAGTCGGAGTCGTCGGCGTGGACGAAATTCAAGTGGGCGGCGATCTGAAAACCGCCGTCGTCTTCATCAACATCCTTGGCAGCGCCACGCAGCAGAAACGCGGCTTGGAAGTCTTGCAGCAACAACGCATCCGCATTCAGGGCATCGTTGCGAAAAGCGTGATCTTGAAATTCACGCCGACACTTAAATTTGTCGTGGACGATTCTCTGGGCCGTGGCAATCGCGTGTTGCAGATTTTGGAGGAACTTGAAAAAGCTCCGCCCGCCGCGCCCGCTCAACCCGAATAAACCGAGTGAAAGCTCATCCCCAAGTCATTGACCGCATTCTCGAGGTCATTCGCGAACACCAGACTTTTTGTATCGTTGGTCACATGCGGCCGGATGGCGACTGCATCGGCTCCCAAGTCGGTCTCGCCCTGGCGCTCCAAGCAGAAGGCAAAAAAGTTACGGTCTGGAATCAAGATGCCATCCCGCAAAAATATAAATTTCTTAATACCGAAGGCTTGTTCGAAAAACCTCGGCGCGGGGAAAAATTCGACTGCGTCATCGCCACCGATTGCGCGAGCTTCGAACGGCTCGGCAAAGTTGGCGATTGCATCGGCGACCGCAAAGTTTTCATCAACATTGATCATCATGTCAGCAACACGCGCTATGCCGATGTGAATTGGGTTTCGCCGCGTGAACCTTCCTGTGGTGAATTGATTTACCGACTGCTGAAAGTCGCGCGCTGGCCCATCACCAAGCCGATTGCGGATTTATTATTTACCGCCATTTCGACCGACACCGGCTCCTTTCAGTATCCGAACACGCGGCCCGGCACTTTCCATGTCGGCGCAGAACTCGTCACGCGCGGCGCGAATCTGGCGAAGATTTGCGATGAAGTGTATCAATCATATCCCGTCTCCCGCGCCAAATTGCTGAAGCACGTTTACAGCAAGTTTCGCCTCACTGCTGATGACCGCATCGCCTGGTTTTGGTTGAAGCAAAAAGATTTTAATCGCACCGGCGCGGAGAGCGATGACACCGAAGGTTTGATTGATCATATCCGCGCGATTGAGCCGGTGATCGTGGCTTGCGTGTTTGAAGAAGTGGCGCCGGAGATGACTCGCATCAGCCTGCGCTCGAAGACGGACAAGATCAACGTCAGCGAAATCTGTAAGCAATTCGGCGGCGGTGGTCATCCAGCTGCAGCGGGCGCGCGGATTCCCGGCACCGCGCTTTCCGTGCAGCGCAAA
>CAIWFB010000156.1 GCA_903911825.1 uncultured Verrucomicrobia subdivision 3 bacterium
CGCTGCGTTCCCCACCATCCGCTTCCCGCAGGATGCGAATCTTGTCTTCCGTTGTATACCGTTTGCCTTTCATGGTCTGGTCCTTTCTTGGTCGACCCAGACTAACAAATTACCTGGCCTGAAAAAGCGAAGTCACCTCAGAGCCGCAAGCCCCAGAAACCCACCGGCAACCCCACCAGCAAACCGCCGCCCAAGCCCAGCCACAGACGCGGTTGCTCGAGCGATAGCCCCAGCAGCAGCAGGCTGATGCCCGTGATGATGACGAGGGAAAAGACGTGGCGAACCGGCCGCAGTTTTTGCTGGCCGATGTTGCGCCGCACGCGCCGGTAGATGCTCCAGGCAAATAGACCTCCGAACAAGATGGGCACAACGGGTGCAGGCGACATGCCGCGGAGGCTAAGTGGTGCTGCCGACTTGTCCAGCGGAAAGCCGATCATCCGCGCGCCGCGTAGGGACGGACCGCCGGGCGAAAAACCGGTGCGGCTAAACGAAAAACCGGCACCGATAACTGCGCCAGCCACACGGCTGGAGCAAATACCGGTGCCCATAACCGCGCCACCGGCGTGGCTGGCTCAGTTATCGGCACCCATAAACCTGTTACCGGCACGGCTGAACCAGTTACCGGCACCGATATTTCAAATACCGGCACCCATGAGCCATTTACTGGCACCAATAACTCCGTCAGCCACACCGGTAAATGGTTTATTGGCACCAATAAATCATTTAGGAACACCCGATTTGGGCAAAAAGGGGCTAAAAACGTCAAAAACCGCCCTTTTTGCCCGAACCACCGCCGCCGCTGGTCAAAAAACGACAGTGAGGGTAACCGTGGCCGGTAGGGCGTTACCGCAAGCGCCGCCCGCTGCGCCACCGGTTTTGGCCGATCCAAAAACCGAAACCCGCCAAACCGAGCAGGCTTAAACTGGTGGGCTCGGGGACTGGCTGAATGATGGTCTGTGTCCCAGCGTATATGCCATTTCCGCCGTAAACCAACGCGCTATCCAGTAGTTGAACAACACCCTGATTGTTCACCAGTTTTGCCCAACCAAAAACCGGGGTGCTATAAATACCATTCACGGGAATATAACCAGTGTAAAGCCCCACATAAAACGCCGCCCCATTTCCAAAAACGTAGTTGGGTGCACCACCAAGTTCAGTCCAAGTATGTGAGAGAATGGGCTGCAAACTGATTTGATCGTTTGATGATACCAAGAAAACTCGAACGCCCTCGTCGATGATTACACCAAATGAAAATGTGTTTGTATAAACTGTAGGTGGAGTTTTCCCGGTTGGGTTCAGAAAGAAGCCGGTGTAGTCCGTAGCAGTTGAATTCTGTGCGACATCAATTTCATAACCCGCGAAGGTCGGTCCAACATTTATCACTCCATTTGGCACAATGAAGCCCTGTGAAAAAAGTTGAAGCTTGGTTGTAAAAAACAAACCAATTAGAACCAAATGTTTGAGCAGTGTTTTAATCGTTTTGATTTTCATAAGATTGAATTCCGTTTAACACCGTGTCATTTCCCCGCCACGCCTTTGAGATACGCCAGAATCAATTCCGGGAGGTCGCGGCTGTAACCGCCTTCCAACAGACTGAACAGCGGCACGTTCAGCTTCCGCAGCGCTTGGCCGAGCCAGTAAAAATCTTCGGCGAGCAAGGGGCCTTCCGCCAGCGGGTCGCGCGCGTAGGCATCAAACCCGGCCGACACGGCAATGAGCTCCGGCCGGAAACTGCGCAAGTCGTCCACTGCGTGCGTGAGTTGGCGGCGGTAGCCTTCGCGCGGCGCGTGCGGCGCCACGGGATAATTAAAACAGTTCCGCCCCACGCTGTTGGCGCCCGTGCCCGGATACGCCGGATGCTGGTGCACGGAGAAAAATTCCACGCCGCTTTGGTTCAGCAAAATATCTTCGGTGCCGTTGCCGTGGTGCACGTCAAAATCAAACACGGCCACGCGCTTAAATCCGGCTCCCTCGCCCCGCCCAAGCGGGGAGAGGGTGGGGGTGAGGGGATTGATAATCGAGCTGACTGAATCTGCTGCCTTCTCTGTTGCGATGCTTGGACCCCTCACCCCGGCCCTCTCCCCTAGGAGGGGCGAGGGAGAAGCAAGCGGAGCCACGGCCGCGAGCGCGGCGATGGCGATGTTGTTCAGGTAGCAGAAGCCCATGGATTTCGCGCGCGTGGCGTGGTGGCCGGGCGGGCGCATGAGGCTGAAAACATTCTGGCCAGCACGGGCGAGTTGCAGGGCATCCAGCGCGGCGGCCACGGAAGCGCGGGCGTGGTCGCCGATGCCGTCGAAGAAGGGCGTGTCGCCGTCAAAATCTTCGGGCACGTTCAGCCGGGCGAGGACTTCGGGCGTGTGCGCGCGGAGAATCGGTTCGTCGGTCACGGATGTGGGCGTCACCCAAGTGAGCGGGAGGTCCGTCTGGCTTTTCAGCAATTCCACGGTGCTGGTGATGCGCTGAGGGCGTTCGGGATGACCGGCGCGCGAGTAGCCGGTGCATTGGTCATCGGTGATGATGGTCACGGAAAAAGTTAACCACGAACGGGCGCGAAGGACGAAACGAATTTTGCCAAGTTTTGAACCGCGAAATACCCGAAATACGCGAACCAGGAATTTTTTCTTTCCGTTCGCGTCTTTCGCGTGGTTCGCGGTTAAATGTTTTGGCAATCTCGCGGCGCTGCTTTAAGCTGCGGGCATTAAGGAATTATTTATGAAATCAAAGTTGTTCACGGTAGTTGCCGCCCTCGGTGCGTTCGTTTTCAATGCGGCCGCTTGGGATTACGAAGGTCACAGCACGGTCAATCAACTGGCGCTGGCCTCGTTGCCGCCGAATTTCCCCGCGTTTGTGCTCACGCCGGACGCCAAGACGCGCATCGCGTTTCTCGCGGGCGAAGCCGACCGCTGGCGCAACATCACCGACGCCAAGAATGAGCGCGGACTGGAACTTGGCCACTGCAGCGGGCCGGATCATTATCTTGATCTGGAAGAGCTGAAGGAATACGACCTAACGCCCACGAATCTCTCGCCGTTCCGTTTTGTGTTCACGGCGCAAATCGCCAAGGCGCGGTTGGAGCATCCGGAGCGTTTTCCGGCGATTGATCCGGCGAAAAATTCCGATCATTCCCGCGAGCTATCCGGTTTTCTGCCGTGGGCGATCAACGAAAATTTCCAGAAGTTGCAATCCGGTTTCAGCACGTTGGCCGCGTTTGAAAAAGCGGGTGGCACGCCGGCAGAAATTTCCAATGCCAAGCAGGACATCATCTATGTCATGGGCGTGATGGGGCATTTCGTGGGCGACGCCAGCCAGCCGCTGCACGCGACGAAGCATCATCACGGTTGGGTGACGAACGAGGTGGACGGCAACCCGAATCACTACACGACGTCGTTCAAATTTCATTCGTGGATTGACGGCGGATTCTTCAACAAGACCGGCGGCATTGATGTGAAGAAACTGACGGCGCAAGTGAAGCCCGCCAAAGAAATTGATCGCGCACTGGACGCGGACGGCATTTTTGCTGAAGCCGTGGATTTCGTGGTGCAAGCCAACAAACTCGTCGAACCGCTCTACGCCTTGGATCGCGATGGCAAACTTTCGAACAAAGGCAACGCGGGTGCGGAAGGCCGAGCGTTTCTGGAAGGTCAAATGCTCAAGTCCGGTCAATTGCTGGGCGATATCTGGCTGACCGCGTGGCGCACGGCTCCGGAAGATACGTTCCTCGAAAAAGTATTGCGTGATCGCGCGGCCGCAGCGGCGACTAATACTCCCGCAGCCACGGCCAAATGAAGCACGCCTCGCGCATTGCCGCTGCACTCGGATTACTAGCTGTGGTGCTCGGCGCGTTTGGCGCGCATGGTTTGAAAGATATCCTCGGCCAGAACGGCACGACGGGGATTTGGGAGAAGGCGGTCTTTTACCACTTCATCCACGCAGTGATGCTATTCATTATGGCGGAACGAACGAGCCTTCCCAAGGTGGCGTGGTTCGGTTTTCTCGTGGGAATTTTAATCTTCTCCGGCTCGCTCTATTTGCTGGCAGTGACCAATGTGAAATGGCTGGGAGCCATCACGCCGATCGGCGGCGTAAGCTTCATCGTGGGCTGGGCGTGTTTGATTTTGCGACCCAAACGATAGTTGGTAAGTTAATCCGCTTGAACCTACGAACGATTCCACCGCAACGACTTCGCTTTGCCCTGCAGTCCAAAACGTGGTTCTAAATTTTTGCCCTTGCGCGGTGGAATGGTTCTAGAAAAACTCGGTCATAGCTGAAGCGAAGGCATAAACTATTTGCGAGCTCGGGCCGGGCACGGCCTTGAGCGACTTCATGAAGCGCATTGATAAAACGGCGATGATGCTGAACGTTGCCGACCTAGCGAGCTTGGAAGCGATGGTGAAGGCGCTAGCTTGAATCAACCACAAAGGCACAGAGACACAGAGTCCGAAACATTTGGCTCAGTGACTCCGTGGTTAAAAAATTCTGTCCATTTTGTTAATTCTATCTGAAAATCCTTAAAACTATGAGCCAACTTGCCAATCAAATTGCTGTTGTCACCGGAGCGGGTCGCGGAATCGGTCGCGCCATCGCATTGAAATTTGCCAATGAAGGAGCGGATGTCGTCGTCGTCTCGCGCACGCAGGAAAATTCCGAGAAGGTCGCGGCGGAAATCCGCGCGCTCGGTCGCAAGGCTTGGGCGTTTGCCGTAGATGTGGCGGATGCCGCCGCCGTCAACGCCGCCGCCGAGAAGATTTTGGCCGAGACGACCAAAGTGGACATTCTCGTGAACAACGCTGGCGTGACGCGCGATGGTTTGCTTATGCGCATGAGCGATGCGGATTGGGACACGGTGCTCGACACGAATCTCAAGGGCGCGTTCCTCGTCACCAAAGCGTTCAGCCGGGCGATGATCAAGGCGCGCAGCGGTCGCATCATCAACATTTCGTCGGTCATCGGCCTCATCGGCAACGCGGGCCAGTGCAATTACGCGGCGAGCAAGGCGGGCTTGATCGGCTTCACGCAATCGTGCGCCAAGGAACTCGCGGGTCGCGGCATCACGGTGAACGCCATCGCGCCGGGCTTCATCCAGACAGACATGACGTCGGAGTTAAAGGAAGAGATGAAGACGGCGTTGCTCAAGCAGATTCCGCTCGGCAGCTTCGGCGAGGCGGAAGATATTGCGAGCGCAGCGCTTTATCTTGGCAGCCCCGCAGCGCGTTACGTTACCGGTCAAGTATTGACCGTGGATGGCGGAATGGTGATGTAATTGAGGGTTTTAACCGGTTTTTAACTGTTACTTGGTCCGAAAACTGAAGCGTTGGCCGGAAGAAAAATCAGATTCTGGCTTGACCCTAGCGCCAATAATCGGCATTTGAAGAGACAAATTTATGTCAGACAAACCTATTGAACAGCGTGTAAACGAAATCATCTGCGAACAACTCGGCGTGAAGCCGGATCAGGTGACTCCCGGTGCCAAATTCATCGAAGACCTCGGGGCGGATTCGCTCGATACCGTCGAGCTCGTCATGGCCTTGGAAGAAGAATTCGGCATCGAAGTGCCGGATGAACAAGCCGAAAAACTCCAAAGCGTCGGCGACGTGATCAAATACGTCGAAGAAGCCTCCGCGAAATAAGCGAAATTTGAAATGGCGGGGCAGTTTTGGCTGGACACAGCTTGAACTGCCCCGTTTGATTTTGTCATGGCAAACAATTACTCCGACCGCCGCGTCGTCGTTACTGGGCTAGGCGTCGTCACCCCGTTGGGTCACGACGTGACTACGTTCTGGCAAAACCTCATCGCCGGCCAATGCGGCATTGATAAAATCACCGCGTTCGACGCGACCCCGTTTGCCACGCAAATCGCCGGTGAAGTCAAAGCGTTTGACTTGTCGCCCGCTTTTCCCTCCCCCAAGGAAATCCGCCGCACCGATCGCTATTCCCAATTTGGCATCTACGCCGCGTGGAGCGCGCTGAAAGATTCCGGCCTCGAACTCGACAAGGAAAACCTCGATGAAATCGGTGTGTTCCTCGGTTCCGGCATCGGCGGTTTGGCCACCACCACCGAGCAGCACAAGACCTTGCTCGAACGCGGCCCGAGCCGCATGTCGCCCTTCACGATTCCGATGCTCATCAGCAACATGGCTTCCGGTCTCGTCTCGATGTATTTCAATCTGCGCGGGCCGAACTTTGCGACCTGCTCCGCGTGTGCCACGGCGAACCATGCCATCGGCGAAGCCTGGCGCACCATCAAGGCTGGCGACGCTCAAGTGATGTTCGCGGGCGGCTCCGAAGCGGCCGTCATCCCCATCGGCATCGGCGGCTTCTGCGCGATGAAAGCCATGAGCACGCGCAATGACGATCCGAAAACCTCTTCTCGTCCGTTCGACAAAGACCGCGATGGTTTCGTCATGGGCGAAGGCGCGGGTGTGCTGGTGCTGGAAGAATTGGAACACGCCAAGAAACGCGGCGCGCGAATTTATTGCGAAATCACCGGTTACGGCAACACTGCCGACGCTCATCACCTGACCGCACCCTCACCCGGCGGCGAAGGCGCGGCGCGCAGCATGAAAATGGCGTTGCGCACCGGCGGGCTAAATCCATCCGACATCACTTACATCAACGCCCACGGCACTTCCACCCCGCAGGGTGACATCGCAGAAACGCAGGCCATCAAGTCGGTCTTCGGCGACCACGCCCGCAAGTTGGTGGTCAGTTCCACCAAAGGCGCGACCGGCCACATGCTCGGCGCAGCGGGTGCGGTGGAAACTGCCGTGTGCGTGTTGGCCATCAAGCACGGCATCGTGCCCCCGACCATCAATCTTCAAAATCCCGATCCCGAGTGCGATTTGGATTACGTGCCGAACACCGCCCGCGAAATGCAGGTCAACGCCATCGTGAACAACTCGTTCGGCTTCGGCGGCCACAACTCGACGATCTCGGCGAAGAAGTTCAACGGGTAAAAACTCATCGCGTGCTTGGAAAATGACCCAAGCGACACAAAACATTTCTAGGCCCAAAAAGAAAATCTTTTGGGCCGCCTTACTTGTGGTGTCGTCAGTTGTTTGCGTCCTGCCTGTCTGGTTAATTCTACATCAGATTGGTCGAGGAATCAGAGAGTCGGTCGCTGAAGCAGACTCCGGCTTCAAGAAAGCCACAAACTCTATCAACCCAGAAGATTTGAGGTCATGGGCATTAGAAAATGTCAGGCAGAAAGCCACTCGCACTGAGCTCTACCGCTCAATGCCCGAAAATATCCGAACCCTTTACAGCGAGCCTCCAGACGCTCGGGTAGATGGTGACATTTTGATCCTAATGTGGGGTGGGGGCTTTTTTCATTGGGAAATTGATGTCGGGCCAGCTAGCTTTTCGGAAACAACGGGGGTCGATAATCATTTCACAACTTTGGAATGGATTCCCGGAATCTACTACAGCCGCGAAGATAAAAAACATCCATTCCAATGAACTTTCTCCCCCTCATCGAAGCCAAACGCGAAGGAAAAATTCTCGCGCCGAAAGAGATCCAAGAATTCATCCGCGAATTCACTGCCGGACGCATTCCCGATTACCAGATGGCCTCCATGCTCATGGCTATCTATTTTCGCGGTTTGAACTCGGCAGAAACCACCGCGCTCACGCTCGCCATGCGCGATTCCGGCGACGTATTGACGTTTCCCAAAGACAAACGTCCGCTCGTGGACAAACATTCCACCGGCGGCATCGGCGACAAAGTTTCGCTCCCGCTCGCGCCGTTGCTCGCTTGCCTTGGTTTTCGCGTGCCGATGATTTCCGGTCGCGGTCTCGGCATCACCGGTGGCACTTTGGATAAGTTAGATTCCATTCCCGGCTACCGATCATTGCTACCGGCCGACCTGATCACCAAGTTGGTTCAAAAAGTCGGCTGCGTCATCTGCGGCCAGACCGACACGATGGTGCCGGCGGATAAAAAGATTTACGCTCTGCGCGATGCCAGCGGCACCGTGCCTAGCATCCAACTCATCACCGCTTCGATCCTTTCCAAGAAGCTCGCTGAAAGTCTGGACGCGCTTATTCTCGATGTGAAATTCGGTTGCGCCGCCTTCATGGAAACCAAAGCCGATGCCCGCAAGCTCGCCACCGCGATGGTCACGCTAGGCAAGCAATGCGGCACCAACACGCGCGCGATTTTGACGGATATGAACACGCCGCTCGGACGCGCCGCTGGCAATTGGCTGGAGGTGAAGGAGAGCGTCATGTGTTTGGAAAGTAGCGCAGCCGTCTCGGCTGCCGCCCCTACTGCAGGCGAGACGCCTGCGCTACCTTGCGACGACCTTCGCACGCTGGTCATTGATTCCGCCGCGCATTTGCTGGTTCAAACTAAGAAAGCAAAATCACTCGTTGCCGCGCGTAAGCTGGCGGAAGACTGCTTGAACTCCGGCGCGCCGCGCGCGAAGTGGGATGAGATGATCGTGGCACAGGGCGCGGATCTGAAAGCGTTCAACCGCAAACTTGCTTTGGATTCCACCGCTAAAATCGTAGTAGAAGTGAAGTCGCCAAAAGCTGGCTTTCTAGCGAAGTGCGACGCGCGGATCATTGGCGAAGTCATCCGCGACATCGGCGGCGGTCGCTTGACGAAAGAATCGCTCATCAACTACGACGTGGGCATTGATCGTCTCGCCAAGCCCGGCGAACGCGTGGAAAAATCCGGCGTGTTGTGCCGCCTTCACGCTGCGGATTCAGCCCAAGCCAAGGCTGTCACGGCACGACTTCAAGCGGCGTTTGAGATTTCCCCCCGCCAGTCCAAGGTCGCGCCGCTAGTTCAAGAAATCATCGGCTGACATTTGGTCGGAATTTACCGAAGGAAAAATTCCATTCGGAAAATTCTGTCATTCTGTCTAAGCAATCTGTTCCCAGATCTTGATCTCGGGAAAAGCCACGCACAATTCTTCCACGCGCGGCAACAGGTTTTGAATGTGTGGCGATTGCAAATGCGCATCGAGGTGCGCCTGGCTTGTCCAGTTTTCGTGGAACAGAAATTTCCCCACATCTTCCGGCAAAATATGGAGGTCGTAATTAACGCAGCCCGCTTCCTTGCGCGTGGGCGCAACGAGCCCGATCAAAACTTGTTTCAATTCCGCTTCCTTGCCCGGCCGGGCTTGAAAGGTGGCGATGACCGTGGTGTTTTTTGCGCTCATATTTCAGTTATTAAGAAATGGATTCTAAAATTTTCTCCGCTGCCGCGCGGGGATTTTCCGCCGCGTAAATCGGACGGCCCACCACCAGCCAGCTTGCGCCCGCCTGCATGGCTTCGCGCGGTGTCAACGTGCGCTTCTGGTCATCGGCTTTTTCTGCGCCGGTGCGGATGCCTGGCGTGACCAATTGGATGTGCGGGGGAAGGATTTTCCGCAGCGCCACAATTTCCAGCGGCGAACAAACCAAACCGCGCAATCCGGATTTAACCGCCAATTCCGCCAGCCGGGAAACTTGTCGCTCCGTGTCGGCTTCGCAGCCGATTTCCGACAGCGTAGCGTTGGTGGAACTCGTCAGCACCGTCACGCCCAAAACCAGCGGCGCGGTCAGCCCAAGAGCTTTAGCGGTATCCTGCGCGGCCTTTTCTGCGGCGCTCATCATCTCGCTGCCGCCGCTGGTATGAATGGTGAGCATCTGCACATCCAAGCGAGTGGCTGCGGCTACCGCTTTGGCAACGGTGTTGGGGATGTCATGAAATTTCAGATCCAGAAACACGCTGGCACCGGTCGCGCGCACGCGCTTCACGATGTCCGGCCCGGCACTCACAAACAGTTCTTTGCCGATTTTGAACGCGCCCACCGCCGGCGCGATGAGTTCCGCCAGTTTCAAAGCTTGTTCCGCCGACGGCACGTCGAGCGCGGCGATGATGGGATTCTTAATATGAGCCACAGTGGACACAGATAAACACGGATGCCGTCAGAAAACAATTTTCAAACTGCGACTACGGCGCAGCGGTGACGCGGAAGAAGCGCTTTGGAAAATTCGTGGTTTGATTATCGCTAAAATTAAAAGCGCTATTGGTCGTGGTCGTGTTGGTGAAGACCGGCGTCCAAGCGATAAAATCAGTCGTCGCTTCGACCGTGACCGTGCGACTTAAGCCGCCAGCGACGCGCATTTGGAACGGTGTGTTCGTGGTTCCAGCAAGCGCGGCAACTTGGATGGTGCGGAGGGCTTTCCGAAGATTTAGGCGACCGCCGGTGCGGCACTTTCCCGCGAGCGACGGTAGCGCATCCGTCGAGCTTAGCAGCCGCGCGATGGTTTCCTGATATGTGTCGCTCGGATATTGCGCCATCAGCAAAGCGCATGCGCCACTGACGTAGGGTGCAGCAAAAGAGGTTCCCGATTGTGCCAGATAAAAACTGGGGCTCGCGGCGAAGGTTGAATAAATTGACTCGCCCGGCGCAGCTAAAGCGACGTTCGTCACGCCATAATTCGAGCTCGCCGATAAGACATCGCTTGCGGAAGTGGAGGCCACTGTAACCACATTATCAAAAGGATAACTGGCCGGATAAGTGGGGGCGACGTCGATGTTTGCCGTGCTGTTCCCGCAAGCAGCCACCACGATGATGTTTGAAGCTCTCAAACTATAAACAGCATTGGAGAGCGCCAGCGAAGCGGGAAATCCCCAGCTGGCATTGAGGATCCGCGCCCCGTTAGTCTTAGCAAATTCCAATCCCGCGATGGCTTGGGAAACCGAACCCAAGCCAAAATTATTGAAGGCTTTGTAGGCCAAGATCTGCGTGCGCCAGCACACGCCCACCACGCCTTTGCCGTTATTGCCCACAGCGCCCAGAATTCCCGCCACGCCGGTGCCGTGACCGGAATCGTCATTGGGATCATTGTTGCCAGCAACGACGTTCCAACCGTGGCTCCCGTCGGAAATTTTAGTCCACATATTCGACGCTAGGTCTTCATGACCGTAAAGCACGCCCGTATCAATCACGGCCACGATGATGTTGGTGGCACTGGTGACAATATCCCACGCGGCCGGTGCGCTGATGGTGTTCAATCCCCAGAGTGTGCCGTTGGTGAAAGCGACTTCGTTGGGTTTGGTGTCGAAGACGTGACCGACATAATCCGGCTCGGCAAATTCCACCAGACCGCTGCGCTGATATTGAGCGATGAGATTGGTGACCGTTTCACCGGCGGGAACCTCAATGACTTGTAACCCGCGAATACTGGCAAAGCTGGAGAGAATTTCACTTTGGCGCAGCGCTTGAAATTGCCTCAAGTCCGCAGCACTAGCGCCTGCCTTGGATTGAATCAATATGCGATCAGCGCGAAACGCGGGTTGAACTGATTGAACCGCTGCCGCAGCGCCAAAGCAGACGCCAATCAGCAGGATGATCCCTGTCGATTTGAGCCAGCGGCGGCAGCGGGTTTTCCAACTCATGAGTTAGTAACCATTCCACAAACTGATTATCTTTGAAAGCTGTTTTGCGGACCGAGGGTTTTTTGACTTCGCCTGCCGATTGCTTTAGCCTGCCGCCATGAAAATTGTCCGCTCCACCGACAAGAATTTTGCCGCCAAACTTCGCGAAGTCGCCGCCGACTCCAGCCTTTTTGATGCCGAGATCGAAGCGCGCACCAAGGCGATTCTGCACGGCGTCTTCGTGCGCGGTGATGATGCGGTGTTAGAGTTAACGGAAAAATTTGACGGTGCCAAGCTCACCGCCGAGCAACTCGCGGTGACGCAGGCGGAACTTTTTAACGCCTCGCTTAATGCCGACGCTGCGCTGCGCTCAGCGGTGGCCGAAGCGGAAGGTAACATCGCTAGCTTTGCCAAAAAATCTAAACGTAAAGCGTGGGCGGGTAAAAACTCTCACGGCGCGAGCGTTGGTGAAAAATTTGACGCCTTCCAGCGCGTCGGCGTTTACATTCCCGGCGGCACGGCGCCGCTCGTCTCGACGGCGCTGATGACCATCACGCTCGCCAAAGTTGCAGGCTGCAAAGAAATCGTCGTCACCACGCCCTGCGGCAAAGACGGTTCTATCAATCCCGCGATTCTCTTCGCCGCGCGCGCGGCGGGCGCTACCGAGATTTATCGCATCGGCGGTGCGCAGGCGATTGCGGCAATGGCTTACGGCACGAAGACCATTCGCCGCGTGCAAAAAATTTACGGCCCCGGCAACGCCTACGTCAGCATGGCCAAGCGCTTGCTCGTCGGTCGGGTGGCGATTGATCTACTCGCCGGCCCGAGTGATTTGCTGGTGCTGGCGGACGATACGGCGAATCCTAAATTTGCCGCCGCCGATATGCTGGCGCAGGCGGAACACGGCTCAGGCCACGAACGCGTCTGGCTGGTGACGACCTCGGCAAAAATTCTCAAGGCGGTGCAATCCGAAATCGCGAAGCAATTGCCTAAGCTGGCGCGGCGCGATTTCATCAAGCGCGTGCTGGAGCGCAATACCTGGCTTATCCAAGTTGCTTCCGTGAGTGACGGCGTGGCGCTGGCAAATCAACTTGCGCCGGAACATTGCGAAGTCATCACGCGCGACGCTCGGAAAGTCAGCGACGGCATCATCACGGCGGGCGCTATCTTCCTCGGCAACTATTCGCCCACGGTGCTCGGCGATTACATCGCTGGTCCTAGCCACGTTTTGCCGACGGATGGCGCGGGCGCGTCTTTCGCCGGTCTGACGGTGGATCAATTTCAGCGCCGCACGAGCGTGGTGGAATACAACAAGCCTGCGCTGAAGAAGGCGTTGAAATCCGTGCAGAAATTTGCCGAACTCGAAGGCTTAGGCGCACATGGAAAATCGGCGGAAGTGCGGGTGAAATAATCTGCTCGTAACACCGCGCTGCGTTCAGCGCTTCAACGCCTCAGCTTTGCGCTCATGAATCGCGGCGCGAACGGGATTGTTTTCCGCTTGGAAATGCGCGGCGAGTTTGGTTTGCAAATCAAACTCCACGGATTTGCGGGTGATGGCGCTGCGCGACCAGACAAAACCCAAAGCGGTCAACGCGACGAGCAAAGCCAAGATGCCTGACAAATTATCGCGGGGAAAGCCAAGCGCCCCGCGTGCCAAACCAAACCCGCCAAGCACCAAGAACAGCCCCAATCCGGCAGCTAAAATCAGCGGAGCTTGGCGGAGTAAAACTGCAGCCACAGCCGCCAAAAAACCGGGCGCCGGTTGTTGCGCGGGCGCAAAGCAAGCGGTGGGCATGATGGGTTTTAATTTTTCATTCTGCAAAACGCCGAGGATGACTTTGGGATCAGGCCGCACGGTCGGTTTTTCAAAAAGCTCTTTCTCGTCGCCAGTGGTCAGGAAAGTTTCCACCCGCTCTTCAGCAACGAGGTTCATCAAGCGACTAGGAATCAGGAGTTGATCCACGACGATTTGGGAAATAAATCCGAGCTGATAAAACAAGACGCCTGCCAATAGCAATGGCGCGAGCGGCGCTAATTGCTGCGCCGCTTTCCCCTTCGCCCACTGGCGCAACAGTAAGAGCACGGCGAAAAATCCCGCGATTACGAAGATGTTCAGCACGTCCATGTAGCGGCTAGCGGGGAAACCATCGCCGTAATTAGCGCGGCCAAAAGCGATGGCGGCGGCTTGCAAGGCGCTCCATAAACCGAGGGTCAGGAGAAATTCTGCCGCGCGGGTGTCGGGAAAATATTTGCGGGCATAGAAAATGAGCAGCGCAACCAACGGTAGTAGCATAGCCAAACACAATAGCCCGGGATGCTCGATAAAGGGCCACGCGAAATTGCGCGTCAGAGCGGCGAGAAATTCCCGCAGCGTGTGTGCCCGCAGTGGTAGGTCGTCAGGCATGGAAACTTTCATCGCTAAGCCCGCAACCACGATGACCACACAGAGTGCGAAGGTGAGCATACTTCCTTTCTCCAGACGCCGATTCGTTAGTGCGCGCAAAACGATTAACCCGCCGACGGCCAACGCAGCCAGAAAGCCCGAAGCCATCGTGCCTAATCCGGCAACAGCTGCCGCCACGCCCAACCACCAGCGCCAGCTACCGACCTGGCCGAAACCCAGTCCCAACACGGTGCCGAGCGCGGCGAGGCTCATGAAATATTGCTGGGAATTGATGGCCCAGATGGTGTTTTCAGCGGCGTAAGGCAGCGCGTAAAATGGGGCCAATAGAAAACAGATGAGCCAGCCGCTCCGCCGTCCGAGAAATTCCCAGAGAGCAAATGCCAGCGCAACGACGAAAGTCGCGTGGATCAATACGTTCACTGTCATTTGTAACAGCGGTTCCCAGCGACCGTTCAGCGAAATGATGCCCAAGTCCAGCAGCCGCGTGAACACGATCCGATGTTCGTTGGAGGGAACGAATAGATCGCGCCAGCCAAGCCGACCTTCCACCCACGGGCGGAGCGTGGCTTCCGCTTCATACCACTGATCCCAGAGCGGCAGCGGCGAACCATAGAGTTGCACGACCCACAGTTTCGCCCCGACCACGACGAGAAACAGCGCTGCCAGCCAGAGGGCAAATTGTCGGGGCGATTCGGTTTTGGCCTGGTCGGACATAATCAATTTTCCACCGGCACGAGCGTCATCGGTTCAGCGTGGTCAAGGAACGCATTACACACGTCCCAAAAATTAGCGGTGTTTTCCACGCGGCGAATGTCGTGCAGAAATTTCTCACCGAGCGCTTCGCCGATGAAGTTCATGAATTTTTTCATGCGCTGCACTTGCGATGATTCTTTGACGCCGGGCGTGATTTCGTTGTCCCACAGTTCGTGGAGGTAAGCCAGCACGTCGCGACCGAGCGGCAACTTCACCGGCTCACCGCGCAGTTGTTGGCGGATCTGGTCGAAGAGCCACGGATTGCGAATCGCGCCGCGCCCGACCATCAAGCCGCGCACGCCGGTGTCGGCGACTAACGCTTGCGCTTGCGTGGGACTAAAAATATTTCCGTTCGCGAGCACGTGACATTTTAATTCGCGGACCGCTTGCGCCATCAAATCATAGCGCACGCCAGGACGATACATCTGCAACACGGTGCGCGCGTGAACGGTGAGCAAGTCAATGGAGTGCTTGGCGAAAATGGGGAGCAATGTGTCGAACTCCGCAGGCGACTCGAAGCCGAGCCGCGTTTTCACGGTGAAAGGAATTGTCACTGCGTCGCGCAGCGCACCCAGAATGGCATCAATCCGCTGCGGTTCGCGCAGCAGACCGCCGCCAGCACATTTGCGATACACGATCGGCGCGGGGCAGCCGAGATTGAGATCAATCGCGGCGACGGGAAAATTTTGTAATTCTTTCGCTGTGCGAACGAGCGCGGGAATGTCGTTGCCGATCAGTTGCGCGATGATGGGGCGACCGGTGGGATTTTTGGTGATGGAATCGAGAATCCACGTTTCTAGATTCGAGACGGAATGAACGCGAAAATATTCTGTCCAATAAATATCCGGCCCGCCGTAGCGCATGACCACGCGCATGAATTCCAGCGTGGTCACGTCCTGCATGGGCGCGAGCGCGAGCAGCGGCGCGGGCGCACGGAGCAATTGGCGAAATGTTTCGGACGGAGTCACGCGGCGACAAGTTAAACGAGTTAAACAAGGAAACGCGAATAATTCTTGCGTTGGCAGGGGTTGTCGGAAATTTTACACGCACACATGAGCTCCAATCAGAAAGTTTTTATCGGCACCGACAGCGGCGCGACCACCACGAAACTCTGCGCGGTTTGGGAATCCGGCGAACCCGTCTCTAACAAAGTTTTGCAACGTTCCACCAGTTCGGAAAATGGCCGAGGCGCGGTCATCGCGTCATGGATCACGGGCGTCAGCGATTTTCTCGCGCAGAATAATCTGCAATGGTCACAAGTCGCGGGCGTGGGGCTCGCGATTCCTGGGCCATATGAACGCTACGGAGTTTTTAGTCGCACGCCGAATCTGCCCGCGAGTTTTTCGGGCTGGGATGTTTACACCGATTACAAGACGGCTTTGGAAAAACAGGCGGGGCGTCCACTGCCGCTCGTCGTGGGTAATGACGGCAACTACGGTGGCGTAGCCGAGGCGCGATTGGCGCGAGGCGACGCCAAGGCATCCGTGATGATGCTCATGCCGGGTTCTGGACTCGGCGCGGCGTTCGTCGGTAAGGATGGGCTTTGTTTGGATGGCGACACGCTCGCGGGCATGGAAGCGGGTCACATGCCGGCGACCTTGCAACTGCTCGGACTCACGGGCAAGCCTTTCACCTGCGGCTGCGGCCGCGACTGGGGTTGCGTGGAAGCATACACGACCATCTCCGGTCTGCCGCAATTGCTCGCCGAAAAAATCAAAAATCATCCGACGCACGAACTGGCGACATCCACCGCGCCGATCAAAGAAAAAGTTCTCTCGCTCCGCACGCGCGCGCAAAAGGGCGATGTGTTGGCGTTGGAAATTTTTGATTTTCAAGCGCGCGTCATGGGTTTGCACGTCGCGAATTTATCCATGGCTTTTGACGCTGGTATCGTGGTCATCGGCGGCGGCTTGATGGATCACGAGGCGACCACGCCGGAATTCCGCGAGCGCTACATGAACATCATCCGCGAGACCGCCGTTCCGTATCTCTGGGCTCCGCAACGCGGCACGATCAAGATTGTTCCAGCGGCTCTGGGTGAACTCTCGCAAGCGATTGGCGCGGCGCTCGTGGCACTTTACCAAAGTCGCGCCTGAGGCTTCGGCGATGGCGTCTTATTTGCCCTTTGCTGGGGCATTGGTCGCAGGGGAAGCGGTGAAAATTTCTTCCATGCTGCGGATGGGATGCAACGGCACGAGCAGCAGTTTGGGAACGTAAATCGGGGTTGGCTTGGGCTGGCCCAAAGTGCCCGTCACGCGACATTCAAAGATTTTACTGACTGGCCAGAGCAGCGTGCTGACGAGCGAACCGAACACTGGCATGGTCCGGAGCAATTGCGCCGTCACTCGCGCCTCCACCCGCTGCTCCAAATCCACTGTGCCGACATATTTCATCAGCATCGTCAGTGAACGGATTTCTAACGTATCCGAAAAAACCACGCCATTCGTCATGGTGAAGCTACCCGCCGCTTCGGTTGCTCGCGCATTGCCTAAGCCCGGCGAAAAGGTGTTCAACGCCGGTGAAACCAAGCCGATCACCGGGACATCCCACAACACCCCGTCGCGTAATTTCGCTGCGCCAAAACCGTCCCACGTCCGCCAGTCGCTGGAATTTGCCCGCGTCACCGTCACCGTGCCCGACAAGGCACCTTCCAAATTATTGGTGGGCGACCAAAGCGCCGTGCCCATCCGGTGAAAATCCACGTTCGTGCCCGTGATAAAAAAATTGAAATCCGTGCCGTCGCCCGGCGTTTTCACATTAAAATTACCCCAGCCTTGCGCCGTGCCGCCGTAGCATTCCGAAGTCGCATTGGTGATGATGACGTAGTTCTGCCACCAGCGCACAGTGCCGATGATGCGAGGCGTGGCAAACTTGCGCCAGCGGAACGGCGTGGCCTCCGTGATATCCACGCGCAGATTCGCGTCGTCATTCACCAGTTCGCCGTCCTGATGTTTGAGCGGCACTATGCCGTTCACCCGCGTCTTGGGAATTTCGGAAAACTGATAGGATTCCATGACCTTGGCGGTTTTGGGGCCGATGGCCCAGGCCACCACCATCGGCTCCACAAACGCAGTGCCATTGGTAAAAACTAATTTCTGTCCCGCGAGATCCAAAGTGACTTGCTCGGCGGAAAAATGTTGTTCGCCACCGGCGCGAGCGAGGTGCGGCTGTAAAAATTCCGCCGTCAAATTGGTATAGCTCACACCCGTCGCCAGCCAATCAACGGTCTGGCCACGAATGGCAAAATTCGTGAGCGCCAGAGTGCCGGTGGCCGAGAGTCGCTCGATTTCGCGAATGTTGCCCCGCACATCCAGATTCAGCGCAAGCGGCGTGTTGAACGTCAGGTGGCCGAAACCACGCAGCGCGTTGCTCGTCGTCAAAAAGGGTCGCACGCTATTCGCATCGAACTGACCACTGAGCCGCGCATGGAAATTTTTGGTCGCTTCACTTTCCTGCCCGCTCACGTGCAACTTCGTGCCGCCCTCGATGATCTCTAAATCCGGCAACGTCCACAGTAGATTGGCATAATCAAACGCAGTCCGCACCACGTCCAACTTCACCCCGCCGACTTGCGCGTTGGTAAACGCCATCCCGCCCGTGAGCCAGACCGTCGGCTCAATATCATCGCGCCAATCCGCCGCGCCATTCGTCCAAGGCGGCAGTTGCAGCGAACCGCTTGCTTGAATGTGTGGCGGCGTGAACCAAACAATTTCCGCGAGCCGTAAACGGGTTTTAGGCGTGAGCACAGCCGCGACCGCATGGAGATCAAAACTAGAATCGTTCGTGAACGTGACGAGGCGGGTCGCGACGTTGAGCGTCGCCGCCGCCTTGAGCAAACCGCCACCCAGCTGCGCGGACAATTTTGTGACCGCCATTTCCGGAGCTTCCCATAAGCCAATCACGTCGGTTGAATCGGCTTGAATTTTTTCGGTCTGAACTTTTTTGGTGCGCACCGTCCACGCCAGCCGGAATGGTTCCAGATTCGTCCAGAAACCCCACGCCTCTGGGTTGGCTGCAGGCGCGTTGGTGGGCACGGTCAGATACGCGGCTCCTTGGAGACCTTGGGCGGCAAACCATGGGGTTTGCACCTCGGGCGCGGTGGCGTTCAGCCGCACCACGAACGAGTGAAAATCCCGACCATCGCCCGTCACCCGCAAATTGATCTGAGGTGCGCGGGAGAATTTAATCTGGGCGAGGGTATCGGATAATTGTTGAAAGGAGTAACCTTGGCCGGCGGCAGATTTTTTACCGGTCAGGAAAGGCCAATGCTGAATTTCGCGCGCATGAGAGATCTCACCAGTCAGCAATATTTTAGCACCGGCAAAATCCGCGCTGAAATTATCCAATAGCCAAGTGTCGTTCGCACGAAAGCGTAATTCCGTTTGGAGATTGAACACGGCCAGAGCATTCGTCGGCGTGATAGGGATAGTCAATTTGCCGTTCAAAACCACGAGCCCGTCCAGCAACAGCTTCTGATGGCGCAGCGCGTTGTAATCCAGCTGCAATTGCACTTCGCTCGCGGTGAGCCGCGGCCGCGCCGGATTTTTTGCATCACCGATGCTGACATTTTCCGCCACGAGACCGTGAATGAGCCGCAAACGCATCCGGGAAAATTCTAATTCCACGCCCCGGCTGCGCAGCGTGGCAGTAAGTTGCGTTTTGAGAAAATCCGGCAGGCCGATCAGATTGAGCCAAGCAAAGGCGCAGAGCAACGCGAGGAGCAACGCCCACACGGTAAAACGCAGGTAGCGCAGCGCGAGCCGACATTGACGCCAAAAGCGTGGCATATCACGGAGTCGCGGGTGGAATCAGATACGCCGCCACAAATTGGGCCAGCGCGGGTGGTAGCACAAAAATCCAGCGCTCGCCTTCCAGCATGGTGGCGGCAAACACCGTCGGCGTATTCGGCACCAAGCCACCAAAATCCACGGTGGATTTTTCGCCGGTCTTCAGCTCGATGACGATTTGTTTTAAATTATTCGTCTCGAAGCCAAAATTTTCGGGCGCAGGAAAGTTACGCGCCACCCAGCCTTCGGCCGCTAAATCACCCAATCGTCGCACGGTTTCCTCCACTTCCCGAGGATTGATGATGCCTTGACCAGCGACCAGCGACCACGCATTCGTGCCCGTGCGTTGCAACTGCCGCGTCAGACCGCCCTGATGCACCGTTACATTAGCAACGTTCGTTACGGAAAAATTCCAGATCTGGCGTTGCCGGAATTCCAAACCGTAATCAGGGAGGCGTTTCAAATCGCCCGCTGCCAGCGTGTAGATAAAGTTTTCATCCGCGCGCTTCACAAAAATATGATTGGTCTCCATCGCCCCGAAGACCAGGGAAGCAAACGTGCTGTTGGTATCGCCCGCCACACTGCGGAGGGTGATTTGCCGGCTCGGATTAGCCAGCCCGAAACTTTGTAAGTCGGCGGGCGTGGCGGTGTCTTTCGCAAAATCTTCAGCGCGTAAATTGGCGAGCAGTTTGACGAAAGCCAAAACGCTCTCGGTGTCGGCCGGAAATTTTTCGCCCACGACCGCCCAGCCTTTTTCGCCCTGCGATTGCAACGTGAAATGGTTTTCGCCGGACACTTCGATTTCTGCGATCGGCGCGGTCAATTCGAGCAGATGGGAATCACGGAAATCATTCACCGAGCCTTGCCAAGCAGCCAGCGCTGCTTGGGGAATGGTGAGCACCGAATTCCAACCTTCTCGCCGCGCGAAAACTTGGCTGGCGTCGTCCGCCGATTTTTTCCCGGCGTGAACGGCGGCAAAATAATTGGTGCCGTAACCGAGCCACAAATCGGTTTCCGCCGGCTGCAAACCGAACGTCGTCAGATCGGCCTTGGCGTCATCCGTCACAAAGCGGGTGGCGGACACCGCGCGCAGTTGCTGTAACGCCGCCGTGATGCGCGGGCCGGCAGCGCGAGCCTGCAAAGGCCGCAAGATGCGCCAGACATGATTCGTGGGGTTCTGCTGAAGTTCGAGGACTTTGGTGCCGTTGGTGATGACAATCCAGTCGCAGACTTCCGTCGGGCCAACTACCGACGTATCACGCCATTCGTTCGCGGTGCGCGGCAACTGCGCCAGCCACGCGGAGTCGGTGACGAACGCGCCTTCCACACCGACGAGGCGGATGAAGACTTGATCGCCGGGCGCAGTGCGATTGCCGATGAGGAAATGCCATTGTTGGTTACCCACGCTGATGTCCACGGAGTATTGCGGATTTTCAAAACCAAACCCGGCGTCCGTAGTCTTTTTACCATTGAGTTCACTGGCAGAAATCCGGGTGGCGAAGGTGAGTTTTTCCAACGTCGCCAATAGCCGACCAATACCACCAGCTTGGGCGGGATACGCAAACGGCTTGGTCATGAACCAGGAATTATTAGTGCGCAGCAGGCCAATTTCGCGTGCGCCAGCGGGGCTGAGGTGAAATTCCGTCGCCGCGTCCGCCCGCAACCCGAACAACAAGCTGGCGCTCGGCACGGCCACTTCCGAAAAGTGATGTTCGTAAATCCAGATGAAAGCGAACAGCGCCGCCGCCAGCACGAACCAGAGAATGGTGGTTTTGGATTTCATTTACGACGCACCAGCCAAACGAGCCAGCCGAGAAACAGCACGCCCCCCGGCAGAGCGCCCAGCAGCAGCCAGCGCAGCTGGTATTGTTGTTGCCGCGTGAGTTGCAGGCGAAATTCCGTGATCGGACGCGGGCCGACGCCTTCGAGCAACTGCGGGCGATCAATCAGCCAATTCACCGCCGAGTTCAGAAAATCGCGGTTGCCGCCGCCTTCGATGTAGTGGTTGCCCAGAAAAATTGAATCGCCCACCACCACGAGCCGCGCCGTGCCGCGCAGATTGGCGATACCCGCCACGGGTTTCTGTTCTACGGCACAGGCCAGCGGATAACTGCGCGGGGCCGCCGTGCGATCCGCCATAAGCGTGGACACGTCGCTGGAAAACATCAATTCATCGACCTGCGGCGCACCAGCGGTTCCGGTGGGCAAGTTCAATTTGGCGATCGGACGCGGCAAAATCATTTGCAACGTGGACTGCGCTAAACCCGCCATGATGGGATGTTTGCCAAACTTGGTAGTGGCCACGTCTTGGCCCGTGTAAGTCTGGCCCTCCGTGTGTTCCTGCACGGTATCGGCCACCACGTTCAGGCCCCAGCGTTGTAAGATGATTTCCAAGCCGGTGGCGCGTTCGAGCGAATGAACATTGAGCAGCAGCAACAACCGTCCACCTTCGCGCAGGTATTGGTCAATTTTTTGTAGCGCACTTTCCTCGAACGGATCTTGCGGGCCGGCGATGACGAGCAGATTACAATCGGCCGGAATCGGCGCGTCCCCAGTCAGGCTTAGATTCGTCACGGCGAGATAATTTTGTTCCAGCAACTGCGCGACTTTTTGGAAATCGAAGCTGCCATCCGCCGTGAACGAAGGTTCGCGGTGGCCTTGCGTGTAATAAGCGACCAACGGCTGCGAACTTTCCAGCGCGAGGAGCATGGCGGTGAAGGCTTTTTCGCCGTTGAATTTGACCGGAGCGATGTCGAGTTTTTTGTCCTCTGTCATCCCGCGCGCGCCGTATTCCACTAATGCCGCGCCGGGAAATATTTTCACCCGCCCGCCGCAATCGAAGATGATGAGGTCTTTATCGGTCGCCGCGTTGAGCTTGTATTTTGCCTTCGTCAACTCCGCCGCGCCCGCGTCGCGAACATAATCCACGGTGCGGATGGAAATTTTCTTGTTCGCCGCCCGATATTCGTCCAACAGCGCCACGACGTCGGCATACAAATCCGCTTTCCGGTCAAAATACAGCGTCACTTCCACCTGATTCGTTAGACTATGCAACACCGCTTGCGTGCGCGACGACAACACCACGCGCGTCTGCGAACTCCAGAAATACCGCTGCGAAAATTTGGCACCGAGATAATTCACCATCACCACTACCGCGATGACCAACACCGTGCGCAGCACCGCATCGAAGCCATTGCCCCAGCGACTGGCGCGGGAGAAGCTGGGTTGATTTTTGGGTGCGGTGCTCATTTATTTCCAGCGGCGGCTATCCAGCACGCGCAAGGTCAGGAACAAAAACAGAAACGTGGCGGTGACGTAAAAAATGACCGCGCGCAAATCCACGACGCCACGCGTGAAATTTTCCATCTGCTTGAACAGGTTGAAATAGAACAGCACATCCATTTGCGATGAGGAAGAAGCCGGAATCACCTGCGCCATGAAACCAAGGATGAACAGGATCACGCCCACAGCCAGACTCACCACTGCCGCGACCATCTGGCTGCGCGTCATCGCCGAGGCGAGGCAGCCGATGGAAAGAAACAACGAGCCGCTCAGAAAAATGCCGAGATACATGCCGCCTACCATACCCAAGTCTAGTCGCGGCTGGTTGGTATAGCGTTGGACGATGATCAGGCTCAACAGCGTCGGCAGCCACGCGATCATGTAGAACGTGATGGCCGCCGTGAATTTCGCGGCCAACACTTGAAAATCTCCTACCGGCGTCGTCATCAGCGTCTCAAACGTGCCCGTCGCTTTTTCCAGCGCGAACAGGCGCATCGTGATGACCGGCGCGAGCAGGATGACTAGTAGCCAATACATCAAGCTGTTGAAAAATAATTGCGTCACCGGCATCGAAAACGGATCCGTGCCCAGATTGCGGATGAGCATCACGAACGTCGAACCAATCACCAGCGTCACCGCCGTGATGATGACATAACCCGTCAGGGAAAAGAAAAAGGCCGAAAGCTCCCGGCGTAGCAGCGCGAAGAAAATACTCATTCGCGTTCCTCCTGATTCGGCTTGGTCACCTGCACATACACGTCTTCCAGCGAATGGCGGCTGCGTGTCAATTCGCGCAGTTCCCAACCGTTCTCGCGCACGAGATTAAAGATCGCCGGCCGCAAATCGGTTCCTTCCAGCGGCGTCAACGCGCAGCGGAAGAACGCGCCGTCACTGGCGGAAACGTCGTATTGCTCCACTTCCGCCAGATTTTCCCACGCGGCGCGCAACGCCTCGACTGGCGCGGCGATTTCCGCGATGACCTGACTGCCGCCCGCCATGCGACGCTGCAAATTCTCCGGCGTGTCCGAAGCCAGCACGCGGCCGCCCAGCATGATCAGCACTCGGCCACACATCATCTCCACTTCCGGCAAAATGTGCGTAGAAATCAAAACCGTATGCTTACCCGCCAAACTCTTAATTAGCGCCCGCACCGCACGGATCTGATGCGGATCGAGGCCGATGGTCGGTTCATCCAAAATGATCAACTCCGGCTCATGCACCAACGCATCCGCGAGACCCACGCGTTGCTTGTAGCCTTTGGAAAGCTGCCCGATGACGCGCCGGCTCACGTCCGTGAGACTGCATTGCTGCATCACCGTGTCCACTCGTTCGCGGGATTTGCGCCAGCCGAGCCCTTTGAGGCGCGCACGAAATTTCAGATATTCGCGGACGCGCATCTCCGGATAGAGCGGATTGTTTTCCGGCATGTAACCGATGCGGCGCCGCGCTTCGTCCGCGTCGTGAAAGACATCGAAGCCCGCCACCTTGACCGTGCCGCTGCTGGCGGGCATGAACCCGGAGAGCACGCGCATGGTGGTGCTTTTGCCCGCGCCATTCGGCCCGAGCAAGCCCACGATCTCGCCGCGCGCCACGGTGAACGAAATATCGTCCACCGCCGTGCGTCCGGCGTAGCGCTTGGTCAAATTGGAAACTTCAATCATCACGTGGCAAACCGTAAAGAATCTTTACCAACCTAGCTGAAAATCACCCGTTGCGGCGATGAAAAACTTTGGCGAGCCAATGTTAAACAGACAGGAATCCAATTGGTTGCGTTCGGATAAAAAATAAAAATCCCCCGCCGGGTGGAAGGAGATGGGAGGAAAGGGCAAGGCGGTTTATTCAACAACTCCAACGCTGGTAAGGCTAGGTAGTCGGTTCATTTCTGCCAGCGACGAAAACCAAGGAGCAAGCTGCTAATTATGCCCAAAGCCAGTGTGCTAGGTTCGGGCACGGCTGTGGAGGAGAACTGAATGTTGTCAATGTAAGCCCACTGTCCTGGCAAATAACCATTCGGATAAGTGTGATTGTAGGTTATTCCGTTTAAGGCGGTGAATAGTAATTCTCCTGTTTGACCGGCAAAACCGGATATGTCCGCTCCCCAAATGCCATAGCCGTTTGTGCTGCCGAGGGAGGTGAGTGAGAGTAGTTGAGAATTGAAAGTGACTTCCGGAGCGCTTCCCCAAAAAATCAGCGACTGTGCATTGGCGGGAATAGTCCCAGTCTGACCGATGCTGGCCGCGCTACCGTAAGTCCAATCGGCACCCTGAAGAAGAATAAAGTATTTGCCATGAATGGGAGAAAAGCCTCCGTTTGTTCCAATCAAATTAATAACCGTCCCACCAAGACCAATGTTGTTGTAGTTCAGATTGGTTGTTGAACCGCCTGCTACTGAAGATAAGTAAGCCGTCCACCCAGAAGCGACCGCAGAACCATAGACCATCCCGGTTGAGGAATTGGTGGTCAAATTACTGAGACGGGCTTGTTCAAAATCTAGATTGATAAACCCCTGTGCGAACCCCTGGAGATAAAAGCTGAGCAACAAGGCAGCTGTCCAGACGATGGGAGTGCAGGGTCTCATTTTTGGGGAAACCCTATTCTGGGCATCCATAACTGTCTAGCTGTTATTCGTTGAAAACATTGCAACAGGGACACCGAGCGCGCCGAGAGAAGAATCCAATTTAGCTCTGTGCGCCTCTAAAAGGAGTCAGTCCCAGTTTTGTTAGAGCTTAAATTTACCCGCTTTCGGGCATTCGCAGCCGGTTTGGTCGTGAACCAAAATGTGTTGCCATCAAACCGCAATCTGTTGCCAGCCAATAAATCCCCCTTTACACGCGACGGTAAAAGCTATCGTTTTTTTCTTTTCCACGCTCTTGACTTACCCCACGCCGCGCAAAAAACTGCCCGCGTGAATCTCCGGGCCGAAAACTTCTACGCCGTCTGGCGCGAACGCTGCCGCGCCGTGAATGTCTTGCACGACGCGCAGGGCGGGCCGCCGGAGAAGTTGCTCCAAGCCATCTGGCAGCATCAGCGACTGCAACGCGACCAGCTCCGGACCGCCGATGGCCGCGTGGTGCGCGTGTTTCATCCCGGCTTCATCAGCGTGGCGGGCGGGCCGGACTTTCGCGGTGCGTTGCTGCAAATCGGCGATGCCCCGGCGACGTCTGGCGATGTGGAGATTGATCTGGTTTCCAGCGGCTGGCGCGCTCACGGTCACGACCGGAATCCGGCGTTCAAAAACGTCATCCTGCACGTCGTCTGGGAAAACGCGCGGCCAAACGCGGAAGTTCCCGCCGTGCTGGCGCTCAAATCAGTTTTGGACGCACCGTTGGCCGACCTCGCGGCCGCGTTGGAAAATGAATCTGGCTTGCCCGAAGCGTTGCGCGGGAAATGTTCCGCGCCGTTGCGGGAATTGAACGAAGTGCAGCTTACCGAACTTTTGCAAGCCGCAGCCAAGGTGCGCTTCGAGAACAAAGCCAGCGCCATCCGCGCCCGCGCAAAAAATTCCGGCTGGGAACAGGCGCTCTGGGAACAGCTCTTTCGCGCGCTCGGCTACCGCAACAATGTCTGGCCGATGTTGCATCTGGCGGAAACGAAAGCCCGCTGGTCGCGCGACACGCATTCGGCGTTTGAACTTCAGGCGCGGTTGCTCGGTGTCAGCGGGTTGTTGCCTGAGGAATTGACGCGCGCCCAGAAAAGTTCCGACACGTTTCTCCGGCACGCGTGGGATAGCTGGTGGCGCGACCGCGATGCGCTGGAAGCCTGCATTCTACCGCGCGCGGCGTGGAAGTTTCACGGTCTGCGACCGGCGAATCATCCGCAACGGCGACTCGCGCTGGCCGCGCACTGGTTGGCGGCGGAGAAGTTGGTTGCCCGGTTGGAACAGTGGGGGGCAGCTGAAATAGTGGCTGGACCCCTCACCCCAACCCTCTCCCCTCAGAGGGGCGAGGGAGAAAAGCTCCTGCGATCACTCCACGACATTTTTCAAGTGGAACGCGATGATTTCTGGTCCTGGCATTGGACTTTCAAATCCGCACGGCTCACCAAACCGCAGCCGCTGCTGGGCGAAGGGCGCGTGACGGATCTGGCCATCAACGTGGTGCTGCCGTGGTTGTGGATTCGCGCGAAGGAAGGCGGTAACGCAGTGTTTCAGGCGGAAATCGAACGCCGCTTTTTCGCATGGCCGGCAGCGGAAGATAACGCCGTGCTGAAACTGGCGCGTCAGCGTTTGCTCGGCACCAACAGCGCCCGCGTGCTCAAAACATCCGCTGCGCAACAAGGCTTGATGCAGGTGGTGCGCGATTTTTGCGAGCATTCCAACGCCGTCTGCACCGATTGTCGCTTTCCTGATTTGGTGCACAGTTGGACAGCCAAATAAAAAACCTCACGCCGGAGCGCGAGGTTGGAGATTGGATGCAGGACGCGTTATTTGATTTCGATGTTCTCGAAGGGATTGCTCAAGCCAGTCGTCGTCGGAGCTTCCGCGATGGGGACTTTGGCTTTCTGCGGCGCCTGGACAGGCTTTTTCGGCGCTGGGTCAGCGTCGTCTTCTTCATCGGGTTCGTCCGGCTGGTGCAGTTCCGCATCCGCCGTGCGCGGATTCTTGGCGCGTTTGTTACGCGGCAGCGGACTGATCATCAGATTGATAGCGCGACCTACGAGCTTGGGCGTGAAATCGGGATGGCCGAACGGCGCGATCTGTTCGATGAACTTCTTGATGACCTCAAAGCCGACTTCGGTGTGCGCCATTTCGCGACCACGAAATTTCAAGGCGACTTTCACCTTCATGTCTTCGCACAAGAAATTGATGGCGTGCTGCACTTTGATGCCGAGATCATGCGGGTCAATGCGCGGGCTTAACTGCACTTCCTTGACGATGGAAGCGTGCTGATATTTGCGCGATTCCTTTTCCTTCTTGGCGAGTTCGTAGCGGAATTTGCCGATCTCGATGATGCGGCAAACCGGCGGCACGGCACTCGCGGATATTTCCACTAGATCCACGCCGTGCTGACGCGCGAGGTTCAGCGCTTCGTTCAGCGGCAGGACGCCGATCTGGTTGCCATCGGGTCCGATGACGCGCACTTCGCGGGCACGGATTTTCCCATTCACGCGCATTTGCGAGATCGGGGAGGCGTTGCGGGGGGTAAAAGGGCGGCTCAAGCGACCCTCACTGGTTGGGACTGAACGGTGATGTTGTGCATCAAGGCTGTCGTCTGGCTGGTTCTTTCGATGCGCTTTTTTAAGCAATGCCCGCCCAAGCAGCAAGCAAATAATGGTAACAAATTCATGCGGTTTGGCGAAAAGCTTGCACGCTGGCGACGAAATCATCCGGCACACCGAAGTCAAAACGCTGCGCGCCGGTCATTTCCAAGGCCAGATAACCGTGGCGTTGCCGCTGGATTTCCTGTGCACGGGTGAGCTGAAATTCGCCGTTGTCACGGGTGTTATCGCGGATCATTTCGCCGAGGATGTCGTAAATGCTCGGCGCCAGCAGGTGCATGCCGAACCAGCCGAGCCACGTCTCCGGCGGCAAATCGTCCACGTGCAATTTCTCCTGCGCGACCGCCACGGCGGGCTTCTCGATGATGAGCGAAATATCAATCAACCGCTGATTCTCGGCGCGGCGTTTGCCCGCGATGGTTCCGTAGCCTTTCAATTCGCCTGCCGAAATGCGGTTCACGGCGGAAACACTTTTGCCGCCGGAAACTTTGGCCATGTCCGCCAGCTCGCGGTAAGGAGAAACCGGCGAGCCGCGAAACAGATGATCGCCCAGACCGAGCAAGACCATTTCGCCGCTGGCAAAATTTTTCGTCTGATACACCGCGTGGCCGTAGCCTTCCTGCTGGTGCTGCACGGCGAAGGTCACACGCTCGGCGAATTTCCGCATCTGCTCCGCCTCGCGCAGCAGCGCGGGATATTTTTCCAGCCGCTTGAGATAGCCGGCGTCCGGCCCGCTCAGATAATGTTTCACCGTGGCATCCTCGCCGGGCTGCACGATGATGCAGATCTCCTCGATGCCCGCCGCGTCGAGTTCCAGCAGGTGATAATGGAATAGCGCCCGCGCTATGCCGTCCTGACCGACGACGGGAAACATCTCCTTCTTCACCGCGTGCGACGCAGGAAAATGCCGCGTGCCGAGGCCAGCAATGGGGATGACGGCTTTGCGAATGATCATAGAATCAAAAAGTTATTTGCTCGGTGCGGTTGGATACCCAATTTCAAGTGCATCGGCGTATGCATTCGAAAAAGGAATGTCTGGATTCAGATTTGCAATCAATTGCTCGCTCAATGGCTGGTGTGCGTAGATTGCTTCCACACTAACTAGTGGAACCTCGCGTTCATAATAATCAGTCGCCCAATTTTTATATGACTCTGGATTGCCATCAAAAATGCCAATCAAGTCCGCCGAACCATCCAGTTCTGGTAAAATGCCTCCGCATAGTGGTGAGACGACACTCCATTTTTGATCGGCGTAACGCCGCCAAATACAGAAGCTAGCCTTGTTCATACTGAATGCAGGTTCCTGTAAGAACGAAGCGAACAATGACGGGACATTCTGTTGAATATGCTTGGGAAATGAATCGTCTTTCGCAAGCGAGCTTTCGTGCGCAAATCCTTTTAGCGCGGCTCCGTTTTTATCAAACAGAAGAAACCAATCGTCGCCACAGCCATCTCGCATAGAAGCCATTTCTTCATTGTCCCCCCATTTCGAATTGTAGCTGTAATAACGATACTCCCATTCGGGGCAGACGATTGCATCAAGCATCGCAAGAGATTTGGTGAGCCGCCGTAACGTCTCAATGTCCGGTAGTCTTTCTGGGGTGGCAGTTGATAAAGACATTTGAACAAAATTTTACCACTCAAACATCAAACCGCTTCCACCCTTGCGCGCCGAAGGCGTAGCGTTTCGCGCCGAACTCGCTCGCGCCGGGGGAGGTGCCGGTAAAGATGTCCGGCATCTCGCCCAAACGGCGGGAATATTCCGTCGCGATCTGCGGGATGTGTTCTTTGAGTGCAGAAATTTTTCCGAACACGGCCACGGTTCCGCCCGTGCCGCCGCCGGTGATTTTTGCGCCGTAAAGTCCGGCCTTCGCGCCGCGTTTCTGCACGGCGTCCACGAGGAAATTGACTTCGGGCACGGAGAGTTTGCAGTTGTCGCGGTAGCTGGCGTGGGCGCCATACATCAGTTCGCCTGCCGTCACGAGCGCGGCTTCGTCACCGGACTTGGCGGCTTGGAGCGCAGCGATGAATTTCAGCACACGCTCATTTTCACCCACAGGATGTCGCGCGGGGCCGACGACGCGATAGGTCGCATCCGGCTGGATAGTCGTCACCGGATCATCGTGCGTTTTGTAGCGCGCGAGAAAGTCGGAGCCGAGAATGGTTTCGGGAATTTCTTTTTCGTATTCCGCCGCAAATTCGGCTGGCGAAATTTCAGAGAGATAATTCAACGGAGCGCGGCCCGTCTTTGCGCGAATTTCGTTGATGATTTTTTTGCCCATGAACGCGCCGATGCGGACGTTGCCGTAAGCATTGCCTGCGACCGAATGGCGCACCATGGAGTTGATGCCCACAAAACCGGTGCTCGGCGGAATCTCGACTTCACCCACCACCGCGCCGGGGCGACAGAGAATGTGCGTCAGCTTGCTTTCGCGGCCGCTGGCGCAGGCGATCTGATCCATGATGCCGCAGGGCGCGCCGACGACGTGATTCTCCGCCATCTGCGCAAGGCGAGCGATGCGCGCGCCGTCGAGCTTGAGGCCGAGGTAAGCATTGAGGCAGCTCAACGTGCCGATTTCCACCGCCGCCGAACTACCGATGCCGACGTTCATCGGCACCGCGCTCAACAGGAGAAAACTAAAGCCGTAGGGCAGTTCCACATTTTCCTCTTTCAGCAACGTGAAAATGCTCCCGCCAATGTAAGCGGCCCACGCGGCGATGGGATTCGCGTGACACAATTCACGGACTTGCGCGTAGCTGCCCACGGCATCGCCCGACGTAAAAAAATCGAGCGGAATCCGCGTTTCTACCGGCAGACTGCGCGGGCCGACTTGCGCAGAACGAATCCGCAGCGTGCGGTCGGTGCGCGCCTGAATGGCCATCAACATGCCGTGACCGAGGACGGCTTCACAGACGTTCGCGCCGGAGTAATCAGCGATTCCCCCCATCACATCTAACCGCGCCGGCACGCGGGCGACCCACACTTCGCCGCTGTTAAAAAAGCCCGCGAACCCCGTCGGATCGCTGTTGGGCTTGCGCAGAAGATTTTCAAATTCGGAAACTTCAAACGGCAGCGCGGCGGTCATAATTTAGTGGTGGTGTTTGATGAGCCGGGAACGATTGGCAAAAAGATACCAGACGATGAACGCATTCACGGTCAGGATGGAAAGCGTGATCCACGACGGGCGATGCACGAGTTCGAATACTTCGATGGGAATAAAAAAAGCGGATTCACCGATGACGAGCCACACGACCCAACTGACGCGGAAAATCAAACCCACCGCCTGCATCAGCATGAATAAAGCATAGAGAATCGAACCCGCGACCACCCAGCGCAGATTCGCCGGCGTGATTTCCGCTACGCGATCCGCGAGGTCCGCGAAGAATTTTTTTTCGGGATCAAGATGCAAAAACTGGAGCAGCTTCTGGAACTGTTCCGGCAGGTCGGCGTTCATCAGCGCGCGAACTTTCAGTCCCAACAGCAAGGCCACCACGCCTTTCAGCAGCTTGAAGCCGATGATGAAATACAGCGTCGGCGCCCGCTTGGGCTTCGCTTCCGGAGTTTTCGCGTTCTCCACCATCAGCGAATCCTCGACAGCAACCAGTCGCGCAATTCGGAAATTTTCACCCGCTCCTGTTTGCCGTCATCGCGATAACGCAGCGTCACCGTGTCGAGCAATTCCGGTTTTTCGCCAAGCGTATCAAAATCAATTGTCACGCAGAACGGCGTGCCGGCTTCGTCTTGACGCGCGTAACGTTTGCCGATGGAACCAGCCTCGTCGTAATAGACATTCATCCACGGGCGCAACAAATCGCGCACTTCCTGCGCCTTCTTGAGCAGCTCCGGTTTGTTCTTGAGCAACGGAAAAATCCCCGCCTTGATCGGCGCGACGCGCGGATGAAATTTCATCACATACGTCGTCTCGGTTTTACCTTTCGCATCAGTCTCGGTGGTTTCGGAATACGCATTCGCGATCAGTGCGAGAATCAAACGATCCACGCCCGCGCTCGGTTCGATGACGTGCGGAATATATTGGCCCTTCGCCAAACCATTCGCGTCTTCCGTCGCCTGCTGCGAAATCTGTTCCGGCGTCTCGTCCGGCTTGGCGGATTTCGTCAGATAATTTTTGCGGTTGTCGTAATAACGCTTCCACAGATCATCCTGCTTTTCCTTCGGCAACTTGCCCCACGCCGCGCGCAATTCCTCATCAAACACGCCCATCGGCTTGCCGGAAAAGCGTTGGTGCTGGCTCAAATCAAAATCGCTGCGCGCCGCGATGCCTTCCAACTCGTCGCCCACGACATTGCCTTGCTCGTCCTTTTTGCTGAACGGAAACTTGAACAAAATATCCACGCACGCGCGGGCGTAATGCGCCAGTTCCGCCGGCGTCTGCCGATGAAAACCCAGCGTCGAACGATCCAGCCCGATGCCTTCGTAGAACCGCACGCGTTCCTCGACCCAGTATTGATGCCACGCCTGCCAACCCCAATTCGCTTGCGGCTCGCCCGGATGCCCCGTTTCCGGCACCGTCACCACGCTCCCGGAAATCGCCTCGACGACTTCATCCGGCTTGATAAAAAATTCCAATTCCATCTGTTCAAACTCGCGCGAACGGAAAATAAAATTACGCGGCGTGACTTCGTTGCGGAACGCCTTGCCAATTTGTCCAATGCCAAACGGCACTTTCTGGCGCGAGGTTTCCAACACGTTCTTGAATTGTGCGAAGATGGCCTGCGCGGTTTCCGGGCGGAGATAAGCGATGTTATCTTCGCTCTCCACCGGGCCGACGTAGGTCTTGAACATCAGGTTAAACGGGCGCGGCTCGGTCAATTCCTTGGAATCGCAGCTCATGCATTTTGTGCCGGCAGGGAGTTCAAACTTTCCCGCTGCGTTCTTGATGAGCGTCAGTCCTTGATCTTCGCAAAGCTGATCGGCGCGAAAGCGTTTCTTGCACTTTTTGCAATCGCACATTGGGTCACTGAACGTATCCACGTGGCC
This sequence comes from uncultured Verrucomicrobia subdivision 3 bacterium, assembly GCA_903911825.1. Lineage (GTDB taxonomy): Bacteria > Verrucomicrobiota > Verrucomicrobiia > Limisphaerales > UBA11358 > UBA11358. The sequence goes on from CAIWFB010000156.1 coordinate 32,814, forward strand.
GGACGCCTTCCAGATGGCGGGTGACATAATGATGGTCGCTTCCAGCCCAGCCACATCTTCGCGCTGGCGGGTCATGGCGTTCCACCACAGTTCCTTGACGTTGCGCTTGAGTTCTGCGCCGAGCGGGCCGTAATCCCAAAAGCCGTTGATGCCGCCATAGATTTCCGACGATTGAAACACAAAGCCGCGGCGCTTGCACAGCGACACGATCTTTTCCATTTGTAAATTTTCTTTAGGCTCGGCCATAGGGTCGAACAGTTTTCGCCAATCGCGCAACGGTGTCAATCGCCGTTCACAGCGTTTGCCTTAGTGCCCAAGAGCGGGTGGAAAACCCAGCGACCAGAGTTAAAAAGAAAATTAGCCCGCCCGCATCAAGCCGCCACGGCGGCCAAGGCTAACGCGGTGATTTCCCGGGCGCGCGCGTCGCTCCCAGCCTCGGCGTAGCAACGGAATTCCGGCGCGTTCCCCGACGGCCGCAAGTGGATGACTTCCTCGTTCGCAAACGTGATGCGTAAACCATCGGTGCGATTCAAGGCAGCGACCTGGCCGCAAATGGAACCAAACATAGCTTCGATGGCCGCCGCGTCGTTGGCGGCAGAACCGGAATTGAACTTCGTCAGAATAGCCGCGCTTTTCTCCGTCGCAAAATTTTTCAAACGGTCGCTGGCCGTGAAACGCGCGGGTAACGTTGCCACCAATTCTGAAACGGTTTGGCCCTGCGCTTTCGCCAGCAATAAAATACCCAGCATCACGATCACCGCGTCACGCGTCGGCAAGGCGCGGAGAAATCTTCCGCCTGCTTCAATATCCGAGTTGAGCAAAAATCCGCCGTTCGCTTCGTAGCCCACCACGCGTTTTGCCCCGCCAGCACTGGCTTGCATCATCGAAGCCACCACGAACGGCGAGCCGATGCGCGTGCGACGAATGTCAGAAAACCAACCGCATTTTTCCACCGCCGTATTGCAACTCACCGGCGTGCTGATGGAATCGGCCTCCAAAGATTTTGCGCATAAAATCCCCGCCACATCGCCGCGCAACCAGTTGCCATGTTCATCGCTGACCAATGGACGATCGCTGTCGCCATCGGCGGAAACGAGCGCGTCATATTTGCCCGTCGCCGCCCAGTTGTGCGCCAGTTGCACGTCTTCCGGGCGGATCGCTTCCGTATCCACGGGAATAAATGTATCCGACCAGCCGAGCGCCGTGACTTCCGCGCCCAGATGAGAAAAAATTTTCACCAACACTTCGCGACCCACCGCCGAGTGTTGATAGACGCCGACACGCAATCCCTGCAACGCATCGTGCGGCAAGAAATTTAAATAGCGCATCACGTAGTTCTCACCGGCAACCGGTGAAATTTCGTGGGCTGGCAATGGCTTGGCAAAATTTCCATCCGCGCCAAATAACGCATCGTCTACTTCAACGAACTGGCTGCTCATGCCTTGTTCGTCCGCCTTCAAAACTTCGCCCGTTGGCTTGTTAAATTTGATGCCATTGCGGTCGTCGGGAATGTGGCTCCCCGTGACCATGATGGATGGAATTTTATTTTCAAAACCAAACAGCGCGACGGCGGGCGACGGCACGCGCCCGCAATTCACCGCGCGATAACCCAAATCCTCCGCCGCGCGACAAACCGCTTCGATCACGCGCCCGGTGCTGGGGCGAAAATCGCCGCCCACGGCCACACGTTCGCCCGCGCGCTGGAGCTCTCCGGTGCTTTCGAGGTATTGCAGAAACCCTTTCGTGTAAGCGTAGCAAACGGAATCCGTCATCGCCGTGGCCAACCCGCGCGCACCGCTAGTGCCAAACGCCACGCCACTGTGCCCCATGAGTTCTAGGATGGAAATTTTCATTTTAAAAGCTGGCACGCAGCCTAACGCAACGGGCGCAATGGAGAAATAAATTTCCCCGCGCCAATTAAATCCTTTGCGCCTCGGCTTCTTTGCGTGAAAACTTCTCCGTGCAAGCGCGCTTTCTCCTCGGCCCCGCTGGCAGCGGAAAAACTTTTCGCTGCCTCGCCGAAGTGCGCGCCGCGCTCATGGAAGCGCCCGATGGCCCACCGTTGATTTTGCTCGCGCCCAAACAAGCCACGTTTCAACTCGAACGCCAATTACTCGCGAATGAAAAACTCGCTGGCTTCACGCGGCTGCAAATCTTTTCCTTCGACCGGCTCGCCAAATTCATTTTTGAAAAATTTAATGTCGCGCCGCCGAAATTATTGTCCGCCGAAGGCCGCCTCATGGTGCTGCGCGCTTTGCTACTCCGGCACGCGGACGAACTGAAACTCTTTCGCGGCAGCGCCCGCCGCGCCGGTTTTGCGCAGGAACTCGGCGGGTTGCTCGCTGAATTGCAGCAGCATCAATTCACGCCCGCCAAACTCCGCGCGCTGGCCGTAGACGAAAAATTGCGCCGTGAATTGCGCGATAAACTCCACGACCTAGCGCTGCTCTCCGAAAAATATGCCGACTGGTTGCGCGAACATGAATTACAGGACGCCAATAATTTATTGGATTTTGCCACCGAAACCCTGCGCGGAAAAACCTTCAACCTTCAACCTTCAACCTTCAGCTTCAGCGCCCTCTGGCTCGACGGTTTTGCGGAAATGACGCCGCAAGAACTCGCCTTGCTCACTGCCGTCGTTCCGCTGTGCGAAAACGCCACGCTCGCTTTTTGCTTGGAGACCGAACCCACGCCCACGCCGTCGTGGCTCTCCATCTGGTCGTCTATCGGTAAAACCTTTCAACGTTGCCGCGACCAATTAAAAAACCTGCCGAGCTGCGAAATAACAGTCGAAGTTCTGCAACGTGAGCCAGGTAAAAATCGCTTCGCACCTGATTCGGAATTGGCGTTGCTTGAAGCCGCTTGGACGTTACCCATCGGCCAACCCGCAACCCGCAGCCAGCAGCCAGCAACCGTAACTCTCACCGCTTGCGGCAATCCCGAAGCCGAAGCCATTCATGCCGCCCGCGAAGTTTTGAAATTCGTGCGCGCCGGCAATCGCTTCCGCGATTGCGCCGTGCTCGTGCGTCAACTCGATGGCTATCACAAACCGCTCGCCCGGATTTTTCGGCGCTATGGCATTCCGTTTTTTCTCGACCGCCGCGAGAGCGTGGCGCATCACCCGCTCGCGGAACTCACGCGCAATGCCCTCCGCACCGTCGCCTTCGACTGGCAGAACGACGATTGGTTCGCTGCGCTCAAAACCGGCTTTAGTTCTGTGCGCGACGAGTTTATTGATGACTTAGAAAATCGCGCGCTTGAATTCGGCTGGCGCGGCAAAAAATGGCGTGAGCCGTTGCCTGACGAAAGCTGTGAACGCGTGCGGGAAATTGTCATCCCGCCCCTTGAACAATTTCACAAGCGTCTTGGACAGAAAAGTTTTCAGCCCACCGGTGCCGAACTGGCCGAAGCGCTGCGCCAGTTGTGGAGCGACTTAAAAGTTGAGGCCATACTGGAACGCTGGACGCGCGACGCTGGAAATTCGTCACTCATCACTGACCGCGTCTCACCGCACCAAACGGTTTGGGAGCAAATGAATTCGTGGCTGGAAAATCTGGAGCTCGCTTTTCCGCGCGAGCCGCTGCCACTGCGCGATTGGTTGCCGATTGTGGAAGTCGGCCTCGGCAATCTCACTGTCGGCGTGATCCCGCCAGCCTTGGATGAAGTGCTGATCGGCGCGATTGATCGGGCACGGAATCCGAGCCTGAAATTTGCGCTGTTACTGGGCGTGAATGAATCCGTTTTTCCCGCCACGCCCGCCACGCCGGTAATCCTGACCAACTCGGACCGCGACGAACTGGAGCAACAGAATGTGACATTCAGTGCGAATCTGTTCGACCAGATTTCCCGCGAACGCTACCTCGGTTACATCGCTTGCACCCGTGCGAATGAGCGACTGAACCTTTCTTTCTCGCGCCAGACCGCTGATGGCAAAACGCTCAACCCATCGCCCTTCATCGCGCAGGTGCAAAAAATCTTGAGGCAAGTATCCGTGGAAGAATTTTCTCTCGGCGATGATTGGCAAACTGCCGAGCACGAAAGCGAACTGATCAAGCTGCTCATGGCCATCAATACTCAGCGTAGCGCAGCCGTCTCGGCTGCAGATTCTCCACGCCCAGCCAGCCCTGCAGGCGCGGACGCCTGCGCTACATTGTTGAAAATACCCGCGCTAAAGTTACTCGCGGAAAAACTGGAGGCTTTGCGTGAGCCGGATGAAACAGAAAACCTCGCGCCCGCGCTCGCAGAAAAAATTTACGGGCCAGTCTTGCGCTCGTCGGTCAGTCGGCTGGAAGAATTTGCGCAGTGTCCGTTCAAGTTTTTCATCCGCTCCGGCTTACGCGCGAACGAGCGAAAAGTGTTTGAACTAGATGCCCGCGAACGCGGTAATTTTCAGCACGATGTTTTAAAAATCTTTCACGAGCAGTTGCAAGCGGCGGACCAGCGTTGGCGCGACCTCACGCCCGGCGAGGCACGGGAACGCATTGGCCAGATTGCGGCGGCGCAGATGCTGGGGTTTCGCGATGGACTGTTTCAGGATTCGGCAGAAACGGTTTTTGCCGCGCAATCCATGGCGACGGCGTTGCAAGATTTTGTGGAAGTCATCGTGACGTGGATGCGCGGGCAATATGAGTTTGATCCCGTCGCGGCGGAAATCGGGTTTGGTGGCAAGGATGATGCCACGCCCGCCTGGGAAATTGACTTGGGTCACGGCCATAAGCTCGCGCTGCAAGGTCGGATTGACCGCGTGGATCTTTGGCGCGACCCGAATAGTGACGCCGCGTTTGCCGTAGTGACAGATTACAAATCGGGCGGCAAGAAATTGGAGTCGCTGCTGGTGGAAAATGGTGTGCAGTTGCAATTGCTCGCGTATCTCGGCGCGTTGCGTGGCTGGAAAAATCCGAGCGATGCCTTCCGCGCGGGGAAAATTCTACCAGCGGGCGCTTTCTACGTCAGTCTGCGCGGCGATTTCAAAAGCGGCGATACGCGCGATGAAATTCTGGGCGATGACGCGGCCAAAAAAATGGCGTATCGCCACAACGGACGGTTTGACGCCGGCCTGCTGCGAACATTTGACCGGCGCACGGACGCAAGCAAGGGTGATCAATTCAATTTCCGATTGAACAAGGATGGTAGTTTGCCGTCCAATTCTTCGGAAGCGTTGCCGCGCGAAAATTTTATCGCGCTAGTAGATGGTGTAGAAAATCAGTTAAGAGCATTGGGCCAAAAGATTTTTTCCGGCCAAGCGGCCGTTGATCCGTATCGGCTGGGCAAAAAAACGCCGTGCGAATACTGCGACTACCGCGCCGCCTGTCGCTTGGACGAGTGGACGCATGAATGGCGAATGCTGCGCGCGGGCGAAACGAAGAAAGTAACATGAAACATTTAATAATTATCCTGACTTTGAGCGCGGCGATCTTTGCCTCCGGCTGTAATGCCGCGTCGACCAATGGCCCGGTGGCCACCAACCCTTCGACCAACTCTATTATGAAATTCCCTGTGCAAAAAACGGAAGCCGAATGGCGCAAACTGCTGACGCCCGAACAGTATCACGTGCTCCGCGAAGCCGGCACGGAACGCGCCTTCACCGGCAAATACTGGGATAGCAAAACGCCCGGCGAGTATCATTGCGCCGCCTGTGGTGAACTGCTGTTCAAGTCGGATGATAAATTCGATTCGCACTGTGGCTGGCCCAGCTTTTCGGAAGTCGCCGCGCAAGGTAAGGTCATCGAGCGCGTGGATAACAGCTACGGCATGAAGCGCACGGAAGTTTTATGCGCGAATTGCGGGAGTCATCTCGGCCATGTGTTTGACGATGGCCCCGGCCCGAAAGGTTTGCGCTACTGCATCAACTCCGCGTCGATTGATCAGGGCGATACGAACTTGCCGTCGTTCAAAACACCGGAGAAGAAATAGTTCGTTGGTCGGGCAGAGCTGCTGCTCTACCTTTTTCTTACCTTTAGACAATTAAGGCGGCGCGGCAGCGCCGCCCTACCGTGCTTACTTCTTCACGTTCGCCGCTGCACGGAAGATACGGAGCAAGCCGTAATCATATTTCTCGCCGAGCGATTCTTTCACGCCCACGAGATTGCCCCAGCCTTTGCTGGCGAAGGCGGCGGCGATTTCCGTCTGTGCTTCGGCGGCGAGCAATTGCGAAAGGTCAATCGCTTCACCCGCTTCAATCGCCGTGCCCAAGTGGCCGTAAATCGTGCCAAGCGTCAGACCGCGACTGCCAGCGACTTCGGCGGGTGTTTTGCCTTCCCGAAAACGGCGCAACGTCTCCCGCGCGGTCTCACCCAACTGCGAGCGCTGTGTGATGGGCGCGACGAATGTATCTTCGGCAAAAACTTGGCGTGGATGGGTCTGTAAATGCGCCGCAATCTGTTCGCGGAAGGCCGCACCGAACTCGCGCAACTTTTTCTCGCCCACGCCGCTGATGCGGGCGAAGTCGTTTTCGGTCTGCGGATAATTCCGCGCCATCTGCCGCAACGCGACGTCAGAGAAGATAATGTAGGCGGGGACATCGCGCTTATCGGCGAGCTGTTTGCGCACCAGGCGCAGCTGCTCGAACAACAGTTCGTCGCATGCGATCTCCCCGACGTGGCGGGTTTTGGTTTCGGCCGCAACCGTTGGTTTGGTGAGCGTGATTTTGCGCCGTTCCTTGAGGATCGCGCACCCTTCGGCGGTGAGTTCCAGCGTGCTGAATTGCTCGGCCGTTTGTCGCAACAAGCCTAGGCGAACAAGTTCGCGGCCAATCGCCGCCCATTCGGGGCGACTGTGTTCCTTGCCGATGCCGTAGGTGGAAAGTTCGGTGTGATTCCAGTTACGGATTTTCTCCGTCGCCGCGCCGGTGAGCACTTCCACCACGTGATTTAACCCCACGCCAAAGCCGCCTTTCTCGCGGATGCGATAGACGCACGACAGAAATTTCTGCGCGGCGAGGGTGCCATCGAACGTGGCGCGCGGGGAAAGGCAATTGTCACACGCGCCGCAGTTGTCGGCGGAAAATTCTTCACCAAAATACGCGAGCAATTCCACGCGGCGACAATTCGCGCCCTCGGCGTAGTGCATCATCTGCTGCAATTGCTTGCGGGCGATCTCGCGTTCCTGTGGATTGGGCTTTTCGTCGATGAACGTCATCTGTTTGACCGCATCGCCCGCACTGAACAGCAGCACGCATTCCCCGGGCAGACCATCGCGACCCGCGCGGCCGGTTTCCTGATAGTAGCCTTCGATATTTTTTGGGAGATCGTAGTGAACCACGAAGCGGACGTTCGGTTTGTTGATGCCCATGCCGAAAGCAATCGTGGCGCAGATCACTTTCACCTCATCCCGCAGAAATAATTCCTGATGCTCGGCGCGTTCTTTGGGCGCGAGACCGGCGTGATACGGACGGGCGCGGATACCATCGCGACTTAATTTCTCGGCGACGCTCTCCGCGCCTTTGCGCGAGAGGCAATAGACGATGCCGCTTTCCTTGCGCCGCCCCCGGAGAAATTCCACGAGCTGATCGTAAGGCCCGGCTTTGGGCATGACGCGGTAAGTCAGGTTTGGGCGATTGAAGCTGGCGACATAAGTTTTTGGCGCGCGCAGTTGCAGATGCGCGACGATGTCTTCGCGCACGCGGCCCGTGGCAGTGGCGGTGAGCGCCATGAAGGGGACGTTCGGAAAATGTTTTCGTAGTTCAGCGATCTGGCGGTATTCAGGACGAAAATCGTGACCCCACTCACTGATGCAGTGGGCTTCATCAATGGCGACGAGTTGCACGTTCCACTTTTGCAGGTCGGATAAAAAGCCCGAGAGCATCAGCCGCTCGGGCGCAACATAGAGCAGACGAAATTCGCCATTATGCAAGCCGCGCAGGCGTTCGCGAGATTCCCCGGCGTTGAGTGAAGAATTTAAGAACGTGGCCGCGATACCGCTGGCTTGTAGGGCATCCACTTGATCCTTCATCAAGGCGATCAACGGCGAGACAACGACCGTGAGGCCGTCTTTGGCCAGTGCAGGAAGCTGAAAGCAAAGCGATTTGCCGCCTCCGGTCGGGAGCAGGGCGAAGACATCTTTGCCTGCGAGCGCATCGCGGATGATCTCCTCCTGCAACGGACGGAACGACG
>CAIWFB010000157.1 GCA_903911825.1 uncultured Verrucomicrobia subdivision 3 bacterium
CCACGACGGCCTGGAATCCGGCGGCCAATCCGTCCGGCACTGGCTTGTGGACTGAGAGCGCCAACTGGACGACGGGGGTGGTTCCTGGCATCACGAACAAAGTGGGTTTTAATGTCTCCGGAGCGAGGGCTTGCGTGATCAGCAGCACGGTGCTGGCCGGCCAGTTGGTCGGTGGCGACAACGGCCCCGGGGGCACGGTGATTGTCACCAACGGCGGCAGCCTGACGACCAGCGCTGGCAATTGGTGCGCCATCGGCTACGCTTTTACCAACCTGCTGATTGTTCAGAGCGGCGGGTTGGTCAGTTTTGGGAATCAGTTGTGGATTGGGCTTTACACGGGATCGTCCGGCACGCTGCTCGTGAATGGTGGAACGGTCACCGTCGCCAATACGTTTGGCTTGGGCTGGAGCGGTGGCACCGGCACCGTGCATGTTAACGGTGGAACCTTGAATCTGTTGCAGTGGGATCCAGTGAATTCAATCAAGGGCGCTTCAGTCTTGGACATCGGTGGGGGCATGGTGGTGATTGCCGGCAACCAACTCACTTCGGTCAGCAGCTTCATCAACAGTGGCAAGATTACCGGCTATGGCGGAACGGGCACGGTGAACAGCCTATTTAATTACAGCGCCAACACCACCACGCTCACCGCCACTCCGGGTGGTAACTTAGGCAGCCTGCTTTCAATCAAGCTGGTTAACAAAAATCCGGCGCTTTCGTGGCCAACATCGGCGGTTTACTATGTGTTGCAGTCGGCTACCAACCTCGCCGCGACACCGGTTGCTTGGAAGTTAGTAACCAACAGCGTCGCCACCAGCAACGGCACGAATCAAGTGACGTTGAGTTCTTCCAGCCAGACCGTGTTTTTCCGCCTGATCTCGGCGGTTGATCCCTCCACGATGAATCGCAAGCTGCTGATGGGCTATCAAGGCTGGTTCGCCGCCCCGGGCGACGGTTCAGCCTTCAATAGTTGGTGGCATTGGTTTAGCAGCCTCCCCACCACCGCTGCCAACACTGCATTTGATTTTTGGCCAGACACTTCTGAACTCGGAACGGACGAATTATTCAGCACGAGCATGACTTATTCAAACGGAACGACGGCAAAACTTTATTCCGCTTACAACCAAAAAACCGTGGTGCGCCATTTCCAATGGATGCAGACCAACAACCTCGACGGCGTTTTTTTGCAGCGGTTTCTCAGCGATCTTTCAGGAAACACTTTGACGTTTCGCAATCAGGTGACAACCAATGTGCGAGTGGGAGCCGAAACTTATGGTCGCGTGTTCGCCATCATGTATGACATATCCGGTTATGCCACAAACACGCTGGTTAGCACGTTGACCAATGATTGGCTCTATCTCGTCAACACCCAAAAGGTCACCAATAGTCCTTCCTACCTTCGACACAAGGGGAAACCGGTTGTGGCCATCTGGGGATTTGGCTTTTCCGGACGATTGGATTCGCCACAACAGGCACAGCAAGTCATTGACTGGTTTCATGCGGCGGGTTGCACCGTCATGGGCGGCGTGGCAACGGGTTGGCGCACTTTGAGTGGCGACGCGCAAACGAATGCCGCTTGGGCTAATGTCTTCCGCTCCTTCGATGTCATTAGTCCATGGACGGTTGGGCGCTATAGCAATAACAGTGGCGCGGATAGTTACATGAGCACTTATATCGTCCCCGACTTGGCTGATTGCACAGCTAATGGGGTTGACTATATGCCCGTGATTTTTCCAGGATTTTCGTGGGCAAATCTACAGAAGAACGGGCTGTATAACCAAATCCCGCGCAACGGCGGCAAGTTCTACTGGGAGCAAGCCTATAATGCCGTCGTGTCCGGCTGCTCGATGGTTTATGGCGCAATGTTTGATGAAGTGGACGAAGGCACGGCCATGTTTAAGTGCGTCCCGACCGCCGCACAATTGCCGGCGCAAGGCACATTCGTGCCGCTGAACATTGACGGCTATAATCTGAACAGCGACTGGTATCTCCGTGTGGCCAATCAGGCTGGAAAAATGTTGCGGGGGCAAATCCCAATCACAAACGGCATTCCCATTACGTCGCCCTGAATCGTTTAGATTAAATGAGACAGGGAATAAAGCTATTGGCGTGGATGCTGGCCATTCAGATAAACATCTGTCTGGCGTTAGCCGGGGGAGTTGTTTTTACTCACTCATTTGCGCCGCAAGAGGGGATGGTCAGCCAGTATGAAGAGCCACTCAGGCAGGAAATATGTTTGAATGGCTTGTGGCGATTTCAAGGGGATCAGGACAAAACTGCTCCGGGCGAAACTTTGCCGACATTGAGGGCGTGGGATGCGACCGCCATCAAAATTCCCTCACCGTGGAATGTTAATTCGTTTTCAATGAATCTCACCGAACAGGGCGGCGATTTTCGCACTTATGCTTCTTATCCGACCAATTGGGAAAAACTTCCGGCGGCGTGGATGGAGAAAACATTGAAAGTTCCGCCGGACTGGGCGAATAAACGAATGGTCTTGCACTTTGGCGCAGTCGCGGGAGACATGGTGGTTTTTGTCAATGGCCAACGGGCGGGAGAAGGCTTTGATATTTTCTTCGCGCAGGAGTTTGATGTCACCAAGTTAATCCGACCGGGCGAAGACAATCAAATCAGGGTAAAAGTCATCAGCCCGAAATCTTTCGACCAGCCGGGGCATTATGGCCATCGCGAGTATCTTTCCGGTTCGTTCTGGGGCACACACATTGCCGGCATCTGGCAGGATGTCTTTTTGCTGGCTGAACCCAAGGTCGCGGTCAGCGACATTTTTGTTCAGCCGTTGGTGGATCAGGACGAATTGCGAATCGAGGCGACCTTGCAAAATTTCAGTCCTGTTCCGGCAACCGTCAAATTGTCCGGCGTGGTTCGCGAATGGATCAATCAGGCCGGTCAATCCGTTTTGGAAGCGCCTGAAGTGAAATGGAAGCTGGCATCGCATCCTGATCTGCAACTTACCAATCCTGCCATCCAACTTGCTCCGGGCGATTCGCAGACGATCACTTTGAAAGTGAAAGCAAATGGCCGGTTGAAACCATGGAGTCCCGCTGCACCGAATCTTTACGGGCTGGTCTTGAATTTGTCC
>CAIWFB010000158.1 GCA_903911825.1 uncultured Verrucomicrobia subdivision 3 bacterium
AACATTTACGGCAGCGCGACCAGCGCGGTGGCGACGCTCACGGTGCAAAGCTTGCCGTTCATCACTGCTGGCCCCACGAACCGGGTGGCCAAGACGGGCACGAACGTCACCTTCGCCGTCACGGTGACCGGCACCGGACCGTTCAATTATCAGTGGTTCAAAAATGGTTCACCGTTGTCGGATGGCGGAAGTATTTCCGGTTCGACCACAAATGTTTTAAAAATTTCTGGGCTGACGACGGCTGATGCGGGAAATTATTCTGTGACCGTCGCTAACGGCGTGGGCAATGCCACCAGCGGCAATGCCAGCCTCACAATTCTCGTGCTGCCAGCCATCGTGGCGCAGCCGGTCAGCCAAGCAGTCACGTTGAGTAATGCCGTGACGTTCAGTGTATCTGCCACCGGTGCCCCGCTCCATTATCAATGGCGCAAGAACACGCAAGCCATCGCTGGCGCGACGAACGCGAGCTACACCATCGCTCACGCCAAAACGACGGATGTGGCAACTTACTCGGTAGTGGTGACCAACCTCGCCGGTATCCTCATCAGCTCGAACGCGACGTTGACAATCAATTTTACACCCACCTTCACCTTGCAAGCCACCAATCGCTTTGCGAAAGAACGGACGAACACCATTTTCCGCGCCGCCGTCAAAGGCACCGCGCCGTTCCAATATCAATGGTTCAAAGATGGCGTCCCGCTGGTGGATGGCGGTAATATTTCCGGGGCACTTTCCAACGTGCTCATCGTGGCCAACCTGACGACGAATGATACCGGCGCTTTCGCCCTGCTGGCGGCCAACGTCGCGGGTAAGGTTAAGAGTAGCAATGCCGTGCTGACGGTTTTTGCGCCGCCGACCATCATTAATAATCCGGATGATCAGGTGGTAGCCGTAAGCAACAATGCCACCTTCAGCGTTGCGGTCATCGGCACAGAAAAATTGCTCTACCAATGGCGCAAGGGCACCCAAGTGATTCGTGGCGCGACGAACGCAACGCTCGTGATTCCCCAAGTGAAAATCACGGATGCGGCCAGCTTCTATGTCGTGGTCGCGAATTATGCCGGCAGCGTCACCAGCCGAGTCGCCGCGCTGACCGTTGTGATTCCGCCAGTATTTACGCTCCAACCTAAAAGCCTGACGGCTAACTACGGCACCAGTGTATCGTTTACCGCCACCGTCAAAGGCACCGCGCCGTTCGTCTATCGGTGGTTTAAAAATGGAGTTGCCCTCTCTGATGGCACGCGCGTGTCCGGTTCGCGTTCCAACTTACTGACCATCGCCAACATCCGCACCAGCGATACCGCGACCTACACTTTGACCGTCACAAATATCGCCGGGCGCATCACCAGTTTGGGCGCCACACTGACCGTGAATGCCCGCAACAATATTGTGGCGGCCGATAAAAATGTGAACACGTTGGCGCCGCAGGCCACCATCGCTCCAACGATTGCACCGACCATTACGCAGCTCGTGCGGCAGAGCGATGGCAGCGTCACCTTGAACTGCACCGGTATGGCAGGCACGAATTACACCTTACAAGCCAGTGAAGATTTACGGACGTGGACTTCGCTCTCCACCGTTACCGCTACCGCCAACGGTGATTGGTCGGTCACAGATGCTACGGCAGCAACGGTGCCGACTCGTTTTTACCGACTAGTGACGCCGTAAGCCGATGAATTTTTAACGACTATTTTCACACCCTTTTTTAAAAGCTAAAACTCATGCCTTACCGGTTCCGCCAATCGGCGCTCATTCTCGCTGCCTTATTACAAATCCTGCCGATCGTCAGAACCTTTTGTGCCAGCCCAATCTTCGGGGCAAACTTTGCCCTGATACTGCGTTGGGGAATGGGCACTGGTGCGGCTCTGGGAGCCGTGGATGCCGTGTCGGGCGCCACCTCGTATTATACCTCCACCAACGCTTTTTATGGAAACAACGGGAGTTATTTTAGCAACAACATCTCGCTGACTATCGGTAATACTGCGAGCACGAGTGATTATTTCATACTTGCCTCCGGCACGAACGTTTCCAGTCCGGTCGGCAACAACCTGAGCACCACCTCCGCGCTGCCAGTGGGCTTGACCTTTCGATCA
>CAIWFB010000159.1 GCA_903911825.1 uncultured Verrucomicrobia subdivision 3 bacterium
GCGTGCGGACTTTTTGAGCGCGCAAATAATACGCGTCGTAATAACCGCTGCTCAAAACGTAGGTTCCCAGAATGATGCGGCGTTTCACTTCATCGCCGAAACCGGCGCCGCGCGTCTTGGAATACAGTTCCAACGGATCCGCGCCTTCCACGCGCGCCCCGTAGCGAATGCCGTCAAAACGCGCCAAGTTCGCCGAAGCTTCTGCTGTGGCGATGATGTAATAAACCGCCACGCCGTAATCCGTGTGCGGCAGGGAAATCTCCACGATCTCCGCACCGAGTTTTTCATACTGCTGCACGGCGGCATCTACGGACGCCTTCACTTCGGGATCCAGCCCGCCGATCATGTATTCCTTTGGCAGACCGAGCTTCAAACCTTTGATGTCGCCCGTCAGCGCCTTGGTATAATCCGGCACCGGTTGCGCCACGCTGGTGGAATCGCGTTTATCCACGCCGCTCATCACGCCGAGCAACGTCGCGGAATCGCGCACATCTTTCGTGAACGGCCCGATCTGATCCAGTGAACTGGCGAAAGCCACCAAACCATAGCGAGAAATGCGTCCGTAAGTCGGCTTCATCCCCACGCAACCACACAAAGCCGCCGGTTGGCGAATGGAGCCGCCCGTGTCCGTGCCGAGGCTCGCGATACATTCGTCCGCCGCGACCGCTGCCGCCGATCCGCCGGAAGAACCACCGGGAATACGCGTCACGTCCCACGGATTCGCCGTGCTGCCGAAGGCAGAATTTTCCGTGGAACTGCCCATCGCGAACTCGTCCATGTTCAACCGACCAAAAACAATCGCGCCCGCCGCTTTTAATTTCTCAATCGCCGTCGCGTCGTAGGTAGAGGTGAAGTTGCCGAGAATTTTTGAAGCGCAATTCAACGGCTGACCTTTGACCGCCAGCACGTCTTTGATGGCAATCGGCACGCCGAGCAATGGTTGGTTCACGCCACTGGCGATCAGTTTATCCGCCGCATCCGCCTGCGCGAGCGCATCAGCAGCGTTGTGGCTAATGAAGGCGTGAATCTTGCCATCCACGCGGGCGATCTGGTCCAGACAGGCTTGCGTGGCTTCGCGCGCGGAAACCTCGCGCGTGGCCAGCTTGGCCGTCAGTTGAGAAATAGTGAGTTGATTGAGCATCGGATTATTTAGCCACAGATGAGCACAGTCTGTCACATGGTTTCAGATAAAAGGATGTTAGCAGATTGCTGGGAAAACTGAAGAGTATTCTGGTCAAACCGGCAGAATTTTCGGCTATTGGCGGCAGCTTTTACTGACAGTTTGACTGGAGGCGCCAGAAGGTGCTCGAATAGTTTTCGTTTAGATTCCGCAGCCGTTTTTCCAAGCCCAGGCCAGCACGCGAAGATAATTGTGCCGGATCATTTCAGACGGTGACGGGACAATTGGGAACGGGTTGCCTCCGGAACAACTCTCGATATGTTTCACGGGTTCGGAGGGGCAATATTTTAGGGCGTTTTTCTTCTGTGAACAGGGAATAAGTCGGCAGTTTAGCGGACACGGCAAGGCGGGTGACATGGTTGCTTCGGCCCGCGAACGGCTTTAAACTGCCCCTGAAAATGATTCAACTTTTTGCAAAGGTCTGCTGGGTGCTGGCGCTATTGGTGGGCACCGGTTCAGCCTTGGCCCGACCGGAGGCGGATCAACTCCCCATTGCGTGCGTGGAACGGATGCCTAAGCTGCCGCAGCCATATCAGATGCGCGATTGGCGAAAGGTCACGGAAGACTATCTGAATTTTCTAGGAAACACCGAAGGCCGAGGCGAACACTTGCCGCTGATGTTGTGGCAGGAAACGGAACAACCCCAAATCCGGTTGCCAAGTTATGTGGGCGGCACAGGCGGCCCGGAGGGCATCAACTTTCTGGCCGCCGTGGTCAGCGGCGGGTTGGTGGGCAAAGACATGAGGCGCTTCCACGGCCATGATTGGGTGGCGCTATCCACGAATTACTTCAACGCCGAGGACGGGGTCTGCGGCAATGGCTGGGGCGGCGGCAGCGGTTCCAGCTTCTGGTATGATCTGTTTCCGAACGTGCTGTTCTTCCAGATTTGCGAACTCAACCCCGGTGATCCAGCCCGGGACAAAATGCTCTTTCAGGTGGCTGAACACTGGTATCAGGGATGTCTCGTGCTCGGGGCTTCCACCAATGGTCCGGGTCTTCCCAACTTTGATCATCTCGCATTGAACCTGCATTCCATGAAACCCGTGGACAATGGTCGGTGGATAGAACCCGACGGAGCGGCGGGCGTGGCCTGGTGCGAATATATGGCTTGGACCCAATTCAAAGATCCGCGATTTTTGACGGCCGCCGATTGGTCGCTCCGGGCGCTACTCGCGCGCCCCCCGAAAAAGAATCCGCAATATGAAGTGCTCCTGCCCTATGGCGCCTTGGCGGCGGCCAGAATGAATGCGGAACTGGGTCGGAGCTACGATGTCGGCAAGCTGCTGAACTGGTGCTTTGAACCGATGGAAAGCCCGGCGGCGCGGCCCGGGTGGGGAGTGCTATCAGATCGTTTTGGCGAAATAGATTGCCAAGGCCTGGTGGGCAGTTCCAAAGATACCGAGGGCTATGCCTTTGCGATGAACACGTTCCAATGGGCCGGGACGCTGGCACCACTGGCTCGCTATGACACCCGTTGCGCCCGTGCGCTGGGCAAATGGATGCTGAATCTGGCAAACGCTTCGCGACTTTTTTATGCCAATGCCTTGCCGGCGGATCATCAAGATCATCGAGACTGGGCGGATGCCTACGATACCAATTATTGCCTGGCCTATGAAGGGCTGCGCAAACATCCAATTAATTCAACGAACATCCAGCCCTACGCCACGGGCGAC
>CAIWFB010000160.1 GCA_903911825.1 uncultured Verrucomicrobia subdivision 3 bacterium
AGCGTGACAACGTCGTGGGCGTGGACATCTTTGAGCAGAAAACTGACGAGGCCCGCGCGGTTTTCTTTGGGGCCGAAAATGCGAACGTCTTTCAATGTGGAGAGTTGTTCGGCGGCGTAGTTCGCCAGTTCTTGGTCGTGTCGCCAGATGTTTTCGCGGCCAATGGCGTCGAGATAATCCATCGCCGCGTGTAGGGCAATCGGGCCGGAAATGTCGGGCGTGCCGGCTTCAAAGCGGTGCGGCGAGTGCTTGAATTCGCTCTTGTGATAGCCGACGGATAAAATCATTTCGCCGCCGCCTTGATACGGCGGCATGGTTTCCAAAACTTCCTGTCGTCCATAAAGCACGCCGATGCCGGTGGGGCCGCAAATTTTGTGGCCGGAGAACGCAAAAAAGTCGCAGCCGATGCTTTGCACATCAACGGGCAGATGTCCGGCACTTTGCGCGCCATCCACCAGCGTGGTGATGCCAAGTTTGCGCGCGCGGGCGCAGAGTTCGGCGACGGGATTCACGGTGCCCATGGAATTGGAGATGTGCACCATCGAGAGCAATTTCACCTGCGACGTAAGCAGGGAATCGAGTTTCGATAAATCCAACACACCCTCGTCGTTGATGACGGGAATGAACGCGAGCTTGGCACCGGTCTTTTGGGCAATCATCTGCCACGGCACGAGATTGCTGTGATGCTCCAACTCGGTGAGCAGAATGACATCGCCCGTTTTCAGGTGCTTGGCGCCCCAAGTGGCGGCCACGAGGTTTATGCTCTCGGTGGTGCCGCGCGTCCAGATGATTTCGTCGGCGCTGCGGGCGTTGATGAATTTCGCAGTGCGGGTGCGGGCGGCTTCGAAGGCGTTCGTCGAGCGGTTGCTCAATTCGTGGATGCCGCGATGCACGTTGGCATTGTCACGTTCGTAATAATGCACCAGCGCATCAATGACGCTGCGCGGTTTCTGCGAAGTGGCGGCGTTGTCGAAATAAACGAGCGGCTTGCCGTGAACCTGTTGGTTCAAGATCGGAAAGTCATTGCGGAGCGCGGACCAATCAACGGTTTTATTCATGGGAATTTTTTAGCCACAGATGAAACACAGATGCACACAGATAAAAATGGAACACGGAAATTTCTGATGGTTTTACCCATCTGAATTTCATCTGTGCCAATCTGTGGCTCAAAGAAGTCCGAGTTGCAGTTTCGCCGCTTCGGTCATCATGCTTTGATTCCACGGCGGATCCCAGACGAGTTCCACGTTCGCTTCGTCAATCGGTTCAAGCGAGATGAGTTTATTTTGCACGTCTTGGGCGAGCACGGGGCCCATGCCGCAGCCGGGCGCGGTCAGGGTCATTTTCACATCGGCCTTGTAATTGTCCGTGCCCACGGGCGTGAGTAGGCAATCGTAAATCAAACCGAGATCCACGATGTTGACGGGGATCTCCGGGTCGTAACAGGTCTTGAGCGCTTCCCAAACTTTCTTTTCGAGTTGCTCCTGCGTCATCGGCCCGCTTGGTGTCGCGGTGACGGGCGCGGCGACCACTTCGATGCCTAGCGCGTCGGCGTCTTTCGTCTCGATGCGGAACATGTTGCCATTCACGATGACGGTATAAGTGCCGCCGAGCGATTGGGTGATGTGCGCCGTCTCGCCTTTTTGGAGCGTGACTTTGGTGCCGATGGGAACGACGGAAGCTTCGACGTCGCGGACTAAAATTTTCTGTTCGGAACTCATATTTAATTGGCAATTTAATTAACGGCGACAGCATCGCCTCATTTACGGGTGAAATCAATTAAAGGATTCTGGGCGGGTGGATGGTTTAATTGGGGCGCACTTTTTCAATCAAGATACGCGCTGGATCATTGATGCCGAGTTGAAGCAAGGCGGCGTTCGTGTAGATCTCAAAATTACTCGGCAGCGTGGGAATGTTGAGCGAGCGACGTTCGCGGGCGAGTTCTTTCAGAGCCAACGTGTCGAGCGCGACGGGATCGTGGCTGAACCAGATTTCGTTGCGGACGCGGGAAAATTGCAGATAGCTTGCGGGGCCACCTTGATATTGCGCCAGCAGGGCGTCAGTGATGTGCAAGGTCACGCGGTCGCCGAGCAGGGGCAGCGCGTAAATTTCCGGCAACGCCACGGCGAGCCGTTCGGCGTTGCTGGCGAAACGGCGGACATTATCAACGCTACCCAGCGCGAGGCTGTAAAAGTGGCCACAAATGCCCGCGTCGTTCTCATTCATCAACGGCGCGATAGAAATGATTTTGGTGAGCCGCTGGCTGACCAGTTGGGCGACGAATGATTTTTTGCCAGCGGCACGATTGGTCAGCCCAAATTCCACATCACCCCACACGAGCGAACCCATCACCGGCGAATCCGGCAGATAATAAGTGTTCGTGTCGTAGCCGCTCTCGACTGCCCCGGCGACGGACACGCCGAGCTCCGCGCCTAACTTAAAAAATCCTGCGTCGCGCAATTCATCCGTGCGCCGATCCCAGATCACGATTTGTGACGCGGGAATGCCGGCTGCCAGCAGGCCATGAATCGCCGCTTTCACCACTGCGGGACGCGTGCCGGAAAGTTTGCCCGGTTCGGAAAAAACTTTGATGCCTACCGTGTCGTTCGTCGTCACCAAACTGCGCCACGCCGCCGCGACATTCGTGCCGCGCGTGAAAACGATGAGCCCCAGATTGAAGCACTCCTCCACACGTTGATCATCGGGCAGAAAGGCGTTCAACAGATTATCGCCCTGCGCGATGGTGACGTGCGCGGCGGCGTTCGTGCCGCGCAACGAGAAAAAATCCGCCGCGTTCGCTGGAATCAACCAGCCGAGCAGGACGAACCAGACCAAATGGAATTGTGCGTTTCTTGACACTTTTGAACGCGAATGATAACACCACAGCGGATGCTCGACAAAAAGATTTCTATTCGTAGCGGCGTAATTTTATTTTTTGCGCTCACGCTGGTTTTGGCTGGTTGCACACCGGCTGGCCCGCGCGCGTTGCTCAAAGGCAAAAAATATCTGGATTCCGGCGACACCGCTGCCGCTGTGACCCAACTGGAACGCGCCACGCAATTGCTCGTGACGAATGCCGCCGCGTGGAATTATTACGGCGTCGCGCTGCAACGCGCCGGTCAACCGGATGCCGCAGTCACCGCGTATCAACGCGCATTGGACTGCAATCGTGAGTTGCAGGAAGTGCATTTCAATCTCGGCAGTCTGTGGTTGGAGCAGAATAAATTGGACGTGGCGAAAACTGAATTCACCGCCTACACCTTGCGCCGCAACAATGATCCTGCCGGTTGGCTCAAGCTTGGTTCTACGCAATTGCGTCTGGGCGAAATCGTGCCGGCCGAGCGCAGTTTCAGCACCGTGCTCGCCTTGCATCCCAATGACGAACAAGCTTACAACGGTCTTGGCCTCGCGCGGATGCAACTCAATCGTCCGCAGGAAGCGGTCAAATTTTTCGCCGCCGCCAAAGAGCAGCGCCCGGATTTTGCCGCCGCCATTTTGAACCTCGCCACCACGAGCCAACAATATTTGCGCGATAACAAAACGGCTTTGGAAAATTACCGCGCTTACCTCGCTTTGAAACCGCGCGCGGCGAATTGGGATGAAGTCAATGCCCTCGCCAATAGCCTCGAACAAGCTCTGGCGCCCGTTGCGCCCGTGCCTGCCATGGTGGCGAAAGTGACTCCGCCCGCCGTCATGCCTGCCACCGAAACGAAGACGCAGCCGAAACCGACCACGGTCGCGGCGACGCGTCCGCCCGTGACCCGTCCGCAGCCCGCGCCCGTGAAAGTCATCGCCACCACCCCGACGCCCAAACCGACCGTCGTGATACCGCCGCCGCAAGTCGTGCAAGTGCAGCCCGCCCCGGTGATCGTGACCACGCCGCCCAAAGTGAATCCTGTCGTGGCCGTGGCCGAGCCGATCGAAGTGCCCATGCCCGAACCGGTGCCGGAAAAGAAAACCGGTTTCTGGAAAAAATTATTTGGCCCCGAAAAAACCGCAAACCCGTCCAGTTTGAAATCCAAACCCAGCGGGATCACGCCGCTGCCACCGCCGAGCGAACCCGACGCGGCTCCTACCAAGGTGCTCGAACCCGCGCCGGAGCCCGTGAAGTTCGCCCGTTACAATTACAACTCGCCGCGCAAACCGGCAGCGGGCAATCGCGCTTCCGCCAACGGCGCCTTCACGCAGGCGCGCATTGCCGAGCAGGGCGAGAAATGGCTGGATGCCCTGCAAGCCTACAAGCAAGCGTCGGAGATTGATCCCGCGTGGTTCGAGGCGCAATACAACACCGGCGTGCTCGCGCATCGGTTGCGGAATTATCCGCTCGCGCTGCCGAGTTACGAAAATGCTTTAGCCATCCAGCCGGACTCGTCCGACGCGCGCTACAATTTTTCCCTCGCGCTCAAAGCCGCTGGTTATCCTGTGGACGCGGCGGATGAATTGAAGAAGATTCTCGCGGCGGATAATTCCGAAGTCCGCGCGCATCTGGCGCTCGCGAATCTCTGCGCCCAATCGCTGCACGACACCGTGCAGGCTCGCCAGCATTATATGAAAGTGTTGGAACTCGAACCCAAAAACCCGCAAGCCTCCGACATCCGCTTCTGGCTTTCGGGGAATGCGAAGTGAGGGTGCAGTTTGTTTCTGTTCCTGTAAAAAACCGCGCGGTTTTTTACAACAGCCGTTGGATACATTCCTAAAATCCAAACGTAACCGAGCAGAAGGCAGCTATAAATATGCGAAGAGGCTGGAAACAATTCTCCCTCTCCCCGAGGGAGAGGTCCGGGGTGAGGGGAAACGTGATGCACTACTTTCACTTAACGAACAAACTGGTCTTCTCCAGTTTCCCCGTATCAATCAATCCCTGATCCGTCAGCTTCAACGACGGAATCGGCGAGAGCGCAAGGAACGACAGCGTCATAAATGGCGCGGCCAAATCACAGCCAAGCGCGTGCGCGGCGGCGTTCAGGTCGTCAATCAGCTTCATCGCTTTGGCGAGCGGATGGTCAGTGACTAGCCCGGCGATGGGTAACGGCAGCGCGGCTTTCACTTTGCCATCAACGACGGCTACCTGTCCGCCCTGCATCCGTTCCAGTTCCTGAATCGCAAACAGGATGTCCGCGTCATTCGTGCCGGCGACGATGATGTTGTGTGCATCGTGCGCCACGGTCGAGCCAATCGCCCCGCGCTTGAGCTTGAACCCGCGCACAAATCCGACGCCGACATTCCCCGTGGCGCGATGGCGCTCCACCACGACCATCTTCAAAACATCCTGCGCCGGATCAGCGACGATTTCGCCGTTGGAAATCTTTGGCGCAACCACCGCCATCTTGGTGACGATCTGGTTGGGAATGATTTCGATGACTTTAATTTTCTTTTTGCCGTTGGGCTTCACGGCGAGGTTGGCTGGCTTGTAACGCAGATTCATTGTGCTGCGCGGTAACAAGACTTTCGCCGGATTCTTAGCGAGAAATTTTCCGTTCTCCGCCACGAGCACGCCTTTCTTCCAAGTCTGGCGCACGCGAAAGTTTTTTAGGTCATCAAACACGATGAAGTCCGCCCAGTAACGCGGCGCAATCGCGCCGAGATTATTCAGTCGATAATGCCGCGCCGTGTTGATGGTCGCGATCTGAAGCGCGGCGATGGGCGGAATGCCGCCTTTGATGGCGACGCGCACTGCGTGGTCAATGTGGCCTTCGTTCACCAGGTCACCAGCAAGCTTGTCATCCGTGGCGAAGGAGCAGTTCTGCGAATTGTGCGCGTTGATGAGCGGCAGGAGATGTTCCAGATTCCGCTCGGTGCTGCCTTCGCGCAGGAGAATGTGCATGCCGAGGCGAAGTTTCTCTCTCGCCTCCTCGACGACCACCGATTCGTGGTCAGACCGAACGCCTGCCAGTGCGTAAGCGTTTAGATTTTTTCCGCGCAAGCCGGGCGCGTGACCATCAATGGCCTTGCCTTTGCCCGCCTCGATTTTCGCCAGTTCGCTTTTGAAGCCGAGAAACACACCGGGGAAATTCATCAGCTCCGCGACGCCAGCGATGCGCTCGTCGTGGATCATCAGCTTCAAATCATCAGCGGTGAGTTTTGCGCCGGCGGTTTCGAGATGCGTAGCGGGAACGCAGCTCGGCAGCATGATGAAGAAATCCACTGCGAGATTCTTGGTGGATTCAAGAACGTAACGGATGCCGTCGAGGCCGAGGACGTTTGCGTATTCGTGCGGATCAATCACCACCGCGCCCGTGCCGTGCGGCACGACGGCACGCGCAAATTCAGGCGCGGTGAGCATGGAACTCTCGACGTGAAAATGCCCGTCAATCAAGCTTGGCGCCAGATATGCGCCCTTGAGATTAATTACCTTCTTCGCCTTGTAATCACCAAAGCCGATAACCCGACCATCTTCGACCGCGACATTGGTCTTGTGGATTTCGCCGCTGAAGACATTGACGACGCGGGCGTTCTTAAACAGCAGTTCGGCCCGCTGTTCGCCACGCGCGACAGAAAGTTTCTGTTGAATGTTCCGCATAAAATTCTCCTTCTTGGGCTCAAATTAGAACTTTCACCGCAGAATTCAAAGCCGAATTTCTTGAGCTTCCATCGGGGCGCGTTAGCATCGGGATGTGACCGAATCTATTTTCCAATCGCTTGCTGCTGCCGCCCGCAACGGCGAATCGGTCGCCCTCGGCATCATCACCGGCGCGAAAGGATCGAGTCCGCAAAAAATCGGCGCGAAGGCGCTGTTTTATCCCGACCGCAAAATCCGAGGCACGCTCGGCGGTGGCTGTCTCGAAGCCGAAGCGCAACGGCTCGCGCTGAACTCGCTCAAAACCGGCAAGCCCGAAACCTTCGAACTTGTTCTCGATCACGACTTCGGTTGGGACGATGGCTTGATCTGCGGGGGCAAAGTTCTCGGCGTGGTTTTGCCCAACGCGCAGAAGCTTGGTGAAAAATTCTGGAACGAACTGGCCACGCGAGACGTAGTAAAATCTTGGGGCGTGAAAAATGATTTTGCAGTCGCGCTTACCAATCCAACAATCCGGCCATCCAATAATCCATTTCCCGCTGACTGGCTCTATACCGAAACCATCACGCCGCCGTGCGCGCTTTGGATCGCCGGTTCCGGCCACATCGCGCAAGCCTTCGCGCCGCTCGCGTTGCAATTAGATTTTGCCGTTTCCGTTTTCGACGACCGCCCCGAACTGGCGAACCACGAATTTTTCCCGAAGGAAGTTTCCATCCACACTGGCAACTGGGGCGAGATTTTATCTGTGCCGATGCCAAGCGCGCCGACGCTCGGCCTCATCGTCACGCGCGGACACAATCATGACGCACTGGTGTTGGAGTCCTGGATCCGCCGTCAGTTTGGTTTTCTCGGCATGATCGGCAGCAAGCGCAAGTGGCGGATGATCTCCGAAAAATTTCAGCACGCGAAAATCGCCACGGCGGAAGAACTCGCGCGCGTCGCTTGTCCAGTGGGAATAAAAATCGAATCAAAGTCCGTGCTGGAAATCGCTGTCAGCATCGTGGCGCAGTTCATAGATAAGCGCGCGGAAATTTTAGGTAAGTTCACATCAGCGCAGTCTTCTCCCTCTCCTCGCTAAACGAGGAGAGGGCTGGGGAGAGGAGTTTGGAGGTTTATTTGAACCCGACTTCTCACTTTCGTTTGAGGTCGCCGATGTCTGTAGCGCCCCCTCATCCCGGCCTTCTCCCC
>CAIWFB010000161.1 GCA_903911825.1 uncultured Verrucomicrobia subdivision 3 bacterium
GATGCAACCACGGATGCCGAGAAAAAAGCCGCCGTCATGGCCAATCCCGAATTACGCCATGTCTATGCGCAGGCGTTCACCATTTACACCAGCCTGACCGATGAAGAAAAATCGGCCAAGGCATTAACCCCAGAAACTATCCCCTAATTTATGGCTACCTCTGTTTTACGCGGCCTTGCCTCCATTCAAGCTATTGTTGGCGGCGTGCCGACCAACATTTCCGCTTGGGGCAACGGCATTTTGCCGCAATCGCAAGAAGTTTCCCTTGATTGGGAAGAAAAGAAAGTGATGGATGCCGCTGGCTTCACCGCTGGCAAACGCGCCACGGATGCCAATAAAAAGCAGACGTTCACTTTCCGTCCGACCAGCGACACGCTGGCGCACGCGAAATCCGCCACCGTGTTTCTCGCGCCCTACGCCAAGATTACTTGGGCGACTACTGACGCGGCTGATCT
The DNA here is from genome assembly GCA_903911825.1 of uncultured Verrucomicrobia subdivision 3 bacterium. Lineage (GTDB taxonomy): Bacteria > Verrucomicrobiota > Verrucomicrobiia > Limisphaerales > UBA11358 > UBA11358. Next base: position 456 of record CAIWFB010000161.1, read on the forward strand.
CGCCGGTGATTGGTGCCTTGAGTCTGGCAGCAAAATCGAAATTAAAAACGACGATTACGCGAGCTACACGCTGACTTGCATCCAATACCTCGACAACACGCAGAATGCGTCCATGACCACGGCCCCGAGCTAACCGCTGGATTAACCTTTACAAGCCCGCTGGCCGACTTTACCGGCGGCGGGCTTTTTACTTGTGATACAGAACCGCCACAAACTTGATTTTGCCGATACCATGCGCCGCGCGCCGGTCGCGTGTCTAGGCGTCATGTTGAAACCCTATGCCATCGGCCATGAATTAGAATTGCTCCGGTTGCGCAATCCCTTCGTGCTGGAACCTGGCTTAGACCGCATTCTCGCGTTGCCGCCAGAGCAATTGGCCGAAATCTTGGCCGCTGCCGTGGACGTTTGCAGCCAGACCGAAGCCGAGCGAATTGAAACCGCCGATTTACTACGCGCGCGGGTTTCTTTGTGGAACTGGCGTAAAGCGGTGAAGCAATTTCAAATCCGCGCCATCTACCGCAAATGGGAAAAGACCGTAGCCAGCGGCGACCTCGTTGGAGAAGCCATTACTTTCTGGAATTACCTCTGCACCGGGCGCACCGGCCCCGAATACGCCAGCATTGATGACGGCTCGCCCACCGTGGCCATCGGCGCACCCGAATGCGCCATCCTCATCCAATACGTCCGCACCTTGCCCGAACGCTTGGTAGCCCAGCACGGCGCTGAATTAGATTACCCGCTCGCCTTGGCACGGTATGAATACGCCACGCTCAACGAACAGGCTGGCAAAGTGCGGTTGCAGCCGGATAACTCGCAAAGTTTCAACGATTGGGTGGCCGAACAAGAAGCCTTGTTGAAAGCAGGCAAAATCACCCTGCCCAAAGTTGAACCCATTCAGGAGACCCCATGCCCAGCTTAAACGTCATTTTTACAGGCAATGCTGGCCCTTTGAATGCCGTGATGACGGCGCAAGCGGGCAAAATGAAGGCGTTCCAAAAAGCCATCGCGCAATCTTCCTTGTCACCCGAAGCCAAGCAGGCCGCTTATGCCAAATTAGCGTTAGACGAAGAGATCAACCGCAAGATTGCCAATGTCACCCCCGAACGCTCCGCCATCCGCAAACGGCGCATGGCGCAAGAAATGGCCGAGCTTGCCGGTGGTTCAGGTGGTTTTAGTTGGGTAAAAAAAGCGGGCGTGGAAGCAATGGAAGATATAGGCGTCGGCGCGGCCAAGGCAGGCCGGCACGTTGGCGGATTAAATCTCATTTTGCGCGAATCTTTGGTGGTGCTCCGTGAAATCGGGCGCGGCAACTGGTCTCGGGTGCCGGGATCAATTTCGCTCATCATTCAGGGCTTGCGACAAATGCGCGCCGAACTGGGAATCTTCGGGGCCATCTTTACAGTGACGGGCGCGATCATTGGCTCGGTCATCGTGGCCGCCGGGCTGTTCGCCTGGCACATTCACAATATCGCCAAACGCGCCCAAGAACTGGCCGCCATGATCGACCCGCTCAATATTA
>CAIWFB010000162.1 GCA_903911825.1 uncultured Verrucomicrobia subdivision 3 bacterium
CCGCTGTTGCCTTGGAGAGAAACGCGATACTCCGCTTTCAATTCAAAATCCCGCGTCGTGCCACCGTGCCAGATGACGAATGAATTCTGCTTGAGCAGCTTGTCCGGGGTCACTTCGCCCACCATGTAACCCGCTTCCACGCGCCAATAATTGGTATCGCCTTCCCAGCCGACGAGAGATTTGCCGTCGAAGATGGACTCGAAACCAACGGTATCATTAGTCGCAACCGTGGGCATGGTTTGTTGCGCCAAGGCGAAACAAAGACTGCCGAGCCAAGCCAGAGCAATCGTAGCTTTTAGTTTTTGATTCATAATAAAATCTCAATTTTGTTGATGGAACGAAGGGGTGGTCGGTTTCTCAATATTTTTACTTTGGAATTGGCGACTCAATGCCAGCAACAGATTCAACCGTCACCGTCCCGCCAAGTCCGGCTTGTGAACCCGACGCGGCGGTCTCGATGAGAATGCTCAAGGTTCTTACGCCATCACCGGGCGGGAACGGAATGCTGATGTCTTTTTTGCCGGCATCCACTTTTTCAGCGGCAAGTTTGCCGTCAATCCAAACCTCAGCCTTTCCGGTCACGTCGCGGAGTTTCAGCGCACCGCCGGATTTCTGCACGCCGATGCGGGGTGTGAATTGCGCCCGATAAATCGCGAATCGGCCATCTTTGAAAGTGGGCAGGCCGCGACCGGGCTGGATATTCGCCCAACTGTTCATATCGGTGTCGGCAATTTTTTGATTGGGATCGGGATGCTCATTTGAGAACGGTGACATCCGCCAATTGCCGACTACGAAACTCGGATACGCCACTGGCACAGCAGGACGCGCGGGAGCGGACGTGACTTCAACCGTGACTTCAGCCGGAGTGAGGCCATCGCTCGTGGCGCGCAGCGTTAATTTTCCCCGACTGGCAAATCCACTTTGCAAAATCACTTGGGCTAAACCGTGGAAGACGCTGTGTTGATCGCCCTTCTCCGGTTCGTGACAATTGGGATTGCCGTTGTTTAAGCCGATGATTGCACCCGAACCGTCCAACTCAAACTTCACCACCTGGTTTGCGCCCGGCACTGCGCGACCTTGCGCATCCACGACTTCTACCGTGACCGGCTGCGCATCGTAGCCATCACCAGCAAGGCTCGTGCGATCGGGAATTAGTTTCAGTCCTGCCGGAGCGCCCGTCGTTTCGACGGCGAAGCGCGCGACTTCCTTGTCGCCATTGAAACCGACGGCTTCCAGCTTGCCGGCTTCATAGGGAACTTCCGTAGTGAGCATCTGATATTTGTCCACCGGCTTTTGCCCAAGCGACCTGCCGTTCAGAAAAAGCTCCACCTTCTCGACATTTGCCAGCGCCATCACCTTGATGGGTTTGCCTTCGCTGCCCGCCCAGTTCCAATGCGGAATGAGATGCAGGATCGGACGATTCTGAATCCACTGCGCCTGATGAATCCAGTAAGCGGACTTGGGAAATCCGCACAGGTCTATGCTGCCAAACGAAGAGCCGGCGGCCGGCCACACCAGCGGCTGC
>CAIWFB010000163.1 GCA_903911825.1 uncultured Verrucomicrobia subdivision 3 bacterium
CGGATCCAATCATGGACCGCTGGCAACAGTGAGTCCGGATGGAAGCGTGATCCTTTCTCGTCTTGCTAAAATATCAGTGACCCACTAAAAAACCAATGTGCGACCAACTTATACCTTGACTGCCTTCTCATGGAAGTCGCCGGAGCCAACGTGGTTGGGCGCTTCCGTTTTGCGCTTGAGCGTTTCGGTTCGCCACGTCACCGTTCCCACGTGGCTCAGCTTTGGTCGTTAGGCCACCTGCGAACGTTCCCGATGAAACGATTTATTTCACTGCTCGGCTTGGTCGCGTTGGGTGCCGGTTGCCAGACCGGTGACGTGGTGCTGCGTGACCGCGTGGTCGGCACTTGGCAGATCGAGACGGCTTCGGTCAGTTATCGTCCAGATGGCAGTTTTCAGTTTGAAAACAGTGCGGGTAGCTTTCAATGGCGCAATGGCGGAACTTGGTCGGTGAAGCAGGGTAATTTGATCAATGTCGTCACGTATAGCTCGGCGGAAAACACGGCGATCAAAGTTCCGGTTGGCCGAGTGGGCCAGGGCAAGATCACGTTCGTGGACGCCCATCAGTTGGTCATTCAAGATGGTGGCGGGGTGCATACGTTCTGGCGCTGAGGCTGAACGGTGGTGTTGGGATTGGGCGGGGCGGGGGAGTCAGGAGAAATTCATGCCCCGCACCTCAATCCGCTCTCCGTTTGGCGGGGTGAGGAGGGCGCTCGTAAAATTCCATTTGCGCGGGTGAGGTTTGCGGCTATGTTGGCGTTATGAATTGGCAGCAATTTCTCCTTCTGTCCGTGGTGTTAGCGGTAGCGGTGGTTTTCGTGTGGCGCAGTTCCGGTTCCAAAAAGTCGGACGAGGGCTGCAGTTGCTGCGGTTGCCACCACGAGCATGACGCGGCGGCTGATAAGAAAAAGTCTTCTTGAGTCCGCAACCGCGTTCGCCTCCTGATGAAAAATAACTCCCCAACGTCATGGCTGTAACCAAAGTCAGTTCCACCATTCATTTTGTCCCGCGCAGTTCCGCGATGGGCGGGCCGGGGGATTCTGCCACCGGTCGCTGGGCGCCAAACACCGATCTTTACGTCACCGATGCGGGGCTGGTCATCAAGGTGGAGCTCGCGGGGATGAAGAGCGATAGCCTGGAGATCACGGTGGAGGGTCAGCGGTTGCGCATCAACGGGGTGCGCCCGGATTGTTGCCGCGCTTCAAATTGCAGTTTTCTGGTGATGGAGATCAGCTACGGCCCGTTCGAGACGGTGCTGGATTTGCCGCCGGGTTACGACTTGGGGCAGGCGAAGGCGATCTACGTGAATGGCTTTCTGCGCATCGATGTTCCTCCGGCTCGCCCCACGCAAAGCAAGACCACTAAAGTTCCGATCAGTGAAGGAGTTTGAAATCCGCATGAACCTTTCCGTCGCGGCGGAGTCTAACCTAGGGTAATTACGACGATGAATTCGCCGGAGACAGAATTTGTGAGCATCCTTGGAACGAAGGAAAAATCCGAGGGGAACAGCCGCGTCAATTCCCATTCGCTGCCGGATAAATTACCCATTCTCGGTCTGTCAGACATCGTGATTTTCCCCGGCGCCGTGGTGCCGTTGCTGGTCGAGACGGGACCGAGCCTCAAGCTGATTGATGACCTGGTGGCGGGGGACCGCTTGTTCGCCGCTGTGCTACAAAAGAATCCCGACGTGGCCGAACCGGGCCCGAAGGATCTGCATCTCGTGGGCTGCGTCTCGCGTTTGTCCAAGATGGTGAAGTTCCCCGACGGCACGGTGCGCGTCTTGGTCGAAGGACTCTGGCGCATCCGCATCAACGAATTTTCCCTGCCGGAACCGTATCTGCGCGCGACGTTTGATTTGTTGCGCGATGAGACGGAAGATTCCGTGGAGTTGCAAGCGATGCTGCGCAACGCGCACAAACAGTTCGAAGAGATTGCGAAAATTTCCAACACGCTGTCGGAGCAGGTGAAAATCGCGGCGCTGAACACGGAGCATCCGGGGCATTTCGCGGACTTGATCGCGGCGAATCTCGGTCTGCCGCTGGATGAGAAGCAGAAATTGCTGGAGACCATTTCCGTGCGCGAGCGTTTGCAGAAATTGCTGCCGTTGCTCAATCGCGAGCAGGAAGTGCTGAATTTAAGTTCCAAGATCCAGAACGATGTTGCGTCGTCCATCGCGAAGACGCAGCGGGATTTTTTCCTGCGCGAACAGATGCGGGTCATTCAGCGCGAACTCGGCGAGACGGATCTCAACGCGAACGAGATAAAAAATCTGCGCGAGAAAATTGAAGCGGCGAAGTTGCCGGACGATGCGCGCAAAGCCGCGACTCAAGAACTCGACCGGATGCAACAAACGTCGCCCGCCGCTGCGGAATACGGCGTGGCGCGGAATTATCTCGATTGGATCCTGAATCTGCCGTGGGAAAAAACGACCGAAGACAAACTCGACTTGAAGGCGGCAGAGAAGATTCTCAACGACCAACATTTCGGGCTGGATAAGATCAAAGATCGGTTGATTGAATTTCTCGCCGTGCTGCAACGCCGCAAGCAGATCAAAGGACCGATTCTCTGTCTCGTCGGCCCGCCCGGTGTGGGCAAGACCTCACTCGGCAAGAGCGTGGCCGATGCGTTGGGCCGGAAGTTCGCGCGCATCTCGCTCGGCGGTATGCGCGATGAAGCGGAGATTCGTGGGCATCGCCGCACCTACGTCGGCGCGTTGCCGGGTCGCATTCTGCAAACGCTGCGCCGCATCGAAAGCAGCAATCCGGTGATTCTCCTCGACGAGATTGACAAGATTGGTTCGGACTTTCGCGGCGATCCGGCGTCGGCGTTGCTCGAAGTGCTCGACCCGGCGCAGAACCACACGTTCACGGATCATTATCTGGATTTACCGTTCGACCTGTCGCGCGTGTTGTTCATTGCTACCGCGAATTGGCTGGAGCCGATTCATCCGGCGTTGCGCGATCGCTTGGAAGTCATCGAACTGCCCAGTTACACCGAGTCGGAAAAGTTGCAGATCGCCAAACGCTATCTCGTGCCGCGCCAGATTGAGGAACACGGCCTTGTGCGCACCGATGTGAAGATCGCGGACCTCGCGTTGCGCGCGCTCATCCGCGACTACACCCGCGAGGCCGGCGTGCGCAATCTGGAGCGAGAAATCGCTGCGCTTACCCGCAAAGCCGCGCGCAAGATTGTCGCCCGCAACGGCAAAGCGGAGACCATTCGCATCGAGCCGAAAGATTTGGAGAGTTATCTCGGCCACGCGAAATTCGTTTCCGAAACGGCGGAGAAGATTGCGGAAATCGGTATCGCCACCGGCCTCGCGTGGACGCCGGTGGGCGGCGATGTGTTGTTCATCGAAGCCACGCGGATGCGCGGTCGCGGCAATCTACTGCTCACGGGTTCGCTCGGTGATGTGATGAAAGAAAGCGCGCAGACGGCGGTGAGTTATCTGCGCAGTCAGGCCAAGAAACTGGATCTGGATTTTGACGACTACGGCAAATTTGATCTGCACATCCACGTTCCTGCCGGTGCCACGCCAAAAGACGGTCCGAGCGCAGGCGTGACGATCTGCGCTGCGCTCGCCTCGCTCATGAGCAAACGCTGTGTGCGTTCGGACACCGCGATGACGGGCGAAATCAGTTTGCGCGGCCGCGTGATGCGCGTGGGTGGGATCAAAGAAAAAGTCATCGCCGCCTCCCGCTTCGGCGTGAAGCAAGTCATCCTCCCCGACGGCAATCGTCCCGACTGGCAAGACGTGCCCGCGGAAGTGCGCGCGAAACTGAAAGTGCATTTCGTGAAACAGATCTCCGAGGTGCTGCAACTGGCGCTGGTGGCGAAATGAAAAATTTCATGTGTTTTTCATCCAGTTTTAGTTCCGAAGGAACGACGGAAATTAGCCAGCTACGAAGTGGCTGGTTGCTTGCCAAAAATATTTTTCAAGTCCCGCAGGGACGGGGGACGTTTTCCGTCGTCCTTTTAGGACGGAATTCTTTACGGACGTTTTTCCAGCCACTTCGTAGCTGGCTAATTTCCGGCTGTCGCTCCGCGACTCTACTTGCGGGTGCTTTGATAGTTTGGTTTTCAGCACTTAATCTGTTTGCCCAGACCAATGCGTTGACGGACGCACAGATCGAAGGCCGGAAAATTGCCCAGCAGTATTACAATGCGCAACCGGGCGAAAGCGTCACCAATCAGGCGGTGCTCAAAGTCCGTGATGCGCAAAAAAAATGGACCGAGACACCCGTGCGCTTTCAAGTTTCGGTGGATCCCGCCCGTGCCGACTGGCAAGCCTTCTACGAAACCACTGGCCCCAATCCGACGCAACTGATCGTAAACCGTGAGCCGAACCGGCCGAATCGTTACCAGTTGTCCGTGGCTGGAAAGCCGGTGGCGTTGAACTTGGCGGAACGTTCGGAGGCCTTCGCCGGTTCAGATTTTTGGATCGAAGATTTTGGTCTGGAATTTTTGTCATGGCCGGAGCAATCCGTTGTGAAAAAAGAGTTCCGGAACAATTGCGCGACGGTTGTCTTGGAAAGCCGGAATCCACAGCCCGCCACGAATGGATATTCGCGCGTCATTTCCCGCATCGCTGAAGACAGCGGCGGGGTCATGGAAGCGAAGACGTATGACGTGGCTGGAAAGTTATTGAAAGAGTTTCAGGTGAAAAGCCTGGCCAAGGTCAACGGCAAGTGGGTGGTTGAATTGGTGCTGATGGACAACGTGCAGACCAAATCCCGCACCCGGCTGGAGTTTGATCTGAAAAAATAAGCCGGCCTGCGAATAAGTCTTCCCGCCGTCCGCTTGACTTCGTTTTGTCGCCGCTTCACGCTAATCGCTTCGGATGAAACTTAAATTCCATTTCCTGTTTTTGATCGCGCTCACGCTGGCTTGCCTGACGAATCCGGCGACGGCGCAGACCAATTTTGTCGCGACCAACGCGCCGAATGATTCCGTGGCCAATGGCTACTTGCAGGTGCAGGAGCAGTTGCACGCGGCGCGGCTGGCGATCGAAGAGAATCGGCAGATCGCGGTAGACGAGGCGAAGAAGAATTCGGAGGCGCTGGCGTTGCGGTTGCAATCCTTGGAACTCGCCGTTTCGGCGCAACACAACAGCGAAGCGGAATCGGCCCGCAAGACGCAGCAGCTCACGTTGATGCTCGCGGGCGCCTTCGGCTTGGTCGGGTTGGGAGTCATGTTGCTGATGGTCTATTTCCAATGGCGCGCGTTCTCGCAGATCGCAGAGATCTCCGCCCAGCAGAATTCCATGTTGGCCAACGCCAGCGCCGTGCACCAACTTGCCGCGCCCGGTCGCGCCACGGTGGAAGTCTCCAATGCGCGGTTGCTCGACGTGGTTGGACAGTTGGAGAAAAAAATCCAAGACCTCGAAAGCGGTGGTCGTCTGTTAGCTGACACGGCTCCAGCCAAACCAGTGGAAGGCTTGTCGGAAGTAGATCGTTTATTGGACGCGAATCAACCGCAGAAAGCGTTGGCGGTCTTGGAAAAATTTCTCACCGGTCAGCCGCGTCACGCGAGTGCGTTGCTCAAGCGCGGGGTGACTTTGGAAAAGCTCGGTCAGCTAGAAGCGGCCTTGGCCAGTTGCGATCAGGCGATTGCGGCGGACAAAAATCTCACGATGGCCTATCTCCAAAAAGGCGGACTGCTGAATAAATTGAACCGTCATCCCGAGGCGCTGGACTGTTTTGAACAAGCGTTGCTGGCGCAGGATAAAAAGGGCAGGGCGGCGTAAAGTTGGTTAGGCTTTCCAGACTTTGGCAACTGGCTGGGGAACGGCGCTCATCACGTTGCGCGTATCTACGATGAGTCGGCTCCAATCACCAAGTTGCTGGTAATTCACGGCGGCGTGCGCGGTGGCAATGACGATTACATCAAAAGCGCCAATCGTCTGGCGATTCCACTTCACCGATTTAGTTCCCGCCCAGTGCGGATGTTCCCGCGTGGGGCGAATGACCGGAACATGCGGGTCGTAATAATCCACCTTCGCGCCGCGTTGTTTCAGCAAATCCAAGAGCCGATAACTCGGCGATTCCCGGTCGTCATCGACATTCGCCTTGTAAGCCAAACCCAAAACCAGCACCCGGGCATCGCGCACGGATTTTTTCTGCGACTTGAGCGCCGCGCTGACGCGCTGCACGACGCGCTGCGGCATCGCGGTATTGATTTCGCCAGCGAGTTCAACAAAGCGCGTTTCCTGCCCGACCTGCCGCGCGCGCCACGCGAGATAAAACGGATCAATCGGGATGCAATGTCCGCCCAAGCCAGGCCCCGGATAAAACGGCATGAAGCCAAACGGTTTGGTTTTCGCAGCCGCAATCACGTCCCAGATATCACTGTCTAGCGCGGCGTAAACACCTTTGAGTTCGTTGACGAGCGCGATGTTGACGCTGCGAAAAATGTTTTCGAGCAGCTTCGCGGCTTCCGCCGTGCGGCAGTTGGCGACAGGCACCAAGGTGCGGATGGCGGGGCGATAAATTTTTTCCGCCGCCGCGAGACAAGCCGGTGTGTAGCCGCCGATGATTTTCGGGATCGTAGCCACGCGGCTTTGCGGATTGGCGGGATCTTCACGTTCTGGCGAGAACGCGAGGTGAAAATCTAAACCGGCACGTAAGCCAGAACCCCTTTCCAGCACGGCGCGTAATTCATTCTCTGTCGTGCCGGGGTAGGTGGTGGATTCAAGGACCACGACTTGTCCGCGTTGCAAATGGCGGGCGATGCTTTTGCCCGTCTGGAGCACGAAAGACAAATCCGGCGTGCGGCCCTTTTTTAATGGCGTGGGCACACAAATCAAAATGCCATCGGCGGCTTCGAGCAAGGAAAAGTCAGTGGACGCGGAAAACTTGGAGGTGCCAACCAGCTTTTTGATTTCGGTGGCGGCGATGTGTTTGATGTAACTGTGGCCCGTGTTCAGTGCGGAAACTTTTTTGGCATCCACATCAAAGCCGAGCACGCGCACGCCGCTGCGGGCGAATTGCAGCGCCAATGGCAACCCAACGTAACCGAGTCCGATGATGGCGACGTTCATGGTTCAGGCCGTTGGGCGGGTGCCCAGTTTACTTCCGCAAATCTTCCGCCGAGGTGCAATATTGCTGTAAGTATTGGAGGATAGTGGTGGCGCGGGTGACGGCGTTGTTCTGAGTTTCGCCAAGAAATGATTTCATCTTAACGCGCACGGCGGCGATGATTTCGCCATTGCGATCGTGCATGGGCAAAGTGACTAGCACCGCATTTTTATCGCGGCCAAAAGACACGGTGCGATCTTGAATTGCTTGTAATTCCGCTGCGGTGCCGGGTTGGCCGATTTCGGTTTCGTCTTTGCTGGCAATCACGCGCGTAGAACCGTCCGCTTCCAAAGTGTAAACTCGCAAGCCGAGCAGGCGCGATTGCTTAGCCGCAACGGAATTCACCATGGCTTGGGCATTGGGAATGCGCGGGGTGTAATCCACCAGTGCATCGGCAAAGTAACTCGCGGAATCCGACTTCGTCCAAAATCCAATTTTGCCTTCGATAAACGTATTGTCCACGAGCGGCGGCATCACCAATTTGTCGTCTAGAGAAATGGAAATCTGATTCCCTTCACATTTGACGGACAGCGCGTGCCATTCTCCGGCGTTGATCTCCACATTGGGTCCGATCGGATCGGCGCGGATACCGTTCACAACTTTATAAAAACGCACATTTTTACCAAGCGCACTGGCGCGCACGACGTAGAAGTTGGAGGCGTTTTGAAAACGGAAAACCAAGCCGGCCATTTGCTCGGTCATGCCGCTAACCATTTTGATCTGCGTGATGAATTTGAAGTTGCGAAAAATCTCCTGATTGAGCAACAGGATCGGGTAACGCTCATCGGTGGGGTCTTGGCTTAATTGGGCCATCACCCCGCGTTTGGTCACGCTGGGGGCTTTGTCCGTAAGCGGGGCAAAAGCGGATGGCACCGCATCCATTTGGATAATCCATTTGCCCGGCTGACCTTTGCCAAAGAGCACTGAATGAAAATTAGTGGGTGACGCGCCTTCGCTAAATTGACCGAAGTTGAACCGCATCTCCGCACCGGAAACCGATAGTGCTAGAGTCAGACCAAGAGCCGCTGAGAGAATTCGCATGGCCGGAGCGTAACAAATGCCCCCGCGCTGGCAAAATAGTTTTGCCAACCGATTCCAACTCCGCAAAATGAAGCCATGAAATTCACCCGCCGCTGCGTCGTGTTCGCTCTGGGAGTTCTTATGACCGCCACTTCGGTTCACGCCGAATTAAAACTGGCCGCTATCTTCGGTGATAACATGGTGCTGCAACAGCAAATGCCCGTGCCGATTTGGGGCTGGACTGCCCCGGAAACGAAAGTGACTGTCCAATTTGCTGGTCAGACCAAAACCACGCGCGCCGCCGCTGATGGCAAATGGCTGGTGAAGCTAGGTAAGCTTAAAGCTTCCTTTGAACCGCAAACCCTCGTCGTTACTGCTACTGAAACCCAAACACGGACAAACATTCTCGTTGGTGAAGTGTGGCTTGGTTCCGGTCAATCGAACATGGAGAAACCGATCGGTAAACGGGCTGGTCAACGACCCACTTTCAATGCCGAGGCGGAATTAGCGGCGGCCCAGTATCCGAATATTCGTGTTTTCCAAGTTGAGAAAACGCTGGCGGCCAAACCAGAAAAGGATTTGACGAAATTCAACGGCTGGCGAGCGTGTGATTCCAACGCCTTGGATTCCATCAGTTTTTCTGCCGCTCAATATTTCTTCGGTCGTGAAATCCACACGAACTTAAATGTGCCAGTCGGCTTGATTGAATCGTCCTGGGGCGGCACACGGATTGAACCGTGGACGCCGCCGGTGGGTTTTGCCTCGGTGCCGAAGCTGGCGAATTTGGGGCAAACCACGTTGGGCACGAATAAAATTTCGAACACGCGGCCGATGGCGATTTATAACGCTATGATCGCGCCGATTGCCGGTTTTGCGCTGCGCGGTGCGTTGTGGTATCAGGGGGAATCCAATCTCATGGGCACTAATGCGGACAACGATTATCTCACCTATGCCGACAAAATGACTGCGCTCGTCAACGGTTGGCGGGAGCTTTGGGGCGAAGGCGCTTTCCCGTTCTATTTTGTGCAGATCGCGCCGTTCAAATATTACAGCGGTAAAACACCGCGCGCCAATTCGCCGGAAATGCTCGCTGAATTTTGGGCGTTGCAATCACAAGCTGCCCGACAAATTAAGCACACCGGTATGGTCGTGACTACTGACCTTGTGGACGACTTGAACGACATCCATCCGCGCAATAAAAAAGCTGTGGGGCATCGCCTCGCGCTGTTAGCGCTTGATGAAACTTACGAACGCGAAGTCATCAGCTCCGGCCCCACGTTCCGCCAAGCTAAATTCACAGTCGGCAAAGCCGTTTTAAAATTTGACCGCGCGGCGGGGGGACTTAGCAGCGAGGATGGTCAACCTTTGACTTGGTTCACGATTGCCGGAGCCGATGGAAAATTTGTTCCCGCCGAAGCCAAGATTGTGGGCGACACTGTTGAAGTTTCCGCTGCGAACATAACCAAACCAACAGCGGTTCGCTTTGCGTGGAATGAATTGGCCCAACCGAATCTCTGCAATACCGCCGGACTGCCTGCGGAACCTTTTCGCACGGACAAATAATGAAAAGCGGGAAAGCTCACCCCAAGGTAAGCTTTTGACGGCAATCAAATGGAGAGTTTTGAAACTTTTTTAGAAGTTGGCCTGAGGCTTGCTTAAAAGCTGGAATGACGGCAACTAATCTAAAACCCAATCGCAGTCATTTTTTTGAAACCATCAGCGCAATTACCGTGGTGCATAACGCCAAGGCGGCCAAGTTGGACTTCTGGGGGCCAGTAGCCTTGGTTTGCATCATTGGTTCGGTCGCCCATATCGTCCACGCGCTCTTGGTGGGTTGATTATCGGGTGGTGCGGGTTGTTTTGACTCGTTAGCAGTGGTCAAATCCAATCGCTAACGTCAGTTTTTTATTCAACGGCGACGTGCGGCGTAAAGGAGAGTTGAAAATCGCCGATCGCAAGCTCAAATGGTTTATCCGTTTTGGCGACTATTTCTGTAACGTTGAGGTCGCGCGTTTTGCCGGATTCACTTTTAGATTCCAAAGCGAGAGTGAGTTGAAAGCTATGGCGATCAATCATTCTTGGCGTAAAGAAACAACTTTTGCCGCTGCCGAGATGCACACACGTCTCGAGATGATTCGTGAGCGTCAATTCGCCGAGTTCATGAGCCGTATTGGTGGTGGTGGTGTTAGCAGCAGCTACGGAGGCTGGAGCAGAAGTCTTATCAGCGGTTTTACGGCAGCTTGCCGGCAGTAAACTGGTCAGGGAAATGGCTGCAATTGTGGCAATGTGTAAAATACCCATGCCTCAAAATAAGCAAGAAACAAGCCGAACTTCGCAGGGATGAATCTATACCAAAAAAGACCTAACCTAGTTGGCCAGTGTCCCGATAACGAAACTCTGCGCCTAGTAATCAGTCTGCCCGATCAAAGATGAGCGTGTTTTTGCCGTCTTTGATGGTGAGGCGAAGTCCTTCCGAAGTGATGATGCCGGTGAGAAATTTCTCCTCATTTTCTAAAGTGATGTGCAGGGTGTAGCTATTTCCGTCCAAGTTCCAATCGCCTTTCCAGTTGTTCAGTTCGGTGGACGGCGGCTGGCCAGCGGCGGCAGCTGCGCGGATGCGCGGGAGGCTGCGGACGAAAATCTGGTTGTCGCCCGCAACGAGCAGGCGAGTTTGTGAGTAGGATTGAAACATCCAAGAGCGCACGGCGCGCATTTCAGAAGCGGTCATTTTGGGGCGGTCTTGCCGCAGCCAAGCCAGCGTTACTGTCGGGTTGAATTCCCAGTGACCGACCAATTTTTCACTATCGAATTTCGCAGATTTGCCGGTTTCCAAATAACTGGAGAGATCGGTTAAATTGGTCACTACGGTATCCCAAATGGTTTTGGAGAGGGTTTTATTTTTTAATAAATCCTGAACCGATTGGCTATCCATGATTTGGCTTGGCGAAGCTCCGGAGGCGAGGGCGTTGGTCAAGCCGCTGTCTTGCACTAAACCTTGCATATCGGCACGTTCCCAGAGCGAAACGAGACCAGGATATTCGGCGAAACGAATCCCAGCTTGAGGGTTCTGCACCAGAAAGCCGCTCAGGTCGGCAAATTTGTAATAAAGCGGCGGCAAAGTTGCCACGGCCGAAGCCACCCGATTTAGATTATCGGTCTGCAAATCCGCTCCCAACCGGTTGATTAGTCTGGTAGCTGCGGGCTGGTTGGCCGCCCCAGCGGTTTGCGAAGTCCAATAAGAAAAGTTGAAAATCAGGAAACTGATCAACACGAAGTAAATGGCGCCATTTATTAATCCAACGCAGATGCCGAGGCGGGCATTCAAGCGTTCCCACAGTGTTAGACGTAAATCACCGGCTTTGTATTTATAGTAAACTTCAACTTTGCTGTGCACGCTTTGGGCGGCCACTTTGAACAAGATTGATATCAAAATAAATCCGCAAATCGGCGAAAGCGCCCAAACGTAAATCGGGTTGGTCACCCCAACATAGGGCAACAAGAAGTGGAAAAGTTTCCCGACCGGCGCGGCCAATAGTGCGGCCACAAGAATGCCCACGAAAGAAATAGCTGCGCGGATTGCGCCTTGTCGCCAGCCCGCCAGTGCCACCGCTGCCATGACCAAAATCGCCAGAATCCAAATGCTCATGCGCGTATTAAAAATCATCCCACGCAAAATGCACGGAGAAAATAGTCCGCCTCCGGGAATTCCACTGGCAATCCCAACCAACCACGTTAAGTTGCCGCCGTGAACATTTCTGTCATCGTGCCCGCGTTCAACGAAGAAAAGTTGCTCGGCGCTTCGCTTGCCGAAATCAAAACTGCTACCAGTGCCTTCATTCAGCGCGGTTGGGGTTGTGAACTCGTCGTGTGCGATAATAACTCAACCGACCGCACCACTGAAATCGCCCGGGCCGCCGGAGCCGTGGTGGTGTTTGAGCCGGTGAATCAAATCGCCCGCGCCCGCAATTCTGGTGCGGCGGTCGCCACGGGCGATTGGTTGATTTTTGTAGATGCCGATACGCATCCGAGCGCGGAATTATTTGCGGATGTTGCCGAGCAGATTGCTGCTGGCAATTGTCTGGCGGGTGGCGTGACGATTCGGCTGGATGAAAAATTTTTCGTAGCCGCACTTATTACGCAACTGTGGAATTGCGCCAGTCGCCTCAAAAAACTGATGGCGGGTTCGTTCATTTTTGTGGAAGTCAAAGCGTTTCGGCAGTTGGGTGGGTTCGATCAGGAAATGTTTGCGGCGGAGGAATTGGAGTTAAGCCAACGTTTGAAAAAACTGGCGCGCGCACATGGTAAAAAGATCCGCATCCTGCACCGGCATCCCATCACGACCTCGGCGCGGAAAATGAAATTGTATTCTACACGGGAGATGGCCGGCTTTTTCCTGCGCACCGTGTTTGACCAACAGCGCACGCTGCGCAGTCGTGAGGCTAGCTACCTTTGGTATGATGGCCGCCGCTAGTTTTTGACGAATTTAAAAGATTTTTTCCTGTTGTCGTTGGACAAAACTGCCGATTCATAGCAGACTACTTACCATTATGAGCGATGAAGCGATGAGCAATTTTACTCCGCGAGCCCAGCAAGTTCTGGCGCTCGCGCGCAAAGAAGCCGACCGTTTGAACCATAATTTTTTGGGCACCGAGCATCTGCTGCTGGGCCTGATTAAGTTGGGGCAGGGCGTCGCGGTCAACGTCCTCCAAAAAATGGGTCTCGATCTCGAAACCGTCCGCATGGAAGTCGAGAAACAGGTCGGCACCGGCCCCGATCAAAAGATGATCGGCAATATTCCTTACACGCCGCGTGTGAAAAAAGTGATCGCTCTGGCGCAGAAGGAAGCCAAAAATCTCAATCACACCTATGTTGGCACCGAACATTTACTGCTCGGCTTGCTGCGCGAAGGTGATGGCGTCGCGGCGAAGGTGTTGCGCGCGCTGGATGTGGACATCGAAGCGGCGCGGCAGGAAATTTTGAAAGAGTTGGATCCGAACTTTGCTGCTCAACCCGGCGAAGAGGCCGCTCCGCAAGCGGGCGAAACCAGCACGGAAAAACCGAACCCTGGTGAGAAGAAAGGCGATGTCAAAACGCCGGCGCTGAAAGCGTTCGGACGCGATCTCACGGAAATTTGCCGCAAGGGCGACATGGATCCGGTCATTGGCCGTAAGAATGAAATCGAACGCGTCATTCAAATTCTTTGCCGTCGCACCAAGAATAATCCGGTGCTGCTCGGCGAAGCGGGTGTGGGCAAGACGGCCATTGTCGAAGGTCTCGCCCAAGAAATCGTTAAGGGCAACGTGCCGGAACTCCTGCTCTCGAAGCGCGTCATCACCCTTGACCTCGCACTCATGGTCGCGGGCACGAAATATCGCGGTCAGTTTGAAGAACGCATCAAAGCCGTGATGGACGAAATTCGTCGCGCGAAGAACGTTATTCTGTTCATCGACGAATTGCACACCATCGTCGGTGCCGGTTCAGCCGAAGGCACGATGGACGCCAGCAACATCATCAAACCCGCGCTTTCACGCGGTGAGATGCAATGTGTCGGTGCGACCACGCTCAACGAATATCGTAAATACATCGAGAAAGATGCGGCTCTCGAACGCCGTTTCCAATCCGTCAAAGTCGAAGCGCCGTCCGTGCCCGACGCGATTGAAATCTTGAAAGGTCTCCGCCACAAATACGAAGAGCATCACAAGGCGGAGTTCACGGATGCGTCTGTGGAAGCAGCGGTGAAATTCTCCGACCGTTACATCACCGACCGTTTTCTGCCGGACAAAGCCATTGACGTTTTGGACGAAGCCGGTTCCCGTGCGCGTATCGCCACAATGACCCGCCCGCCGGAGATTAAAGACATGGAAGCCGAGATCGAAGTGATCAAAGGCAAAAAAGAAGCGTCCATCAAGAATCAGGATTTTGAAGGCGCCGCCCAGATGCGCGATAAGGAGAAGCAGGCCAAAGAAAAATTGGAAACCTTGCTCAAAGAATGGCGCGCCAAAGGTGACGAAAAACGCGTCGTCGTCGGCGAAGAAGAGATTTTGCACGTCGTTTCCAAGTGGACCGGGATTCCGCTCCAACGCATGGGGCAGGGCGAGATGCAGCGTTTGCTCACCGTCGAAACCGAGATGGAAAAAGTCGTCGTCGGCCAGCGCGAAGCTGTTTCTGCGTTGTGCAAAGCGTTACGTCGCTCCCGCGCTGATTTGAAAGACCCGCGCCGCCCCATCGGCACGTTTCTCTTGCTCGGCCCGACGGGCGTAGGCAAGACGCTCCTTTCCAAAACGCTCGCGGAACAGATGTTTGGTGATGCCAAGTCGCTCATCCAACTCGACATGAGCGAATACATGGAGAAGTTCAACGTCTCGCGCCTCGTCGGTTCGCCGCCTGGTTACGTCGGGCACGAAGAAGGCGGCCAGCTCACCGAGAAAGTGCGTCGCAATCCGTATTCCGTTGTGCTTTTCGACGAAATTGAAAAAGCGCATCCCGACGTGTGGAACATGCTGTTGCAGATTTTGGAAGAAGGCAAATTGACCGACAGCCTCGGTCGCGCCGTCAGCTTCCGTAACACCATCATCTTGATGACTTCAAACGTCGGTTCCGATACGTTGAAGAAATCTTCCACGCTCGGTTTCGCACCCATCACCGATGAAAGCAGCTACGAGAAAGCCCGCGAACGCGTTTTGGAAGAGGCCAAGAAAACCTTTCGCCCGGAATTCTTGAATCGTTTGGATGACCTCATCGTCTTCCGCACATTCACCAAGCCAGACCTCATTCACATCTTGAGTCTGGAAGTGGAAAAAGTTTTGGAACGTCTCCGCCGCAAGAATCTACATTTGGAACTCGACGACAAAGCCAAAGAATTTCTCGTGGAAAAAGGCTACGATCCGCAATACGGCGCGCGTCCGATGCGCCGTGCCGTGGAAAAATATTTTGAAGACCCGCTCGCCGAAGAGATTCTCAAGGGTGCGTTGACCGAAGGCTGCGACATCCGAGTCACCGCTGAAAAAGACAAGCTGGTGTTCATCCAAAAGACTGCCAACGAAGGTGCCGTAGCGACCTAAGCAAAAATTAAAATCAAAAGCCGCGTTCACTCGAACGCGGCTTTTTTTATTTTCAAAATTGCCGAAACCTGACCCGAGCTGAGCGACAAGATCTTACCGGCAGCGTTAGGGTTACACCCCATAGCTGCCTAATGTCGAATCAGGCAGAGTCTTTCCAGTGTCAAAAACAAATAACACAAACACCCAAAATAAACCGACCATGAAAACTATACCGACGTTCACCTTCACCTCCGCGTTAGCCGCCGTCGCTGGCGTTCTTTTAGTCTCCGGAACCACGCTGTTTGCCAATGAGACAGATGATCGGATTGAATCTTCCGCTGCCAAGTCCCACGTCTTCAAAACCTACCTCAAGGATGATTCCATCAAGACGGAATCCAAAGATGGCGTCGTCACTCTCACCGGCACGGTTACGGAATCATCACACAAATCACTTGCCGAAAACACCGTGGAAAGTTTGCCCGGCGTAAAAAGTGTCAATAATCAGCTCGTTGTCAGTGGTGAGCAGCCGAAGGAACATTCCGACACCTGGATTAGTATGAAGGTGAAATCGAATCTGTTATTTCATCGTAACGTCAGTGTCACTGGCACGACGGTCTATGTCAATCAAGGTGTCGTCACCCTCCAAGGCGTGGCTGATAACCTAGCGCAAAAAGAACTCACCACCGAATACGCGATGGATGTGGACAATGTGAAGTCTGTCAAAAATAACATGACCATCGCGGCTTCGCCGAAAGATGCTCCGGAAACACTCGGTGAGAAAATTGATGACGCTTCCATCACCGCGCAGGTTAAATCTGCCTTGCTGTCGCATCGTTCCACGAGCGCATTGCACACCACCGTCTCTACCACCGATGGCGTCGTGACCCTGTCTGGCATTGCCAAAAACGAAGCTGAGAAAAGCCTCGTGACCAAACTGGCCACCGATATCAAGGGTGTGGTCAGTGTGATCAACAACATGACCATCGCGGCAATTACCGCCGCTAAGTAAAATACTATTTAATCTCCCTGAGGGGCGCTTTGGCGCCCGTCAGGGAATTCTTTTATAATTTATGTTATATACACTGGCCTTGATTCTGATCGTGCTGTGGTTGCTGGGCTTAGTGACTAGCACCACGATGGGCGGTTTCATCCATATCCTGCTGGTCATCGCGATTGTCATGGTGTTGCTTCGCATCATCTCGGGCCGAAAAGTTTAGACCGTTCCTTCTATTTTTATGACTACAAAAACCATCATCGCCGTCTTGTTGATCACCCTAGGCATCGTCGTGCTCGCCTACTCAGGCTTGAGTTTTACGACGCCGGGCAAGCCGATTGAGTTTCTCGGAATGCACATTGCTACGACGGAAAACCATTTCATTTCTCCGGCCATCGGTGCGCTGGCACTCGTTGGCGGCATTGTTTTGCTGCTCGTGAAGCCCAAGAGCGTCTGATTACAAAACCTCCCACTATAATATGGAACCATCTCCCGATGCGGAAAATCATCCCACCCATTCCATCTCCTCAGAAACCTTTCGACCTTTGAAATGGAACGAACAGGTTAAGCGTGGTGATTTTGTCGAGGACGGACATCGCGGGTTTGAATTGTGGGAAGGTCCGAGCGGTTTCCGGGCAGACACTTTTGTGAAAACGATTTATCGGAAGCTGCGCCAGCCATTGGAGCCCAAGAAAGCTAAGTGCTCACCTTGAAATTTCTCGGCCAATTCATGCTTCATCTCTTCAAGAAAATTCTGCGTTGGCCACAGGCCATCGTGCACGTTGCTGAACGCCGTCGTCAGCAAGATGTTCTGAAAGAAGCAGAAGCTGAACGGCTTGATCGCATTCGTAATCCGGCCAAATATCGCGGTAAATAAACTTCCTGTCCGCCCAAATTCTTCAAATTAATATGAAACCTATCCTCTTACTCGCCAGCTCCCTCTCCTTATTCCTCACTTCCGGATGTATCGTGAACATGGGCTTCCACAATGCGCCGTCGTTTCATCATCAAGCGATGGTGCGGCAGTATCCCAAAAATTGGGCGCCGCCCGGTCGGGAGCAAGATCGCAAAGCTAAACCGCGTGATGATTGGCGGAAAAACGACCGCTCTAACCGTGACCACTAATCCGACGGCTGAACTTCAATCAATCTAAAATATTATGTTAGGAACCATTTTAATCGTGCTGTTGATCTTGATGTTGCTCGGCGCGTTGCCCACTTGGCCGCACAGCAAGAATTGGGGCTATTACCCGAGCGGCGGTCTGGGGCTGGTGTTGTTGATCCTCGTTGTCCTGGTGTTGCTCGGCAGAATTTGAACGGTGGCGCTAAAACCTTTTTCCTTAAAAATTATGAATCGCAGCATCAAACAATTATACGGTCACCAGCTCGGGGCGTCAGATCACGCGAACATCGGGCACGTGAAAGATTTCTATTTCGACGACCATAGTTGGGCTGTGCGTTATCTCGTAGTGGACACGGGCACTTGGCTGATGAGTCGGCAGGTGTTGCTCTCGCCGCACGCGATGGGCCCGCTGCATCAGACGGGGCAGGCGCTGACGGTGAACTTGACGCAGCAGCAGATTGAAAAGAGTCCGCCCATCGAAACGCACAAGCCGGTGTCGCGCCAATACGAAGAGGAGTATTACCAATATTACGGCTGGCCGTATTACTGGCAGGGCGACGGTTTGTGGGGCATGAGCGGGTTTCCGATTTTGGATTCCACCGGTCAAGCGGTGCCGACGGAAAGCATGGTTGCCACGGATCACCATCACAAAGCGGCGGACGCGCACTTGCGCAGCACGCTGGCGGTGGCGGGATATCAATTGCAAGCGACGGACGGTATCGTGGGGCACGTCGTGGATTTTATCATGGACGATGGGTCGTGGGCGGTCACGGAACTGGTGATCCGAATCGGGCATCGTTTTACCGGCAGCGAAGTTTGTCTGCCGGTTAGCAAGGTGATACGCATCAGCTACGATGAATCTACGGTGTTCGTCAACCTGACAAAAACGGAGGCAGAACAAAGCCCGCCGCCGAGCCAGGTGATTGCGATCAGTGAAGCTCACGCTGGCCAAATGATTAATCGCGTATGAAAACTCCCGGCCAAAAAGTCGGGCAGCCGAGCAAGTTGACGACTGCCGAAAATCAGATCGCGGAAGAATTTGCTTTTTCCCCCTCACCGGATGAAGTCGCGCGGCGCGCTTACTTCGCCTACGAGAATCAAGGTTCATTGCCGGGGCACGAGGTGCAACATTGGCTCGCTGCCGAAGCCGACTTGATCGCGGAACGGGAACTCACGCGGCGGCACGCGTTTCATCACGCCTCACACAAACTTTCACCCACGCTTCACGTCACCCAATAAATTTATGAAAAAACCTCTCTCCAATAAAGTCGCGGAAAAACCGCTGATGTATGAAACCGAAAACGACATTTCGCTGAGTCGTCGGGCTGAACTCAACGCGCTGATGAATCTGCGGCTGGCGGACGCCGTGGATTTGCAGATGCAGATGAAGCAGGCGCATTGGAATGTGAAGGGCCCCAGCTTCATCGCCTTACACGAGCTGTTCGATAAAGTCGCGGAAGCCGTCGAAGGCTACGTGGACACGATTGCGGAACGGATCGTGCAACTCGGCGGCATCGCCGAAGGCACGGTGCGCGTGTCGGCGTTGCGTTCACGGTTGGCGGAATATCCGCTGCAAATCGCGGAAGGCACGGCGCATGTCGAAGGCGTGGCCCGCGCCCTTTCGACGTTTGGTCGGGAAGCGCGCGGCACGATTGAAGAAGCGAACGCATTGGACGACGCCGACACGGCGGATGTGTTCACCGAAATTTCCCGCGGCGTAGATCAATGGCTGTGGTTCGTGGAAGCCCATTCGCAGGCAACGAAATAATCCAACGCAGTTATGAAAATCATTTTCCTCTTCGCACTGGCTGGCGGGGCAGCGTTATCAGCGACCAATACTTCGGCACAGATCACGAACACCAATGTTCTGCCGCTCACGCAAACGTTGAAATATCAGCTCGCGTTCGAGAATGACCAAGCGCTTGGCGAACGCTCGCTGTTGCCGCCCGGCCTCAAGGAAAAGCTCCGGCTCACCGATGCGCAAAGGCTCGAACTCAAGCCGATCGAAGATGACTTCGCAAATACGGGTCAGTTGTATCAAGTCGCCAATCAACCGCGCATTGATGCGGCTATGGAAGCAAATCAACGCGCCCGAGCCGGCAAAAATCCAGTGCAAATTCAGGCCGCGCGCAAACAGTTGCAAGACGTGTGGGCAGGCTTGCGGCAGGATCGGAGCATCTCGGTAAATAAAATCAAACCGCTGCTGACGCCGGAACAAGTCGTCATTCTGGATGACCCAAAAAATCAGTGGCGCGAAAATCACGGCACCGAAGCGAACGATCCTTCAGCTAACTAAAATCACTTTATGAAAGACCCTATTTACAAGCTCATTGAACTCACGGGCACTTCGCCTTCCTCCATGGAAGCGGCGGTGGACAACGCGATCAAGCGGGCGCATAAAACCATCAAGAACCTGTGCTGGTTTCAAGTAATCGAAACGCGCGGCAATATTGAGAATGGCAAAGTTCACCAATGGCAGGTAACGATTAAAGTGGGTTTCGCGGTGAAAAACGGCGGTTAAAATTCTCGTGCTTAAAATTATCTTTGGCCCACGCCCCAGCCCAAAGGTTTTGGGGATTTTAGCTTTGTGCTGGGCACCGTTCAGCCACGCCCAAGGACTGACTAACGCCAGTTTGTCGGCTGTCGAAACCGTGGTGCTGCCGGAATCTGTGCCCGATCCCATCGAGCCGTTTAACCGCGTGATGTGGGCGTTCAACAAAGGTTTGATGACCGACATCGTCAAACCAACGAGCCGAGTTTATCGGTTCGTGGTCGCGAAACCGGTGCGCACAAGCATCGGCAATTTTGGCCGCAACCTGACTTTCCCCGGCCGCTTGATCAACAACGCGCTGCAAGGCAAATGGGGCGGCGCGCGAGATGAGTCATACCGGTTCTTCTGTAACACTACCGTGGGCGTCGCCGGATTTTTTGACGTGGGCACCCAGTGGCACATTCCCAAATCGGATGCTGATTTTGGCCAGACGTTTGGCCAGTGGGGCTGGCGGCCGCAGTGTTTTATCATGCTGCTGTAAACGGCGGCTGAAAAGTGCGGCGGGGTCATGTGTGTGACGTGGCGGTTCAAAAGTGCGGCATCTTCATTAACAA
Organism: uncultured Verrucomicrobia subdivision 3 bacterium; assembly: GCA_903911825.1. Classification (GTDB taxonomy): domain Bacteria; phylum Verrucomicrobiota; class Verrucomicrobiia; order Limisphaerales; family UBA11358; genus UBA11358. The sequence continues at coordinate 20,355 of CAIWFB010000163.1, forward strand.
TGAAGCATGTATCGCAATATGGAAGACTGGGCTGAGATTCGCAAAAAAGTGTTGGCAGGA
>CAIWFB010000164.1 GCA_903911825.1 uncultured Verrucomicrobia subdivision 3 bacterium
CATCACTGTTCCCGCTCATGACTACGATTTGATTCTCGCCCGCCCGGAAAAAACTTCGGTCACGTTGAGCGTGCTGGCGTATCGGGACATGGATGGTTTTGTGGCTTACGGAACGCGCCCCGGTGCTTGCACAAACCAAACACCGCCGCGCCAGTTCAAAGCGGGCACGCCAGCCGAATTCGTAATCAGTCCGCTGCAAGGTGACACGAAATACTTTTATCAATTACATTTTCGACCTGCTGGTGCAACGCAACTCACGAACAGCCCGGAATTTTCTTTTCACACCGCCCGCGCGGCGGGCAGCGCATTCACGTTCACCATGACCGCCGACGTTCACCTAGATGAACACACCAGCGCGCAAGTTTACGAACAAACGCTCGCCAACATTCGTGCGGATGCGCCGGACTTTCACATCGACCTTGGGAACTTGTTCATGACCGACAAACACGCGACGCGCGACGAGGCTTGGCGGCAGTATCTCGCACAGCGATTTTATCTGGGTCAGCTTGGGTGCCCGCTGTTTCTTGCGCTGGGTGTTCACGATGGCGAAGCCAGCCGCTACGATGATGGTTTGCCAGACAGCCTCGCCGTCTTGTCCAATGCCACGCGCAAAAAATATTTTCCCAATCCCGTTCCCGACGCTTTTTATACCGGCGATACTACGCGGCATGCGCAGTCCGGTCTGCTGGAAAATTATTATGCGTGGACTTGGAGTGACGCACTATTTGTCGTGCTGGATCCGTATCGTTATTCCCAGCGTTCCGGCGGGCACAACAGTGACGGCTGGGCGTGGTCACTCGGTCACGAGCAATATGACTGGCTTGCGCGCACACTCAAAAACAGCAAAGCCAAATATAAATTCATCTTCGTCCATAATTTACTCGCTGGTGACCAAGCGTCTCGCGGTGGCGTTGAGATTGCCAAGTTCAACGAATGGGGTGGAAAGAATCTGGACGGCAGCGAGGGTTTTGCGCGGCACCGTCCCAGCTGGCCAATGCCGATCCATCAACTGCTGTTACAAAATCACGTTGCGGCGGTTTTCAGAGCGCACGACAATTTTTACGCGCGGCAGGAATTGGATGGGATTCCCTACATCATGATTCCGCAGCCGAGCTTTGCCGGTGATGACCGCATCCGCGACTTGGAAAACTACGGCTATAAGCAGGGCATTTTTCGCGGTAACTCCGGCCACGTGCAGGTTACCGTTTCGCCCGAAAAAATCATCGTGAACTACATGAAATCTTCTTCCAAGACCGCCATCGCAGATAGCGATGTTATAACCGCAAAATAATCTGCATTCTCTGCAAAAGTGAAAGCACCGAATTGGGAATACCAAGTCGGTGGTTAATTTTTTACAAACTGATTTTTAGACCTGAACAGATTTGAATTCAGCCAGATTCCACGCCGCTTCTCCGACTTCGTGCGCGAGATGATTCAGCTCTTCAATCTCCGCCTTCGTGAACAACAAGCCGCCATGTTGCTTAGACAGCTTGCCCCAGGTCGCTTCCGGCTGGCCAGGCAACATGCATTTCTCGTTGCCGTGACCGAGCACGTCTTCGATGACAGCCTTTACGTTCTGGACTTGCGAACGGCCTTTGACATAGTCGTTGCCTTTCATCGCGTCCGGGTGGATGACTTGAAAATAAAACGTCGAGCCGCGCTTCTCGCCTTCGCCGCCCAGCTTCGTTCCGCGAATTTGCGGCAGCGAACCGCCGATGTAACCGGCGTAAAGCTCGTCAATCAAAC
>CAIWFB010000165.1 GCA_903911825.1 uncultured Verrucomicrobia subdivision 3 bacterium
CGGATCCAATCATGGACCGCTGGCAACAGTGAGTCCGGATGGAAGCGTGATCCTTTCTCGTCTTGCTAAAATATCAGTGACCCACTAAAAAACCAATGTGCGACCAACTTATACCTTGACTGCCTTCTCATGGAAGTCGCCAGAGCCAACCGCCGTTGGCGCTGGCCGTTCCCGCTGTCGCGGTTCACGCCGCGAGTCGGCGGTAGCTCAGCTTTTTTCGTTAGGCCACTAGACGCTTATGCCTGTCTTTCAGGTCCAACTTAACGGCAAGAAGGTGAGCACAGCCGGAGTCGGCGAGCTTGGTGTTCTTGGTGCTCATGTTTCGTGGGTGCGACGCGCTGGCGAGGACGCAGCGATGACACTTCACGTCGGCGGACTCATCACACCGACAGAGGAGCATGTTCGCTGGCTTGACCGCACGCTGAAGGTTGGCGATGAGGTGAGCATTCGAGTTATTGAGGATGCACCTATTGATCGGCCACGCAGTCGCGAGCGACGCGACCATTCCAAAGACTTGCGCGCACAGAAGCGTTACGTCAAAGAGATGGCCAAGAAATTCGGATGGAAGGTAGTGACCACATGAAGCCGTGGCCTAACCCAGTCGCCGGAGCCAACCGCCGTTGGCGCTTGCCGTTCCGCTGTCGCGGTTCACGCCGCGAATCGGCGGTGGCTCAGCTTTTTTCGTTAGGCCACTTCGCACCTTATGACTAAAGAGCGACAGCACCGATTGTTTGCCAGATTCTTCCTGTGGCAGTTAGTTATCGCAGGTTTGGTTGGCTGGAATGTTCTCGCTCTGTCCGAGCCGTGGACAAATTGGCTTGTGCTTTCGTTTGCATGTCAGGCTGTGTTGCTTGTGTGTGCATATCGCGTGATTCGTCGTCACGAAGATTTGATTGCTCATTGGGTTGCATTTATTTTTAGAAAGATTGAGAGATGAGAGACCAGTCGCCTAACCATTCGCCGGAGCCAACGCGGTCTGCGCCTTTCGTTTTACGATTGAGCATTCGGGTTCACCACGTCACCGTTCCCACGTGGCTCAGCTTTGGTCGTCAGGCAGCATTGATCGTTTATGGCATTTGAGGATTTCAAACAGCGCTGGCCAGAAAATATTGCTGGCAAGTTTTACGTCGGTGCGCAGTGCTTGGATTGTGATCTATGTCGGCACCTCGCCCCTGAAGTTTTTGCGCACAACGATGAGGGAGGCTATACCTACGTTAAGAAGCAGCCCGAGACGACAGATGAGTTAGCGCGTTGTCGCGAGGCTTTATCCAGGTGCTGCGTAAATACGATTTATGATGATGGAGATTTATTTGATTGGAAGAAGCCTGCCGCCTAACCAGATTAGATGAGAAGGCAGTTGCCCGGCGCAGAGGTTGCGTTGGGTGTCACTTGACTGCCTATGAAAACACCAAAACAAACTCCCTCCACCTCCGCTGCGCTTCGGCGCGACAAGTCCGCCGCTCCTCCTTCGCCCCCTTCGCGGCCTTCGCGCGACCCCCAGTTCACTCCACCGGCAGCGTGATGATGAACGTCGAGCCGTGGCCCAGCTCGCTCTGCACTTCGATGCCGCCCAGATGTTCCTCCGCCACGCGCTGACAGATGGCTAGTCCCAAGCCCGTGCCGTGCCGTTTGGTGGTGAAGAACGGCTCAAACAGGCGCGTGAGATTTTCGGTGGCAATGCCCGGCCCCGTGTCGCGGATGAAAATTTTCAGTCGCCGTTCGCCAAATAATTCCGTGGCCACCCACAATTGACCGTGGTTGCCCATGGCCTCGGCGGCATTGAGCAGCAGGTTCATGAAGGCTTGTTGCAATTGCGATTCGTCACCGCGCACCCGGTCGTTCGCCGCGTGAAAATCTTTTTGCACGACGATCAGGCGGCTCTTGAATTGATGTTACAGCAGGCGCAGGGAATGTTCCATCACCTCATGCAGCGACAAGCTGGCGAACACGGTCGGCTTGGGCGAGGAGAGCCGCAACATCTGTGTGGCGAGCGAATCGATGCGTTTCAATTCGCGCTGCACCATCCCGGCGAGTTCGTTGTCTTTTTCCTTTTCCAAGAGCACGCCCACGAAGGTGTTGATGGCCACGAGGCCGTTCTTGATCTCATGCGCGATGCTGGCGGAGACGAGGCCGAGATTGGCGAGTTGGTCGAGGCGACGGAGGTTGGATTGTAAATCATTCGTGGCGCCAGTTTCAGGAACTGGCGCCGCCGCTGGTTTTTCTGATGAGTCCGCTGGCATGGGCTTCTGATGTCCGCGCCCCATCACCCTTGTTCGATGGGGTGCAACAGACGCGGCACTCTAATCAAAAAATGTCCGCCGACAATCAAAAACCCGAAGACGAGCTGCCGGTTCCACGAATGATGTGACAATTTCCCCCGCCACGTTTAGCTTGTGTCCGCCGAATGAAAACCAAATTTGACAGCATCGAAGCCGTGCTCGCGGACATCCGCAAAGGAAAAATGGTCATCGTCACCGACGACGAAGATCGCGAGAACGAGGGCGACCTCATCATGGCCGCCCAACACGTCACGCCCGCCGCCATCAATTTCATGGCCAAATTCGGGCGCGGCCTGATCTGCGTGCCCACCACCGGCGAACGTCTTCAGCAACTCGGCATCGCCCGCATGGTGAAAGAAAATCGCGAAGTCTTCCGCACCGATTTTCAAGTGAGCGTGGATGCGGCCAAAGGCATCGGCAGCGGCATCAGCGCCGCCGATCGCGCCAAGACCATTGAGATCATGGCCTCGCCCACCGCGGTGCCGAATGATCTGGTCCAGCCCGGCCACGTCTTTCCGCTCCGCGCCAAACCCGGCGGCGTGCTGCAACGTTCCGGCCACACGGAAGCAGCGGTAGATTTAGTCACGCTCGCGGGCAAACGGCCCATCGGCGTCATCTGCGAAATCATGAATGACGACGGCACCATGGCGCGACTGCCAGCGTTGTTGAAATTCGCCAAGAAGCACAAGTTGAAGATCGCGACCATCGCCGCGCTGATCGAATACCGCCGTTCCAGCGAGAAATTGGTGGAACGCATCGAGACCATCAAGATGCCCACGGACTACGGCGATTTCGACCTCGCGCTGTATCAATCCAAAGTGGATGGCCAGCATCACCTCGCGCTGATTCGCGGTGATGTGACCGGCAAATCCGGCGTGCTCGTGCGGGTGCACAGCGAATGCCTCACCGGCGACGTCTTCGGTTCCCGCCGCTGCGATTGCGGCCCGCAATTGCACCAGGCGATGCAGCAGATCGCCGCCGCCGGTCGCGGAGTGATTCTCTACATGCGTCAAGAAGGCCGCGGCATCGGTCTTGCGCCCAAGATCAAAGCCTATAAATTGCAAGAGCAGGGCTACGACACCGTGGAAGCGAATTTGAAACTCGGTTACGGCATGGATCTCCGTGAATACGGTCTCGGCGCGCAAATCCTCTGTGATCTCGGCCTGAAAACCATTCGCTTGCTGACGAACAATCCGAAAAAACTCGTCGGCTTGGAAGGCTACGGCTTGAAGATTGTCGAGCAAGTGCCCATCAAGATTCAGTCCAATCCGCACAACGAGCGCTACCTGAAAACCAAGCAGCAGAAGATGGGGCATCTTCTTTGATTTACGATTAGCGATTTTGGATTTACGATTTACTAATGATTCAGCCGGAGCAATTGGTTGGCGACGAATGGGCCGAATGGTATCGGCTCACGCCCGTCCAACGCTGGCTGGAAAGCGAGAAACTCTGGCAAACCTATCTCGCGCTCGGAGGCTCCCTTGATCCCGAACCCGATACGCAAAGTCCTTTCTTCGATGCGCGCGCACCGCGTCCGCGCCCTGCTCATGGGCGGACAGGCGTGCGTGTTCTACGGCGCGGCCGAGTTTAGCCGCGACACGGATTTCGCCATCCTCGCCGACGCGGCCAATCTCGCGCGGTTGCGAAAGGCGCTTGCAGAATTGCAGGCTGAACCCATCGCCATTCCGCCGTTTGAATTGAAATATCTGAAGCGCGGTCACGCTCTTCACTTTCGCTGTCAGCATCCCGAAGCCCTACGGATGCGAGTGGATGTCATGTCCAAAATGCGCGGCGTAGATTCCTTTGCCAAACTCTGGCGGCGGCGCACCACCATCGCTCTGCCGGACGGAACTAAGTGCGATTTACTTTCGTTGCCCGACCTGGTGCAGGCGAAGAAAACCCAGCGAGACAAGGATTGGCCGATGATTCGGCGCTTGGTGGAGGCACATTATTTTTCAAACAGCCTAAAGCCAAATGTTGCCCAATTAAAATTTTGGCTTTTGGAATTACGCACGCCGGAGTTGTTGCTGGGAATTGCACACGCTAACGCTATTTTGGCGCGTTCGTTGGTCACCCGCCGTCCGTTAATCAAACAAGCCCTCGCTGGTAAATTGGCGTTATTGGAAAAAGCGCTTAACGTGGAGGAATCCGAACTGCGCACGGAAGATCGGGTCTATTGGTCGCCGTTATTGAAGGAGTTGGAAAAACTGCGGCACCCCAAATTTTAACCGTTTCTTTTCATTTGCCCGCCTGCGTTTTTGGCCGATAATTCTCGGGTAGGTTTCAGAATTTTATGCCCCGACTCATCGCCATCAGCCCGTTGCTAGCCGGTTCGGTTCACGAACTCGGCGAGAGCTGGGCTACGGTTGGGCGCGGCGATGGTAACACATTTCAGATCGTCGAAAGCTCCGTCTCCGGCAAGCATTGCGAAGTGCGCTTGCGTGGCGAGGAATTGGTCGTGCGCGATCTGCTTTCCACGAATGGCACGTTCATCGGCGGGCAGAAAATCACCGAAGGCGTCGTTAAACTGGGCCAAACGTTGCGACTCGGAGATGTGGAATTGCGTTTTGAAGTTTCGCCCGCCGCCAGTTCGCCCGGCACGACTTTCACCAGCAAGATGCTCGTGACGAATTCCGCTGCCGCGCTTGCGGCCAAACCCGCACCTGTGCCCGTAGCCAAACCAGAAGCCCCTCCGGTTCCGGCGGGCGAAATGGATCGCAAATTTCACGTGCTGTTCGTGGATGACAGCATGGCGTTCTTAGAATTGTTCAGCTCGCTCTGCGAGGAATATTCCGAACGGCGCTGGCAGATTTACACCGCCACGGCCGCTGATCAGGCGCTGGTCATCTTGCAAGATCGGCCGGTGGATCTCGTCGTGCTAGATGTCGCTATGCCGATGCTGGATGGCTTACAATTGCTCGGCATCATCCATCGCCGTTATCCCGGCGTCAAAGTCGCCGTGATGACCGGCGGCGCTACCGAAGCCAAACGCGCGGATGCGCTGGCGAATGGCGCGGAATTATTTCTCGAAAAACCCAACACTGCGGACGGCATGAAATCGGTTTTCAACGTGCTGCACGATCTGGTCTCGTGGGATTGCGAAGGTTTCAGCGGCGCGCTGCGGCAGGTCGGCTTGCAGGAAGTCATCCAGATGGAATGCAATGGTCGGCACTCATCCATTCTCGAGATTCGCAATCCAGAATTGCGCGGCCAGATTTACATCGAAGCCGGTGCCATCACGCACGCCGACATCGGCACGCTCGTGGGCGAACCGGCGTTCTATCGCCTGCTTGCGTTGCGCGGCGGCGAATTTTCCGTGAAGCCGTTTAAAGCCCCGCCGCAGCGGACGATTGAGGCGCGCTGGGAATTTCTGCTGATGGATGCCGCCCGCGCTACGGACGAGGAAACCGTCATCCTGCGCAAGCCCGCCACGCCTGCGCCCGCGGCAGTTGCGCCGCCCGTGACTGAAGGTGAAACCACCCACATCGGGATGGGCGACGACATCATCGTGGTTTCCACCTACGAAGCGGAAGGCGGCAAATGGAACGCCACTGATAACGCTCCAAAATAATTTCTCATGCTCCAAAAAGTTAAGACCAAAAAAATCTCGGCGCGTAGCGAAACCTTCGCCATCGTGGCCTCCACCTACAACGACCGTTACGTCGGCGCGATGTTGCGTGCGGCGAAAGCGGAAATCCTCCGCGCGGGCGGCCAAGCGCGCGTCGTTCGCGTGCCGGGCGCGTATGAAATTCCTGTGGTGGCCGCGCGCTTGGCGCGTTCGCAGGAATTTGTCGGCGTGATTTGCCTCGGCGTGATTTTACGCGGCGCCACGACGCACGCGCAGCACATCGGCGAAGCAGTGAGCAATGCGCTTTCGCAGATTCAGATCCAGCACGAGGTGCCGATCATCCACGAAGTTCTGCTCTTGGAAAACGAGCAGCAGGCGAAGGAACGTTGCCTCGACAAGAAGCACAATCGCGGCGTGGAAGCCGCGCAAACCGCGCTGGAAATGGCGCGGGTGATGCGCAGTCTGCCGCAGGTGTTCGACGTGCCGTTTTGAGCCCAAAACTGCTTACGGCGCGGGCTTGAAATCCGCTGTGTAATCTTTCACCAGCTTCGCCAACTCGGCGCGCACGGCTTGGTTTGGGGGAACATCCACGACGTTCTTCAATTCCTGCGGATCATTCTGTTCGTCGAACAGCATCGCGCTGCCATCTTCAAATTCCGCGTAGCGCCAGCGTTCGTTGCGCACGGTGGTGCCGCGCAGCGTTTTTCCATTCTCGCTCCAGACGGTGAATGCGGGATGATTCCATTCCGCTTTCGGATTCTTTAGTAACGGAGCGAGGCTGCGGCCTTCCAAATCTTTTGGCGCGGGTAAGCCGCACAAATCCACGAGCGTGGGATAAAAATCCAACGTCTCCACCACGCGCTCGCAGATTTGGCCGTTGCCGGAGGCCGACGGTAGATAAATCAGATACGGCACCCGCGCACCTTGCTCGAATAAAGAACCGGCTTTGGACCATTTGCCGCGTTCGCCGAGCTGATAACCGTGGTCGCCCCAGAACACGATGATGGTGTTGGTGCGGAGATGCAGGCGATCGAGTTCGGCGAGCACGCGGCCGACATTTTGATCCACGTAAGAACACGAAGCGAGGTAGGCACGGATCATTTCCTTGGCGGCATTGGTCGTGGCGTCGCGACCAATGAAAAGGTCGGCATTTTTCGGCCGAATGGAAAGTTTCGGAAAACCTTCCGGCACCGTCGGGCGCGGCGCGAAATTCACCGGCAATTCAATCTTATCGAGCGGATATAAATCGTAGCAACTTTGCGGTGCACTAGGCGGGCTGTGGGGTTTGGCGAATCCACAGGCGAGGAAGAAATTTGTGTGCTGATATTTGCTCAGTTGCTCAATGGTTTTGTTGGCGACGCGGTAGTCGTGGTCGGTTTCGCCATTGCCCGCCAGCACGATCCAACTGTCGGAGCGTTTGGCGTTTTGATCGGTGTCGGCATTGCGGAGTTCGCCTTCGGGCAGAGGTTCCTCGGCGGTCACGGTTTTGTTGGTCAGGCCGATGGCGGTGACGCGAGCGGGATGACGTTCCTTCGCGAGCCGGGCCTTCTTGGATGAATTCGTTTCGCTGCCAATCCCAGCCAGCCACCGCGCTTCGCCACCTTCATTCCACGCCTCGGTATCATCAATGCCGTCGTGGAAAATTTTCCCAGAACGCGCCGTCACGTAGCCATGATCTTTGAACCAGCGCGGCAGGGTGGTGAATTCTGGATGCACGTCGCCGACCCAAGTGCGATTGCCCAAAACGCCGGTGTGCGTGGGTGCATGACCGGTGAGCATCGAAGAGCGCGACGGGCAGCAAAGCGGGTATTGAGCGTAGGCGCGGTTGAATTGCACGCTGGACTTGGCGAGCGAATCCAGATTCGGCGTCACAGCATGGCCGCCAAAGCTGGCGAGTTCGGCGCGCATATCATCTGAGATGAGGAAGAGCACGTTGTAACGTGGCGTGGAGTTGGTTGCGGCTTGAACTGCGAGCGCCAAAGAGGCTGCGGCGAGGCAAACGATTCGTTTCATGGGTGAGGTGAGCTTAGAGGTTGAAAGGGGAGGCGTCAAAGTGGGTTGCCGGAAAAAACTGGTGATAAGCGTGGATTAGCCGGTGTCACGCGCTGTATCAGGTGGGGTGAAACCGTCTAGCGAAACTTGCGACTTCTACCATTGGCTGATACTTTTAGCGCGTTCGACTAACCATATTTTATGAAAAAAATCACACTTTTTGTGGGCTTGACCCTCGTTTCCCTTTGCGCGTCCGCCGTCGCGGGCGACCTCACTGGCGTTGTCAGTTTCAAAGGCGCAGCGCCGGCTGAAAAAGAATTGTCGCCCATCAAGGATGACCCGAATTGCGCTGCCAGCTATCCCGGTGCATTGCCGAAAACCAAATTTTACGCCGTCAGCGCTGCGGGCGAATTGGGTGATGTCGTTGTCGTGATCAAGGGTCTGCCGGCGGCTCCGGCTGCGGCGGGCACGGCTCCGTTGGTGATGGATCAAAAAGGTTGCCTCTACGTTCCACAAATTCTCGCCGCGCAAACCGGCCAGAAAATCATCGTGAAAAATTCTGATACTTGCGTGCACAACGTCCACACCGTGCCCAAAGAAAACACCGCCGCCAACCTCGTGCAGATGCCGGGCGGCGCGGATTTGGATTTCACGTTCGACAAGCCGGAACCGTTCTTGAAATTCCAATGCGACGTGCATCCTTGGATGTTCGCGTGGGTCACGGTCGTGGATAACTCCTACTTCGCCGTGAGCGGTGCGGATGGCAAATTCACCATTAAAAACGTTCCTGCTGGCAAATACACCGTCGAAGCCACGCACCGCAAATTAGGTGTGCAAACGGCTGAAGTTGAAGTGAAGGCCGATGGTGCGCTGCAGAACTTCACCTTCGCTCCGAAATAATTTTAAAGATGTCCGCCGACCGCTGCGTGACGAACGCAGCGGTCGTTTTTTTGAATC
>CAIWFB010000166.1 GCA_903911825.1 uncultured Verrucomicrobia subdivision 3 bacterium
ATCATGGTCAGCGGCCGCAAATCGCCGGTGAGCCTCTACAACCCGCACATCGCCACGATGGAAGCCGACCCGACCAAGGCCTACAACCAGGACGACGCCACCGGCTTCATCCGCTTGAACGGCCTGCGCCTGAAAGTCGCGGCGAAGGTGCATGGGAAGAAAAAGTAAATGAACCAAGCAGAACATTCTGACTCATTCGTTCTAAAGATTGATTACGAGAAGGACTCAATTCGTCCTTCTCGTGTTTTCAGAGCGATGTCGGAAATGATTGAGGGCTTCCAAGCTCTCGACACCAACTTGGTTCAGTCGTTTCCGATAAAAGTAAGTCCAGTTTTGATGCTGGAGGATATTCAGGTTGGGTCGTTGAGAACAGTCATCAAGAACGTGCTGACCGGGATTGATGACGAGGCCATCAAAAACTTGGAATGGAAGAAAATGGTTGGTGGCTTCTTATTACAGGGCAAACACGCCGTTCTGAATTGGATTGAGAAACGCGAGGAGATTGAAAGTCGCAAAGCATTAGACGAGCTGGCGCAAGAAATACATCAGCTCGCCGTAGCCACGAACGTCATGCGCCTTCCGCTCTATACTTCCCCGCCACTTCCGCTTCTCATTAAAGATATCGCTATGATTAGTGATGCCATGGGACAGCTTGGGGCAAACGACATCGCTACTTACGAAGCCGAGGGAACGAGGTCGGAATTCAACAAGAAATTCCATTTTGATGCTGAATTTGCCGAAGAGCTTCTTACCGAGGAAACAATTTCAAATCGGTCTGAAGTCCTTCTTCGAGTTAAGAAGCCAGATTATTTGGGCGAATCAATGTGGGAGTTTGTTCACGCGGGACACGTCATTCGGGCAAAAATTGAAGACCATGATTGGGTCGTTTTGTTTCAATTTCAAAAAGAAGAGGTTCGTCCAGGCGATTCGCTGCGTGTTATTCTGGAAACAAAAACTCTTCACGGACCGGATGGCGGAGAGATTATCACCTACTACAAGGTGCTCAAAGTGATTGGAGTTAAGCGTGCGACGGGTGGCACTCAACTAGAACTGCCGCCGCCGAATCCATAAGCGGAATCTTTGTCGCCGAGAATCCCAACGGGATTCTATCATTCAGCCCAGGGTTGGCGCGGAGCGACTACCCTGGGTCAGCGTCCAAAAACCCCCAACCCCAACGGGGTTGCATCACCTTCCCGCTGCGGTTGGCTGCAACTCCTTCAGAGTTGATAAATTTTGCGCGTCGTTACCCAGCGTAGCCGCTCCTGCGTCACGCCAACGCCGGGCTGAAGGCTGCAACCGCGTTGCGGTTGGGCTGAATCGCGGAATCCTTTCGGGATATTTATCTGGCGCTTTCCATCCGTGTTTCGTCTGTGTTCAATCTGTGGCATAAAAATTTATGCCCGCCGCCCCCAAAATTCGCAAACTGAAATTGCTTCGGGCGCAGAATTTGTCGTAACTTGTCGGTTGCCAATGCGGTCTGCATGGGCGAATCAAACTTTTTATTTTATGCCGGAAAAATCGAGCGGTGGCTGGTGGAAATGGATTTGGATCGCAATCGTGCTCGCGCTGGTCGCGGGCGGATTTTTTTATTTCCGCCACGGCCACGGCGACACGCTGAACTTCAATACCGTGGCGGCGATGCGCGGCGAGCTGACGGCGACAGTCACGGCCACCGGCACGCTGAACCCGGTCGTGAACGTGACGGTCGGCAGCCAGGTCTCCGGCCGCATCAGCAAGCTGAACGTGGATTACAACTCGGTGGTAAAATCGAACCAGGTCATCGCCGAGATTGACCCGGCGACGTATCAGGCCGCCGTGGAGCAGGCGAACGCGGATCTCGCGAACGCGAAGGCGAACCTGGAACTGCAGCAGGTGCAATATGACCGCAGCAGCGAGCTGTTCACGAACAAGCTGATTTCCGGTTCCGATTACGACACGGCGCTCGCGACGCTGCACGAGGCGGAGGCGATGGTGAAAATCAAGCAGGCGTCGTTGAGCAACGCGCTGGTGAACCTGAACTATTGCAAAATCGTCTCGCCGGTGGATGGCGTGGTGATCCAGCGCGCGGTGGAACTCGGCCAGACGGTCGCTTCCAGTTTTAACACGCCGACGATTTTCCAGATCGCGAACGATTTGACAAAAATGCAGATTGACTCGAACGTGGCCGAGGCGGATATCGGCGGCGTGGTCGAGGGGCAGAACGTGGACTTCACGGTGGACGCGTATCCGACGCGCACGTTTCACGGCGAGGTGACGCAGGTGCGCAACTCGCCCATCACCGTCAACAACGTCGTGACCTACGACACGGTCATCAGCGTGACCAACGCGGATTACAAATTGAAACCGGGCATGACGGCGAATGTCTCCATCATTGTCGCGCAGCGGGACGATGCGTTGAAAATCTCCAACGTGGCGCTGCGTTTTCGCCCGCCGGACAGTGCGGTGGTCATAACGAACGCGGTCGGCGGCGGGACGCAGACGAACGATGTTGCCGCCGGCAAAAGTCCGCGCAAAAACAAGGGCAACCGCGGAGTCCGCACGGTTTATCTGCTCGCCGGCGACGCGGATGCGCCGCAGTTGAGGGCGGTGCAGATTAAGACCGGCATCACCGACGGCATTTTCACCGAGGTCACCGCCGGCCTGAATGAAGGCGACAAGGTCGTCTCCAGCGTCGCGCAAGCGGACGCGCAAACTTCCAATTCCACGTCCAGCCCGTTCGGCGGCGGCTTTCCGAGGCACTAAAAAAGGTAGAAGGCAGAATGAACGCCGTCATCAAGCTCACGGACATCCACAAGATTTACCATACGGGTGAAGTGGATGTTCACGCCGTGCGGGGCGTTTCGCTCGACATCCAGCCCGGCGAATTTGTCGCCATCATGGGTTCGAGCGGCTCCGGCAAAAGCACGTTGATGAACATGATCGGCTGCCTCGACCGGCCGACGAACGGAAATTATTTTCTCGATGGCCTGGACGTTTCCACGCTCGACCGCGACGCGCGCGCGAAAATTCGCAACGACAAAATCGGCTTTGTTTTCCAGGGTTTTAACCTGCTCTCGCGCACGACCGCGCTGGAAAATGTCGAGATGCCGATGCTTTACAACAGCCGGCGCATTTCGTCCGCCGAGCAAAAAGAACTCGCCAGCAAATCGTTGGCGCTCGTGGGGCTGGCAGAC
>CAIWFB010000167.1 GCA_903911825.1 uncultured Verrucomicrobia subdivision 3 bacterium
AGGAAAAGCTTTGGGACAATTTGAAACCCACGTTCGACAAGGCGCTGTGCGAAGGCTTGAACCTGCTCGTCTGGCACGCGTTCGTGTGTTCGCCGGACGAAATGGGCGTTCCCGGCCAGCAGTATTTTGCCGGCACCCACTTGAATCCCAAAGTGACGTGGTGGGAAAAATCCACGCCGTTCTTCAGCTACATCAATCGCAGTCAATGGCTCATGCAACAGGGAAATTTCGTGGCCGACGTGGCGTATTATTACGGTGATCACGTTCCCAATTTTGCGCGCTTGAAGAAATCCGATCCGGCGAAAATTCAGCCGGGTTACGATTATGATGTCATCACCGAAGAAGCGTTGCTCGAACGCACGAGTGTGCGGGACGGGAAAATTATTTTGCCGGACGGTATGAGCTATCGCGTGTTGGCGCTGGCGGATCGCTCCGTCATCTCACTGGCGGCGCTGAAGCAGATCAAAGCCTTGGTCACAGCAGGTGCCACGGTGGTTGGCTCTAAACCCGTGCGTGGCGAAACGCTGGAAAATTCAGCGGCGGTGGATACGGAAATTGCGGCGCTGGCGGAGGAATTGTGGGGCGGTAAAGTCGGTGCCGGACGCGTCATCGCGGACAAATCAACGCGCGAAGTCTTGCAGGCGGACAAGGTCGCGGCTGATTTCAGTTTCACCAGCACGGATGGCGGGCAGTTGGATTATATTCACCGTGCCTCTTCGGAAGCTGACATTTATTTTGTGGCCAACCGTTCCACGAATGCGACTTCAGCCATGTGTAACTTTCGCGTCGGTAATCGCTCGCCGGAATTGTGGAATGCTGTCACCGGCGAACATTCACTGGCCAACGCCTTTGCGCAAACCAACGGCGTCACAAGTCTCGCGCTGGATTTTGCGCCATGCGGTTCGTGTTTCGTGGTGTTTCGTGAAGCATCTACGCAGCCCGCGAAACTCGGCAGCAATCCGCCCGCACAGACTTCCGTGCAGGAAATTTCTGGCGCTTGGATGGTTCACTTCGATCCGAAATGGGGCGGGCCGGAGAAGGTGCAATTTGATTCACTGGTGGATTGGACGAGTCGCCCGGAGCCGAGCATTAAATTTTATTCCGGAACGGCGATTTACGAAAAGACTTTTACTTTTTCTAACTCACTATTAAAAACAAATAATTCAAAACTGTTTTTGGATTTGGGCAGCGTGCGCGAAATCGCCGAGGTGAAAGTGAATGGCCAATCCTGCGGCACCGTTTGGTGTCCGCCGTGGCGCATGGATGTGACGGCGGCACTCAAGCCGGGCGAGAACCAATTGACGGTTGAGGTGGTAAACTTCTGGCCTAACCGCATCATCGGCGACGCAAGCCAGCCGAAAGAGCAACGGTTGACGCGCACGAACATTCGTAAATTGACCGCAAAAACACAGCTGGAACCCGCAGGTTTGTTTGGGCCGGTGAGTTTGTTGCAGGAGCGGTAAGTTAAATTTGGTTGAACGGTCGGCAGCCAGACTTATACTCGCCTGAATCTAAAAATGAAAACGCTTTGCTCCATCGTCATCCTCATCTGCGCGGTTGTGTTCTTCGGCTGCGCCTCCAAGAAGCCCCAAACCGCAGAGTCTAAGCCAACAACTCCGACGATGAGTAAACCGATTGTCACGCCGGATTTGTCGCTCGCGGCGAAAGTGGTTTCCGTCAACACCGTGGGCCGTTTTGTGGTGTTGGATTTCCCGGCGAATCAGATGCCGAAATTACAACAGCGGCTGTTTCTGTATCGCGCCGGCTTGAAAACGGCAGAAGTGAAAATCACCGGCCCGCAATCTGAAAACAACATCGTGGCAGATTTGATTTCCGGCGAGGGTAAAGTGGGCGACACCGTCCGCGACCAATAATTCAGTCGTTATCGGCTGGCGATTTTTCTACGAGCGGCTGAACGGTCTTGGGCAGAGCGTCTTTCTTGTAAGGAGAGTGCAGGTTGAAATAGATGCCGCACAGGGGACGAGCCTCATCGCTTTGGCTCAAAATCACGGTCACTTCCTTGTCCAACGCAATGCCGTGGCGCATGCCGGCAGCGCGACTTTCATAGGCTTTGATGGCTTTCTGCACGAGGGAATTCAAAACTTCGGCAAATTCCTGCGGCGTTTTTTGCAGGCAGACGACGTAGCGGTCGTAATTCTTTACGGCCTCACTGATTTCGCGTTTGAAAGTATCCACGGTCATACGGTTGGAACCTAATTCATATCGGCTGGATTGCGATAAAATTTAGGATTGTTCGAGCCGTAATTGGCTGATGCGTTCACCGAATAACGCCGTGCCGACGCGCACGATGGTTGCGCCTTCTTCGATGGCGATCTCAAAATCGCCGCTCATACCCATGCTCAATTGGGGCAGGGGATAGCCGAGAATTTTTTCCGCCTGCACCTTCAATTCGCGCAGCCGCTGGAAGTAGGGGCGAGTTTTTTCTGGCACGGGCGAATAGGGCGGAATCGCCATCAAACCATGAATTTCTATGCGCGGCAAGGCGCTTAGCGCGTCCAGTTCTGCGAGCAATTTTTCCGGCTGATACCCAAATTTACTACCTTCACCGGCCACATTCACTTCGACCAAAATAGGCATGGTCTTGCCTGCTTGCTCGGCGCGTTTAGAGATTTCTTGGGCGATGGCTAGGCTGTCCACACCTTGAATCATTTCGAATAATTCCACGGCATCACGCACCTTGTTGGATTGGAGATGGCCGATGAATTGCCAGCGGGCTTTGCTCGGCGACAGCGGAATTTTCGCTTTGGCTTCCTGCACTTTATTTTCGCCGAAAAAAATCTGACCGCACGCCACGGCGGTTTGAATGCTTTCCGGCGGATGCGATTTAGAAACAGCGAGCAGCGTGACGGAATTGAGGCCGCGTCCCGCCCGCGCACAAGCGGCGGTGATACGCTGCTGAATGGAATTAAGATTTTCTGCGAAATTCACGGCGCTAGTTTAGTCACGGATGGCCGCGGATGAAACATGGATTTTTCCCGCTTGGTGTCGGCGCGCCTTCGTGGTTTATTTCTCGGCATGAATTACTGGCTCGTGAAGTCGGAACCGGAAGCTTACTCGTGGTGCCAATTGGTCAAGGATGGCAAAACCGCGTGGACAGGTGTGCGCAATTTTCAAGCGCGCAATAATCTGCGCGCGATGAAAAAAGGCGATCTCGTTTGCTTTTACCACAGCGTCACGGACAAGCAGGTGGTTGGCCTAGCGAAAGTGGTGAAGGAATTCTATCCTGATGCGACTGCTGAGGAAGGCGACTGGTCATGCGTGGATCTCGCGCCGGAAAAGCCGCTTAAAAATCCCGTGACTTTGGAGACCATCAAGGCGGACAAGGTTTTGTCGGGAATGCCGCTGGTCAAGCAGTCTCGTTTGTCGGTCACGCCGCTGACCGATCCACAATTCGACCGTTTATTGGCCTTAGCAGCTGGTTGAAAGCCAGAACTTGTCCTTTTAATCTGCCGTGGGAATTTTTAGGCTTTGCGCTCATGAAAGGCATCATTCTCGCAGGCGGCGCTGGTTCGCGGCTATATCCACTGACGCTGGTGGCCAGCAAACAGTTGCAACCGGTCTACGACAAGCCCATGGTATATTATCCGCTCACAACGTTGATTGAGGGCGGCATCAAGGAAATCTGCCTCATCTCCACGCCCCATGATCTGCCGCGCTTCAAACAATTGCTCGGCGACGGCAGCCGGTTCGGTATCACGCTTGAATATCGCGAACAGGCCAAGCCTGAAGGCATCGCGCAGGCTTTTTTGATTGCTGAAAAGTTTATTGGCCAAGACCCTGTGACGCTGATTCTAGGCGATAATATTTTTTACGGCGGTGATTCCTTTCAACGCGCTTTTGGTGAATTCAAAACGGGCGCGACCATTTTCGGTTATCATGTCAACGACCCCGAACGCTACGGCGTGGTGGAATTTGACACGCAGGGCAAAGCGGTTTCTATCGAGGAAAAACCCCAGTCCCCCAAGAGTAATTACGCTGTGCCCGGCCTTTATATTTTCGACAACGAAGTCCTGAATGTCGTAAAAAATCTAAAGCCCTCGGCGCGCGGCGAATTGGAAATTACGGCGGTGAACGTGGAGTATTTGCGGCGCGGGACGTTAAGAGTGCATCGTTTGCCGCGCGGTTTTGCGTGGCTGGATGCAGGCACGAGCAGCAGCTTGCACGAGGCGAGCGCGTATGTGCAGACAATTGAGAAACGTGCCGGTGTGAAAATCGGCTGCCCGGAAGAAGCGGCGTTTCGTCAGGGCATCGTTTCCTTGGCGCAACTGGAAGCGATTGTCGGTCAGATTCCCAATTGCGAATACCGCACCTACCTCGACCAAGAAGTCATCGCTGAAGCCAAACGTCTGCAAAATTAAATTATGATCTTACTTCTCGGCGGCACCGGCTATATCGGTATGGCGTTTCAAACTGAATTGCAGCGACGCGGACAAAATTTTCTGACGCTTTCGCGCTCAGAAGTGGATTATACGCGCTTCGATTCACTGCTTAACTTTCTCCGCGCAAAAAAAACGACGTTCGTGATCAACGCGGCCGGTTATACTGGCAAGCCGAACGTGGATGCTTGCGAACTGGATAAGGCCGGCACGCTTTTAGGCAATGCCCTGTTGCCGCAAACCATCGCACACGCTTGCGCGGCGACGGAAATTCCGTGGGGTCACGTTTCTAGTGGCTGCATTTATAGCGGGGCAAAAATTTCTGAAAACGGCGCGGTGCACACCGAGAAAGACATGACCAAACCGGCGATGCGTTTGCTCACGGAAAAATCTCCGCAGAATATTCTCGGCTTCACGGAGACGGACACGCCTAACTTTTCTTTTCGCGACCAGCCCTGTAGTTTCTACAGCGGCACCAAAGCCTTGGGCGAAGAAGCGATGGCGGGCATCGGCCAAAGTTATGTCTGGCGTTTGCGGATTCCGTTCGATGAATTCGATAGCCCGCGCAATTATTTGAGCAAGGTGCAGCGTTACGCCAAAGTTTACGACAACGTGAATTCCATTTCCCACCGCGCGGATTTTGTGAGTGCGTGTCTGGACACTTGGAAACTGCGTGCCCCGTTTGGAATCTACAACGTCACGAATCCCGGTTTCGTGACCACGCGTCATGTCGTTGAACAAGTAGAAAAATTCCTCAAACCTGCGCGCAAGTTTGAGTATTGGGCAAGCGATGATGAGTTTTACCAAGTGGCCGCAAAAACGCCGCGTTCCAATTGCGTGATGGATGTTTCCAAGTTGTTAGCCACGGGCGTGAAAGTTCGTGGCGTGGAAGAAGCACTGGAAGATTCTCTAAAAAACTGGCAACCAGAAAATAAATAGCATGAACCTTTTGATTACTGGCGGTGCGGGTTTTATCGGCTCGAATTTGATTCAACACGTCATCGACGATGCGCGAGTCGCGAAGTTAGTGAACTTAGATTGCCTGACTTACGCGGGACGTTTGGAAAATCTGGAAAAGGTGGCGAGCCATCCAAAATACGTTTTTGAAAAAGTAGATTTGCGCGACAAAGCGGCGACGCTTCAGGTCGTGGAGCGGCACGCGATCACGCACGTCATGCATCTGGCGGCGGAATCGCACGTGGATCGTTCCATCACCGGGCCGGGAGATTTCATCACGACAAATATTTTAGGAACCTTCAATTTACTTGAAGCCTGTCGCGCTTTTTGGAATGGTAGCTTTGAAGGGAAGAAATTTCATCACGTTTCTACGGATGAAGTTTATGGTTCGCTGGGTGCGACGGGTTTATTCACGGAGACAACGCCTTATGCGCCGAACTCGCCGTATTCCTCTAGCAAAGCTTCCAGCGATTTTCTCGTGCGGGCGTATTATCACACCTATGGTTTGCCAACGGTCATCACGAATTGTTCGAATAATTACGGGCCGTTTCAGTTTCCGGAAAAATTAATCCCAG
>CAIWFB010000168.1 GCA_903911825.1 uncultured Verrucomicrobia subdivision 3 bacterium
CGGGACAACCCGCTAACGTGATGACCGTGGCTTTTGAACGCAGCGCGGAGACGCCTCGGAGTTGAATTTTAAGCGTGGTTGAAATCGCCGCAGGATTTACCAACTTGAGAATGAGTTCACCTGTTTTACTGTCCCGCGTGGCCGAACCTTGGATGGAGTTTTCGGTTGATGAAGTCGCAAGAATTTCGTCTCCGACATTTTGGCTGAACATCTGAAACGCATAATAACTCGGCGAGCCGTAGGCCGAAATTGCATCGTAGCCGATCATGTTGGGCCGCCATTGCCGCGCGCCGGGATTCACATTCACGAACAGCGGCGCGTAACATTGCATTTTGATCAGATCCGAATTGCGCTCCATCGCCGCCATGAACACACCGTCGCCAATCGCGGCTTTCATGGAGGGAGTGGGCGGCTGCTTGCGCGCGCCTTCTTCCCACGGTTTGATCTTGGCATCTTCGTGCGCCGCCCATTCGCCCACGAAAATTTCCGGACCGCTGCGATCATATTTCCGAGCGTAGTCCGGCGACATCTGGAGAAATTCATCAGTGGCGCGATAGTAGTGTTCATCAATCATGTCGGGCTGGCGGCTCTTGACATGCACGGCTTTCGGCTGATCGTTGCCCATGGTGGAAATCGTTTTGAGCTGCGGATATTTCGCCTTGATCGCGTCATGAAACTGCGCGAAGCGACCATCGTAACTGCCAGATTTATCGAACCAATCTTCATTGCCAATCTCAACGTAATTCAGCGCAAACGGTGCCGGATGCCCGTCCTTGGCACGCCGCGCGCCCCACGTCGTGTTGGTGTCGCCGATAACATATTCAATTTCTTCAAGCGCCTCCTGCACGAACGGTTCAAGCTCAGAACCGGGATTGATGTGCGCGCCCTTCAGCGAGTAACCAGCATAAACCGCCAGCAGTGGTTGCGCCTTCATATCCTCGCACCATTTGAGAAATTCCAAAAGTCCCATCCCATCAGTCGAACGATAACCCCATGGGCACGGATGTCCGGGGCGATCCTCGATTGGTCCCAAAGTTTTTTTCCATTGGAAACGCTCTTCAATCGTCTGGCCTTCGAGATAATTACCGCCGGGAAAGCGAAGAAATTTCGGATTCAAGTCCACCAGCAGTTGCATCAGGTCTTTACGGAAGCCGTTGGGCTGATCGTTCCACGTCGGCGGAAAGAGCGAGACTAAACCGAGCCAGACGGATCCCGGTTGATCGAGCGCAATCACGAAACGCGCATCAATGGTCGGCGCAACATTGCCGGTTTTAAGCATCAGTTCGTAGCGATTCCACTGCGCGTTGAGTTTTTTAATTTTCCCCGATGCATAAACGGTTTGTCCGTCGCCACTGACAATGGAAACCGTCAGCGGCCCGGAAAATCGAGATTCAGCCTTCACCCAAAGCGAGGCGCGATAAGCGGTTTTAGGTTGCACGGGAATCCCCCAATATCCGGTGTTCGCGACGCCAGCAGATTGACCTTTGGCAACTTTGGTCACCGCCAACCGCAAGCTGGTCGTAAGCTGGCTATTCAGCGGATTCGCCGGATCGAGAGTGATCGTGGCAGCCGTGTCCTCACCGGTAATCACTGACCAATGGGCGGGCGAGTTCGGGTTATCGAGGAAAGCCCGGTTCTGAATCAACTCGGCGTAAAGTCCGCCATCGTAGCTATGGTTAATTTCTTCAGTCATCAATCCGTAAAGCACAGGACTGACTTTGCCGACGGCATGAGTGGCATCAACAGTGAATGTTGGCGTGCCAGCAAATCCTGTAACGCCGAGGATGCCGAGTAAGATGGTGAGAAGTTTTTTCATCGTGTGATTTTAGGGTGACAAAGTTTTGACGGAAACAGTTCCAGTTTTCAACCCCTCACTTTTGGCGGTCAGTTTGAGGGTGCCGGATTTACCTGCCTGTCCGCGAACGATCACGAGGCAAAGCCCGTTGAACGCGTTGCGATCGCGTGACTGGAAGGATTCAAAACTTGTCGGATCACCGTTGTCCGTGGCAATAATTTCACCAGGCCCTTCGATGGCAAAGTGAATGCGATTATCGGCGCGCGGCGCGGTCAAACCATTTTTATCGGTCACGGTCACAGTGATGAAAGCCAGATCTTTTCCATCCGCGCGTATTTCTGTGTGATCAGATTTAAGCACGAGCTTGGCCGGTTCATCGGCGGTCTTCATTTCATCAGTCGCCCAAACTTTTCCGTTTTTGTAAGCCACGACTTTGAGCGTGCCGGGCTGATACACGACGTCATCCCAGCGCAGGCGATATTCGTCAGCGCCTTTCTTTTTTCGGCCAAGCGATTTTTCATTTAGAAAAAGTTCCGCCTCGTCGCCGGAGGTGAAAACGTGAACCGGCGTTACCTGCCCGACGCGTTCCGGCCACGTCCAGTGCGGCAGAATGTGAGCCATCGGAAAGTCCGGTCGCCAGTGCGCTTGATAGAGATAAAAACGA
>CAIWFB010000169.1 GCA_903911825.1 uncultured Verrucomicrobia subdivision 3 bacterium
CATGCAAATCCTGCCTTAGCCGGGCGACTAAGCTGGTCAACTCTTCGCTATAGTTCGTGTCATTTTTTCGATCTGATTCGCCCTGGTGCCAAATAATTCCTTTCAGCACGCCGAAACGCTGAGCTTCACGCATACGTTTAACCATGTCATCATAATGGTGGGTTTTTGGAAGCCTTATCTCAGCTTGCTTCCGATCCAACTGCCAGTAGGCGGCGGCGCTGGCGACATTGTAGGCTAATTATCCAGTTGCCATCGGTTGCCATAAAAGACTTTTTAGTCCCCATTGAGGCAAATTTATGTGGATTCAACACAGTGAATACAAATGCGCTTAGGACCCTTATTATTAAATGATTTAAAGATTATGTGAGTGGTTTTTAGTTACTGGCAAGGCGAAAATATGCTTTCCCAACGGGATTCCAGCCTTCAGCCCAGGGTTGCGCGGCACGCGCTACCCTGGGTCAACGTCCCAACAAATTACCAACCCCAACGGGGTTGCAGCACCGGGTTGAACGACGGATGCAACCCTTTCAGGGTTGGCTTCATTTTGGAATGGCAAACCCAGGGTAGTCCGCTGCGCGGTCAACCCTGGGCTGAATGACGTTGCCCCGTTGGGGCAAAAACTCCGCCGGGTCACCCGCCCCAAACGCTGTCGAACGTCACCTGAAGTTTTCGGGGTGGCCGCTGGAACGTTACGAAGGTCTTACCCGATTTGTCGGGTGGCTTCCGGAACGTTACGAAGGTCGTCCGAAGTTTGTCGGGTGGCTGCCGTAACCTGTTTTTGCCCGTTTTTATTTCCAGAGCGACCTTCGTAAGCTGCGGAAGGTCGTCCTGACTTTTCGGGGTGGCTTTCTGAGGCTGCTTTTGGTCACCCGAAGTTTACCGGATGGCTTTCTGCAAGGTTTTTGGCCCATTTTTGATATTTGGGGGTGATTGATCCTTACCGATAAAGTGGTGGTTTTCAAAAATTGACCGGTTTTGCCCGGTTTGGGCAGAACTGGTTTACCCTCCTTGGCCATCAAAATACGGGGAATAATCGCCAAGCGCGGTGAGGTAGTGGGGCGAGCGGCGGGTGAGACTGGCGGGTATGAATCGCGGAAAGCTTTTGGCCGGTCTGCTGGTGGTTGGGGTGTGGTCGCTGGTCACGCTGGCAGCGGGGTCGTTGAAGGACAGCGCGTGTCTGGATTGTCATAGCGATAACACGCTCGTCAAAACGAATGCTGCCGGGCGTGCGGTTTCGCTCTTCGTGGACGTGACGAAATTAAAATTATCCGCGCACAAAACCAATTCCTGCGCCAGTTGCCACGCAGATGTCACGGGGGAGCATCCCGATGATAACCGACCGTTGCTGCCGGTGAATTGCGGCACTTGCCACGCGCGGTTGACGGCAAGTTATGGCGCGAGTGTTCACGGCTTGGCGATCAAGGCAGGGCATACGGAGGCGGCGACGTGTCGCGATTGCCACGATTCGCACGCGATCATTTCGGATAATTCGCCCGCGTCGCCGATGTATTTCACGCGGCAGGCGGCCACGTGCGGAGCGTGTCACGAAAAGGAGCAGCAGGAATGGGAACAGAGCGTGCATGGCAAAGCCGTCACGGCCGGCTCGCACGATGCGCCCATCTGCACGGGTTGCCACGCAGAACATCAGATCCGTTCGCTGCGCGGGAGTAGTCAGTCGCTGAAAATTTCCGAGGACGTATGCAGTCGCTGCCATTCGTCTGAGCGCATCAATACGAAATACAATCTGCCCGCCGATCGCGTGCAGACGTTCTTCCAAAGTTACCACGGCCTCGCGGCGCAATACGATGCGACGGTGGCGGCGAACTGCGCGAGCTGCCACGGCTATCATAAAATCCTGCCGTCGAGCGATACGAATTCCACCATCAATCAAGCGCACCTCGTCGCGACGTGCGGCAAATGTCACACGGGTGGCGGCGAGAAATTTGCGTTCGGCAAAATCCATGTGGCGGCGGACGGCATGACGAACGGCACGGATGTGGGGAGTCGCCTCAATCGCTTGGTGCGCCGCGTTTATCTGTGGCTCATCGTCGTGACCATCGGCGCGATGGCGTTGCATAACGGGATCATCTTCGTGAAGAAAACGGCGGCGCGCTTGCGGCGCACGGAACGGCCGGTGGTGCGCATGACGACGTCGCAACGCTGGCAGCATTTTATTTTGGCGTTCAGTTTCACCGTGCTGGCGATCACGGGCTTTGCGCTGCGTTTTCCCGAATCGGGTTTGGCGAAAGTGTTGGGCGCACACGAACCGTTCCGGCGTTGGGTGCATCGCATCGCGGGCCTCGTGCTGCTGGTCGTGGGGCTGTATCACGTCATTTATATTTTGGCGACGCACGATGGTCGGCGGCTGGTGCGGGATTTGTTTCCGGTGCGGCAAGATTTGGCCGATGTCTGGGGCGCGGTTGGCTATCTCGCGGGTTGGAAAAGGAAAAAACCGGCGATGGGTCGCTTCGGCTACGCGGAGAAAATGGAATATTGGGCCGTCGTGTGGGGCACGTTTTTGATGGGTGTTACCGGCCTGATGATCTGGTTCAAACTGGATGTGACGCACTATTTTCCGCGCTGGTTTGTGGAGATCGCGACGACGATTCATTACTACGAAGCCGTGCTCGCCTGCTTGGCGATTGTGGTCTGGCACTTCTATCACGTGATGTTTGATCCGGATATTTATCCCATCAATCCCGCCTGTCTGGATGGAAAAATTTCCGAGAAACAGCAGGCTCACGAGCATCCCCACGAGATTCGAGATAGCAAAAATTGCTAACTGTTATGCAAAGGATGTTGAGCGCGGGAACCGATATGAAAATAAGTTAGCAGTGTGAAGTTCGACCAGACTCATCAGTTCGTCTAACTAACACACGATTTGAATATGAAAATTTTTGTTGCAGGATTGAGTTACAAGACCACGCCGGTGGAAGTGCGCGAGAAACTCGCCGTCCATCGCTCGCGCCTGCAATGCAGCGGCTGCCGCCTCAAATTGCGCGGCGGGCTCGAAGAAGTCGTGTTGCTCTCGACCTGCAATCGCGTGGAGATCTACGGAGTTTCCCCTTGGATCCATGGTCGCGTGCAAGCGCTGTTTCAAGAGCTGACCAATTGCGACATTGATTTCACGCCGCACCTCTACGTCAAAGAAGGCGCGGACGCGGCAAAACACCTTTTCTCGGTGGCGAGCGGATTGGATTCCCTCGTCATCGGCGAAACGGAAATCACCGGCCAAGTCAAAAATGCTTACCAGATGGCGAAAGACGCCGGGCTCGTCGGCAAGAAAATGAATCGCCTGTTCCAAACCGCGTTGACGGTCGTGAAGTCCATTCGCACGAACACCGGCATCGGTCGCGGCGCCACTTCGGTGGGCAGCGTGGCGGTGGAACTCGCGGAAAAAGTCTTTGATCGGAGCCTTGGCGAAAAGACGGTGATGATTTTAGGTGCGGGCAAAATGGGGGAAGCCTGCGTGAAACATTTGGCTAAGCGCGGTGCCAAAACGGTTCTGGTCGCGAACCGCTCGGTGGAACGCGCGGAGAAGCTGGCGAAGGAATTCGGCGGTCGCGCGGTGCGCATCGAAGATTCCGCTGCCGCGATGACGGAGGCGGATATTCTCGTCAGTTCCACGGGCAGTCAGGACATCGTGTTACGCCGGGAAGATGTGGAAAAGATTTTACCCGCGCGCGGCAATCGCCCGCTGGTGTTGGTGGATATCGCTGTGCCACGGGACATAGATCCGGCAGTGCAAACCTTGCCGAACGTTTTTCTCTACGACATTGACGATCTTGAAGCGGTCGTTCGCGAGAACACCAAGAACCGCGTGCAAGAGCTCGAATGCTGCGAACGCATCATTGAGAAACACACGGCGGAATTAATGAAACGTTTTGCGACGCCGTATGTGTCGCGCCCCGCGCCGGTGGTGGCGGTGCCGCAATGGGCGATGGGCGAAGCGGTCTGTGCCGCCTGAAACCAAAATGAATTTTATGAAACAATTTAACAGTGGATTCGAGACGGCTCGTTGGCCGGTTTGCGCGTCTGCTGTTGGAGACAAAGTGTCTGGCTGATGCTTTGTGAACCAAATGCGGCTGGACCACTGGCCGCAAGCAAACCGAAAAAGATAAGCACAAAAAACACTAAACGCGCGTTGTAAACCCTCACAATAACATTATGAAAACTACCCAGTTCCTCACTCTCACGATGGTCGCAGGTTCCCTGCTGGCCTTCACCGCCCGAGCCGGAGTGCTCGGCAGTCCGCATGATTTTTCCTCACAATCGTGGAACGTCATCCCCTCGGATCCGGCGAGCGTCTGTAGCGCCTGCCATACGCCTCACCATGCCGACAGTTCGGTGGTGCCGCTCTGGTCGCACGCCACCACGGCGTCCACCTTCACGATGTATAACAACGCCAATGTGACGGTCGCGAGTCTGCAAGCGACGATCGACGCGCAACCGGCAGGGCAATCCAAAGCCTGTTTGAGCTGCCACGACGGCACGGTGGCCATCAACACTTACGGCGGCACCACCAAAGGGGTGGGTGTCACCATCACTAACAGCGCCAACCTCGGCACGGATCTGACTCACTCGCATCCGATTTCCTTGGATTACACGCCGGCCATCGTGGGCTCGGGTGTCAACCAAGACAAATGGCTGTTCAATCCGAATACGACCACGGTGTTGACCCCGGACAGCGGGACGTTTGTTTCCGGCAATGACATGACGGTGAACGGCTTTTTGTTGAACGGTAAGAATCGTTTGGAATGCACCTCGTGCCATGACGTGCACAATCAAGAGGGCACGCCGTTCAACATCACGAGCAATCCTAAACTGGTGAAGATCGTGGGCACGCAAGCGGGCAAGGGCAGTTTGCTCTGCCGCAGTTGCCATAACAAATAACCCTTAAACTGCCGCGCCGGAACCGTCGTCACGGACGGGTCGGGCCAGGCAGAACCAAAATTTAAAATGAAAACAATTGATCATTACCTGATGCGGCGGGCGCGGGCCATTCTCACGAGTGGACTGGTGCTGGGCAGCCTGCTCGGGACCAGTGCTCGCGCAACCGATATGTATCGGATTACGCCGAACGATGGCGGCGGTATTCCGGCGGCCTCGGTCATCACCGGCCAAACGGTGACGGCGACCAACGCCACCCTGTCGTGGTATGGCCTACAAGGCTGGTATAGCATTGAAGCGGCCACGAGTCCTGCGGGGCCGTGGAGTTCGATCGCCAGCGTGGCGGCGTCAGATTTTGCCTGGTCGCAAACGGTGACGAATCCTGACCCGACCAACAGTTACTTCTTCCGGCTTAATCAGGCGAATGGCTTCGCTGGGTCGGGCGATTGCGGCAGTTGCCACGGTGATAAATTTACCACTTGGTCGCAGACGGCGCACGGCTCGGCTTTGAGCACGCTCGCGGCGGTGCACATGGATAACAATCCTGCCTGTATCGTTTGTCATACGGTTGGCTTCGGTCAGCCGACGGGTTACACGAATCAAACGCTCACGCCGCACCTTGCGAATGTGGGCTGCGAAAACTGTCACGGGGCTGCGGGCTGGCACAAGAACAGTGACCACTCGCTGATTCGCCCGGTCGTCAGCATTGATCCGGCAATCTGCGGTAGTTGCCATCAAGACAGCCACCATCCGACGTATGATGAATACTCGGAATCGGCGCACTCCCAAGTGAATGATGACGTGAAATACGGTTTCAACGGCGGTGTGTATTACACCAACACCATCACGCTTGGCGGCACAAACCTCTACGGTTATTACGTCACGACCAATGCCAATCTCACGCTCAAGACGAATATCACCACGGGTATCGTCCACAGCTTGAATGGCCCGCAATCGCTGGCGACTCTGCAATACGCGACGGTTTATGATCTCGGTCAAGACCGGGCGGCTTCCTGCGGCGTGTGTCACTCAGGTGCCGCGCGCATGGCGATGCTTTCGGATTATTCCGATCGCTTGGCTGGTCGCACCAACGCGCTGGTCTTGCCTTCCGGCAAAGACTCCGGTGCTTGGGGTCCGACCTGCGCGGTCTGCCATGACCCGCATTCCAAATACAATGTCGCGCAATTGCGTAACCCAACGTGGTCATCGAATTTCTTCACGATGCCCTCGCTGGCTGATAAGCGCACTCTGCTCACAACCAATTTCATGGGAGCTATCACCACCAATGTTGCGTTCGTAGGCACCACGTTCTCCTCGCTCTACAACCCCAACATCAACGTGTGCGGTCAATGCCATAACACGCGCGGCGCGCGTTGGGACGGTTTGGCTTATGGTTTGATCACCAATACGGTGGTGGGCAGTGCGACCACGAACTTGGTTTATGTGGATGTTTATACCAACAGCTACACGACCAATGTTTATGGCATTCTCACGAATAGCTACATCATCGGCCGGACCACGGCGAATGTTGTAACAACGCCGACGAATCTGCTGGTCACGGCGGGTTTAACGACGAATGTCACTGGCTACAGCCGGGCTCCGCACAACTCGGTGCAATACAATATTCTGGTCGGCATTCTGCAACCGGATTATCTCAATACGACGAACGGAAAGAATGTCTATACCAACGGTGTTCTGACCAATGGCCTCGGCATCTACGCCACTCACAGTGGTATCGCACCGCGTTCGATCTTCAACACGAACCAATGCGCCACCTGCCACGTGCCGCAATACGCTGTGAACGCCAGCACTAAAGTTTTGGGTCACACTTTTGACATGGATCCGAATGGCTGCGCCTTGGGCGGTTGTCATACCAGTGGTTATCCCGATTGGATGAGCTATCAAGTCAAGACCACCAACAACATTGCCCGTGTGGTCGATCTGTTGGCTCGTTGGGCCACCAATAATGGCCCGGCCATCTTGACCACGAACTACAACAAATATAAGCAAAACAGTTGGGAATTCACCTCCCCTGGCGTGCTGGCTACCGTAACCAACGCCGGCCCTTCTGCGGCTGATCAATTGAAATTACCTACTGATATTCGTCAGGCTCGTTTCAACACCTACATGGTGCGCAACGACGGTAGTTTCGGGGTGCATAATCCGACGTTTGTGCCGCTGCTCCTCAAAGATGCCGAAACCAAGGTCTTGAATCAATTCGTCACCGCCAAGTTCACCGCCAACTCGCCAGATGCGGCGCTCAACGGCACGGTCACCTTCACGAACTTCAACGCGAGCGTCACAGCTGCCGCTTGGGACTTCGGTGATGGTGTTACCACCAACACCACGGCCTTAGTCGTAGCGCACAAATACACCGTGCAGGGTATCTATTCAGTCACCCTAACGGCGACGGACGGTGTGGGAACAGAAACGATGACGCGTAACAACTACGTCACCGTCTTTGCTCCGGCCGTGCCGAGTTTCGTGTTCAGTGCTGGGCCATACATCGCGCCTGTGACCGTGAACTTCACGAACACCAGCCTGAATGCGCTCTATAGTAAATGGAGCCTCTATGACAAGAGTGGCAACATGGCTACCTCAAACCGGTTGGTCGGTGTATCGGGTCAAACCACCTCTTACACCTACACTAACGCCGGCACTTACAAAGTGATCATGCAAGCCGGTAATCCGGGCGGCACGGGGAACGCCACAAACACCATCATCGTGAATTGATCATGGGTTTATTATTCTGAATTCACGCGGGCTTTGGTTGAGATTTTCGACCAAAGCCCGCTCTTTTTTGCAAGCTTGCGGCCAAGCTGTTCAAGCCACCACCATCACAGCATCAACTGGCACGATTAGTCAAAACTTGGCCGTCTTTTGACAATTTAAGGTGAGTCGGAACAATCTATCGCAGTTAAATAAAAGGCAGAAATTAAATCAATTCTGACTATGAAAACAAACAGCATTTGGTGTGGGATTTTGATGGGTGGTAGTTGCCTGCTTTTGGCCTTGGGAACCGGCTGCGCCACCGCGCCGAAAAACTCCGCCAAGCCCTTCACTTTCTTTCCGCCCGCGCCGGATGAACCGCGCATTCAATTTCTCACCGCCTTCGCGGGTGAGGCTGATCTAGGTCGTAGTAGCAGCTTTGCCGACTTCGTCACCGGTGAACAAAAGACCGTCAATCCGCTGGTCAAACCGTATGGCGTGGCCGTCAACGATGGGAAAGTTTTTGTCTGCGATACCGTCGCGGGCGTCGTGGAAATCTTTGACCTCAAAAAAAATCGCGCCAGCTATTTCAATCCGCAGGGCGAGGGCAAGATGCGTTTGCCCATCAACATCAGCGTGGATAAAGACGGCACCCGCTACCTCGCCGACACGGGCCGCGAACAGGTTCTGGTTTACGGTGCCGACGGAATTTTTCGCGAAGCCATCGGTAAAAAAGATGAAATGAAACCGTCCGATGTCGCTATTACGGTAGATCGGCTTTACATCGCTGATCTCAAAAATCATTGCGTGAAAGTTTATGGCAAAGCTGACCGCAAATTACTCTTCACCGTGCCCGCCGATGCTAAAGCCAGCGAAGGGAAATTACTGTCGCCGACGAATCTGGCTGTTGATGAAGCGGGCCGGTTGCTAGTCTCGGACACCGGCGGCAACGTGGTGCAAGTATATGATCTGGACGGTAAATTCATCCGCACCATTGGTCGGGCAGGGGTCGCGCCGGGACTGTTTGCGCGGCCCAAGGGCGTGGCGGTGGATCGCCAAGGTCTCGCTTACGTCGTGGATGCCGCGACGCAAGTCGTGCAGATTTTTGATCCGCAAGGGCGCTTGCTCTTGTTCTTCGGCCAAGCCGGAGCCAGCACGCAAGGCGAAGTCGTTTTGCCCGCCGCCGTGAAAGTAGATTACGATCACATTCCGTATTTTCAAAAATACGTCGCGCCCGGCAAGCAATGTGAATATCTCATTTTCGTCACCAGCCAGTTCGGTGGCCAAAAAGTCAGCGTCTATGGCTTCTTGAAAAAATAATTTCACGCGCCGCCGCCATGAAGTTTTCCACTCGCCAGATCAATCTCCGTTCGCGCTGGGCTCGTGCCCTCGCGGTGAGCGGGGTTTTGTTGGGCGTGCTGTTGGTGGCCGGCTGTCGCACGGAAACCAAGCAGAAGTGGCTGAATGTATTCTTTGATGGCGTGCCGCAACCGGGGGCGACGAATGCTTCCGCCGCCGTGGTGGGAACCGTTGCGTCCACCAACGCCACGAGCCAAACCGCTTCGACTACGCCCGCGCCGCCCGCGCGGCCGGTCATGCAGATTCATCCGCCCTACGCGCAACGCAATTGCACGGCCTGTCACGAATCGCAATTCTCGCAGAAGATGCAGGGCAAGCCCGGCGAAGTCTGTTTCAACTGCCATGTGGAACTGAAAAATAAATTCACGCCGGCGAAGGTCAAACATCAGCCGGTCGCGGAAGGTGATTGCAAGAGCTGCCACGCGCCGCATCAATCGGTGAATAAAAAATTGCTCGTCACCAAGGGCAATGCGCTGTGTCTGACGTGCCATGACGATCCGCTCGCCGCTGGCAAAATCAAACATCAAGCCGTGGAAGCAGGCGAGTGTCTCGATTGCCATTCCCCGCACGCGACGAACTTCAAAGGCTTGTTGAAAAATTCCGTCAAAGTGACCTGCGCGGAATGTCACGATGAACTGACCGCCAAGAAAAGGTTTGTCCATCAACCCGTGGGCGACGGCGATTGTCTGGAATGTCACACCCCGCACGCCGGCAAGATCAAGGGCTTGTTGAAAAAGCCCGTCAAAGCCACCTGCGCGAGCTGCCATGAAGAATTGACCGCCAAAAAGAAGTTTGTGCATCAGCCCGTGGGCGATGGCGACTGCCTGGCTTGTCACAATCCGCACGCGACGAATATCAAGAGTCTATTGAAAAAATCGGTGAAGGATACGTGCGCGGATTGCCACGATGATCTGCCGTCCAAGAAATTCAAATCCATTCATCAGCCGGTGGGCGATGGCGATTGTCTCGCCTGCCATAATCCGCACGCCACGGACAAAAAAGCGCTCGTGAAAAAATCTGCGCCCGCATTGTGTTGGGATTGCCACGATAATTTTCTGGAAAAAGCCAAGTTCAAACACGACGTCGTGGACGATTGCACCGGTTGCCACAAGCCGCATCAATCCATGGAGAAATTTTTGCTCGCGAAAGATTTGGTGAAACTCTGCGGCGAATGCCACGACGATAAAGATTTGAAGGCGGTCAAAGGTCACGCCACAGCCGAGGGCAAAGCCTGCACCGTGTGCCACGACCCGCACGTGGGTAAAGACAAATTTCTCCTCAAACCCAGCGCATTGAATCGAGTTCCCGGTAAGGAGGCGGTGCTGCCGAAATGAAATTCCTCGGCTATCATCGCTCTCAATGGCTCACCAGTCTGCTGCTGGCTGGACTGGCGGAGCGGTCGGTCTCCTTGGCGCACGCGGAAGATCCTCGTTGGTTCAAATTGAATGGCGTGCCCGAAGCGAGCGTCGGGCTGGAAGTGGAAAGTTCTACGGAAACCACGCGCGTCGGCGGGAATGAATCCACTTACGAACAATTATTCATCACTCCCACGGTGGGCTTGCGCACCGCTGGTTCCATTTATCATCCCAATTTGCTGGCGTTTGACTTGGACGGCGAAATGGGTTGGGGCTGGGATAGTATGACGTCCAAGAGTCCGGGGGCGACCCAGACGCGCAACGAAAGTCAGGAATTGAACCGCTATCTGGCGCAGGTGAATCTGCTCGAAGCCAAGCCCTACAACGCGTCATTTTTTGCGGCGCAAGATCACACGCATCGCGACTATGGCAGCTTCGATACGTTCACGGTGGATAGCGAGCGCTACGGCGGACGCGTCAGTTGGAATACGGAACACTTGAATCTGAATACGGATTTCGGTTATCGCGATGAGACGTCTTCTGGGTTGAGCGATTCCTCGGAGATCACGGAAATGTATTTCAATTTTTCCGGCATCAACCAACGGAAAAGCGGGCAGACCACGCTGACGTTTCGCATCAACCAATTTGATAACGTCTTCAATTTCGGCAACAGCTTCCGCAGTCTGAATCAAGTCGTAGGGCTTTCGGATTCGGAAACGTTTGGTGATCGCAAGCAGATCAATGCCGCTACCGGCGTCAGTTTTGGTCAATCGCAATACGCTGGCGAACGCACGGACACCATCACGGCCAACGAAAACGTCACCATCAATCATCGGCCGACACTGGATAGTTATGCGATGCTGGATTTTGCGCACAACGAATTGCGCTCGGTCAAAGATACGCGCGTGCAAGGCGTCGTGGGCCTGCGCCATCAACTTTACGAAAGCCTCGGTTCCACGCTGGATGCGCATGGCAGCCATCAGGAAAATTCCGGATTCTCCAGCACCTCCAGCACGGACCGCGTCGGCTTAGGTTTTTTTGAAAGCTACAATAAACGGGTGCAATCGTGGGGGCGTTTGACGGCGGGCGTCGGGTTGGTCGCCGATCATGAACAAGATCAATCCACCGGCAGTATCATCACGAGCATCGACGAGCCGCATCAACTATATTTGCCTACGAGCCTGCAATATCATCCGGTTTATCTGAGCCGGCCGCGCGTCGTGGCCGGCTCCATTCAAGTCAGTGTGCTGGGCGACGTGCTCATCGAGGGCAGCGATTATCAAATCATTACGTCGGGCGAATTGACGGAAGTGCAATTGCTGATTCCGCCGAGCAGCCATCTGAATTCGTTGCTGCTGGGGAATGATAATCTTGCCGTCACCGTGACTTACCAAAGTGATTCGCTGAACAACGCGGCGTATGAATCGCTCAACGGTATTTTTCAAGTCCGGTTGGATCTCTACGGAAATTTCGGCATCTATGCGCGGGTGAATTGGATGGATAACAACGCGCCGCCGGAAGTCCTCGTGCAAACGCTCACGGATTTCGTGGGCGGCGTAGATTATCATTGGCGCTGGTTTCGGCTGGGCGCGGAATACGAAGATTACAATTCCAATTTCAGCGAGTATCAAGCCGAACGCTTTTATCAAACCGCCGATTTCCGCCTCGATGAGCGCTCCTCGTTGAACGTGAGTTTGAATGAGACCTTTTACAGCTACGCGGGGGGCCGCACGCAAACGCAATATCAGTTCCTCACCCGTTACAGCGCGCGGCTCTGGTCGGCATTCAACTGGTATGTGGAAGGCGGCTGTTCGCTGCAAGACGTCATCGGCACCGAACAACTCCAAGGCTCGGCGCGCACCGGTTTCAATTGGACGCGCGGCAAGTTGAGCCTGCGCACCGGTTACGAATATAATACCCAATCCACCACCTCCAGTCTGTGGACGGAACAGCGCGAAAAACATCGCCTCTTTGTCTATTTGAAACGAACCTTTTAGTCATGACGCCAAGCTACCCATGCCCAGTGCCAAGTCAGAAATTCGCCCGTTCACGGGTGGGTCTGGTGCTGGTGGCGGGTTGGTTAGGCGGCCTCTCGGCATTGGCGGTTCCTGTGGAAACGAACGCTCTGCCTGCTTGGCCAGCGCCGCCCGCTGAACCTTACGTCGTTTATGAACGGGCGATTGCCGGCCCCCAAGACATCGGGGTGCGCCCGTCGTTTTTCAGCCGCGTGGCCAATACCATCACGGGCACGGGTGCCGGTCAAAAAAAATTCGGGCGGCCGTTTGGTCTTTCACTGGATGACGCGGGCAATCTCCTCGTCACCGACACGAGCGCTAATGCGGTTTGTTACCTCGACCTCGCTCGCAAAAAATGGCGGCAGTGGGCGGGCGTGGGTGGCCAAAATTTCCAGTCACCCGTCGCGGCGGTGCACCATGGAGCAACATTTTTTGTCGCGGATTCCGGCTGGGGCAAAGTGGTGGCTTTTGACGAGCAAGGCAAATGGCAGTTCAGCATCACGAACGAATTAGCACGTCCTTCCGGCCTTGCGTTGGCGGGCGAACATCTCCTCATCGCCGATGTGCAGCGTCATCAAATCGTCATCTGTAATCTGATGGGAAAATTTATTTCCAAGTTCGGGCAACGCGGTAATGGCGCGGGCGAATTTAATTTCCCCACGCACGTGGCGGTGGATGACCAGCAGCAGATTTACGTCACGGATTCGATGAATCACCGCATCCAAGTGTTCACGGCGGACGGAAAATTTGTGCGCGCGTTCGGCAGTGCGGGCGATGGCCCCGGCCATTTCAGCCGACCCAAAGGCGTGGCGGTAGATCACTCCGGTCACGTCTATGTCGTGGATGGCGTGTTCAACAACGTGCAGATTTTTAACGCGCAAGGTCGGCTGCTGCTGGCCTGCGGCGAAGGCGGCGACGCAGCGGGCCAATTCTGTTTGCCCAACGCCATCGCGATCAATGCACAGAATGAAATTTTCGTAGCCGACGCTTACAACCATCGCGTGCAAGTGCTCCGTTATACCGGCAAAGAATGAAAACTGTTGCTTCCATCCTGCTGCGTTCACGCTTCGCCGTGAAGCTCCTCGGCGCTGGCCTCGTGGCGAGTAGCTTCGCCGCGTTCGCGCAGAATCCAAACAGCATCGTTTTCTCCAAACATAACCTAGCCATCAGCAGTTCGGGCAGTGTGCACGCGACGACGGAATCTGATGTCTGTATTTTTTGCCACACGCCGCACAACGCGACCGGCGACGGACCGTTGTGGAATCATGCGATGTCCACGGCGGCTTACACGCCCTACAGCAGTGCGACGTTGAAAGCTGTAGTCGGTCAGCCGAACGGTTCTTCCAAACTTTGTTTAAGTTGTCACGACGGCACCATTGCGTTGGGCATGGTCAACAGTCGCGGCACGGCGATCACGATGAATTCCGCAACGATGCCAGCCGGTCTCAGCAACTTGGGCACGGATCTCTCCGCCGACCATCCGATTTCGTTCGCTTACAATACCGCGCTCGTCACGGCGAATGGTAAATTACACGACCCGAACACGCTGGGCCCGGATGTGCGCTTGGACCGGAGCGGGCAACTGCAATGCACCTCTTGCCATGACCCGCACAATAACCAATTCGGCAGTTTTCTCGTGGTTGATAATACTGGCTCCGCACTGTGCCTGACGTGTCATACCGTGGCGCCTTCATCGGCTTCCAGTCACGTCAATTCCACGCTGCCGTTGCCAGCCGCGTTGGCGGCTCTATTGAATCCGCCGAGCAGTGGAGCGGTCAAAAAGGCGGCGACGAAAACGACCGTGGCCAGCGCCGGTTGCGCCAGTTGCCATGTGCCGCACACGGCAGCCACCAAACAGTCGCTGATGCGTTTTTCCACCCCGGACCAAAATTGTCTGCCGTGCCATAGCGGCGTTGGGCCGGGTAAAAACATGGCGCCGGAACTGAATAAGATCAGCGGGCACCCCTTGCTGTTGGCGGCGGACACACACAACGCTCAAGAAGACCCAATCAATCCACCCACGCGCCATGCGACGTGTGCGGATTGCCATAACACGCACGTCTCCAGCAGCACGCTCGGGAGCCAGACACAACTTTCCGGTGCGTTGAATGGCGTCGTGGGCATCAGCGCTGGCGGCACCAGAATATCGGCCATCACTCACGAATATGAATTATGCTTTCGGTGTCATGCGGATAGCGCCCAACGCGGCCCCGCGCGCGTGCCGCGTCAAACTGTGGAGACGAACACGCGCCGTGAATTCAGCCCCAGCAACGGCTCGTTCCATCCGGTGGAAGCGGCGGGGAAAAATTCGCGGGTGCCCAGTTTGATTCTCCCGCTGACTACCGCGAGCACGATGAATTGCACGGATTGCCACAATAATGATGCTGGTCCCGGCGCGGGCGGCACCGGGGCGAAAGGGCCGCACAGTTCGGTTTACACCCCGTTGCTGGAACGCCAGCTATTGTTGACCGATGGCACGCCTTACACTGCCAACAATTTCGCGCTGTGCTACAAATGCCACAGCAGTTCCGTGGTGGATAGTTCGTTGACGACGAGCTGGCGCTATCACAAGAAACACATCGAAGAATTTCGCGCCGCGTGCACGACGTGCCATGATTCGCACGGTGCCAGCCAAGCGCATCTGGTTAATTTTAATCCCACTTACGTCAAGCCCTACAACGGCGTCATCAGTTACACTTCCACCGGCGTGAACCACGGCACTTGCACCTTGAGTTGCCACGATGGCAGTGGGCAAAATGAAGCCCACAAGCCCAAGAGCTATTGAACGCTGCTTTTTGACGGTCAAATCAAACAAAATAAAATTATGAAATACCTCCTCCTCGCCGGTCTGCTCGCGCTGCCCCCCGTGGTTAGCTTTGCCCAAGATAATGCCGCCCCCGCCGCCGTTCCGGCGGTGAGCCTGCTGACGGGTAAAGTCAGCGAGACCATGAGCACCTCCGGCTACACGTATGTGCTGGTGGATACCGGCAGCAAAAAAGTTTG
Organism: uncultured Verrucomicrobia subdivision 3 bacterium; assembly: GCA_903911825.1. Lineage (GTDB taxonomy): Bacteria > Verrucomicrobiota > Verrucomicrobiia > Limisphaerales > UBA11358 > UBA11358. Next base: position 15,332 of record CAIWFB010000169.1, read on the forward strand.
GGCTGCTGCCGTGCAGTTCGCCGTGAAAGTAGGCGACCAAGTTTCCTTTGCGCCCGGCGAACCGATGCCGAATTACCACAGCAAATCGCTGAACCGCGATTTTGATTTGGTCTATTTCACCGGCGGCATCGACGTGGTGACTGGGGCCGCTGCTGTGCCCGCTGCCGAAGCCGGGGCTGTGATGAAATTACCCCCCGGCCATCCCGCGTTGCCCGCGCCCACCACGCAGAAGTTGCCGCCCGGCCATCCGCCCATCGGCAGCCAAGTGGAAAAAGCCAAGCCGAGTTTGGACGTGACCGGCATCAAACTCGCCGCGGGTGGCAAGACCGTTGCCGCCATCATTGCCGATAGCAAAAAACTTTCCGGCCAGACCGTGACGGTGCGCGGCCAAGTGGTGAAATATAATGCGCAGATTCTCGGCAAAAACTGGCTGCACATCCGCGACGGTTCCGGCAGCGCGGACAAGGGCGATAACGATCTGACCGTCACCACCGCCATCGATGCCAAACTGGGCGACACGGTTTTGGTAACGGGCAAAGTAGAGCTGAACAAAGATTTCGGCGCCGGTTATAAATACGCCATCATGATTGTTGATGCTCAAGTGACAGTGGAATAACCGAACTGCCACACTCAATGTCACCGCCGGGAGGGCAACCTTCCGGCGGTTTTGTTTAACTGAAACGTAGCCATCTGAAGGCAGCGGTGCAGTTGGAGAATTACTTCCCCTTCACATCTCCAAGACCTTTGGCGGGCATGGTCGCCTTCCCCCCTCATCCTAACCTTCTCCCTTGGGGAGAAGGGACAGCCGTTGGCTATCTTCGTAAAATCCGTTAGCCACCGAGCCGAGTTCTGCGTCCATTTCGCCGAGAAGTGGGGCACGTTTTTCCCGCTCACCAAGGGAGAGGGTTAGGGCGAACGCGCCAGCGTCTGGGAGTGCGGCGGCCCTCCGCCGCTTTTCTGCCGGACCTTCAAACCATAAAAGAGTTAGTCCTGCCTTGACGCCAAAGCTGACGGCCATTAAACCGAGCTTGAAACTTGAACCCAAGACTGACCCCTTTATGGAATGATTAGATGGCACACCAATGGATGATGTGGCCGAAGTGGTCATTCGCTGGCTTAAGAATCCACCTCAATAACAATTTCATCATGCAACACGATAGTGTCATAAAAATCGACTGGAGAATTTGGCCGTCACTTTCGATTGTCGTTCGGAAAACACTGCTTCAACTCTGTCCTGATGGGCAGGAACAATTGGCGGATGGTTTCTATTATCGATTTCTAGCAAACGACTCCAGACTCTCTACGATTTTAACATTACTTGAAAATTCAGGACTCAAGCCTTGGCGGCAAATAGAGTCGAGAAATCTGAAAAGCGAATTTTATTTTGCTCATGGTCGCCATTATGAGGCCGAAGATTTTGAAGCGTTTTCACTTTTGCAGACTTTAGGTGATCGAAAATTGCAAAACTACATCTGGCCGGCAGATGATGGGACATTGCAGGTGAAGCAGCCGTATTTCAAACGCAAGAAGCTCATTGATGTGGCGAATATTTATTCACTGCTGGTCTCGGCGGATATCCGTTCGGGGCTGGAGCAGGCGGGTTTTCGGGGCATGGTGTTCAAGCCCGTGGTTCCGCAAGAACAGGATGCGGTTGTGCCGTTGGACAATCTTTGGGAACTGACCTCTGACCAACGGATGCCACCCTTGTCGGATTACTGCACATTTTTTGACGAGCAGGGAAACCCAGTGAAAGGATCAGCCGAAACCGGCTATCAATACATTGAAGATTTCTATCCCATCAACGAATTGCACTATCCGACGGAGTCGGTGCGGGAATGGCCTTGGGACTTTGCGCTGACCCATGAACTGTTTTCGTATGGCGGGACACGGCATCGTCGCCGTTTGGTCGTGAGCAAGCGATTCTATAACTTTTGTCAGGAGAGAAAATTGAAGCTAGATTGGATTCCCGTGCGGATTGACCCAGATTAAATTGGCAAGTTGACTGTTATCATTGCTCTGCAACCAAACAACCATTCTGGTATCAAACGCTGGAAGCTAGGGCGTTCAATCCTGACTGCGTTCCCAGCGAAGCTGACCGGCAAACGGTGCGGGCGTTATTCCATGCCTCGCCGGTGATCGAACGCGGGGCACCCGTCGTGCGCGAACTGCTGTGGGTCTTGGGTGGCCGACCAAGCGCCGACCAACACCCGCAAATCCTGCCGGACTACTGCTACCACATCTTCGACGCCCTGCGCCGCACGTTTTTCAAAGCCCACTGGCGAAGCCTACGACCTGCTGTGCATGGACAACAGTAATCCGAATTGCAGCGCCCTGTTTCTTGTGCTGCTCCATCCCCGGCGTTGCGCCGAAATTTCATCTTCGTTTGCAGAAATTAAAAACGCCTTCGACGCCGCCCTCGTTTAGACTCGGGGCATGAAATCCATTCTCTCTCTCTTGGCGGTAGCTTTGGCTTTGGCAGTTCCGGCACTCGCGGCAGACGCGCCGCCAGCACACAAAATCAAACTGGTGTTGGTGGGCGATTCCACGGTGAATGATCAAGGCGGTTGGGGGCGCGGCTTTAAACAATTTCTCACGGGCGACATTGAGTGCACGAATGTGGCGCAGAATGGGCGCAGTTCCATGAGCTTCATGAAGGAGGGGCGCTGGACGAATGCGCTGGCGCTGCGGGGCGATTATTATTTCATCCAATTCGGTCACAACAACGAGCCGGGCAAGCCGGGCCGTTCCACGGATATGCCGACGTTCGTGAGCGACATCACGAAATATGTGGACGACGCCATCGCCATCGGCGCGAAGCCGATTTTGGTCACGCCGTTGACGCGGCGGCAATGGGTGAAAGGCAGCACGAACGAAATCAAATCCACGCTGGTGCCGTATGCTGAAGCGATGCGGAAGATTGCGGCGGAGAAAAAAATTTCGCTGCTGGAATTGCACGATCGCAGCAAGGCGTTGTGCGAAGCGTTGGGCAAAGAAAAATGTCTGGAGTTCAGTCCAATCAAAACAGTAGACGGCACGAATTCGTTTGATGGCACGCATCTGAAAGCACCGGGTCATGTGTTATTCGCGCGCATTGTCGTCGAGGAATTACGCACGGCAGTGCCGGAATTAGCGCCGTATTTATTAGCGGAACCGAAAGCGGCGGCGAAGTAATCGCGGGCGGGCGCGGGCTGCACTTTCTTCAAAGTCATTTGCAGCAATAGACGGGTGACGAACGGGGAACTTCCGCTAGAGTCGGCAGCGAACCCCAATCCATTCATCCGTTATGACTATGCCCAAACGTATTCTGCCCACAACTCCTGAGAGGGTTCGCTTTTCTGGACCACTGATTTGTTAGTCCGAGCATTGGTTTGATTTTATGGTTTCGTTGTTTCTTTGTCCATTCCCAGTGGAGGGAGGGCGAAGCCCGACCGGA
>CAIWFB010000170.1 GCA_903911825.1 uncultured Verrucomicrobia subdivision 3 bacterium
ACTGCCGATGGCCAGCCATGCAGTCAGACTTCCAAAAAAGTTAGCGCGACGGATATTGTCCAGCGAGGTTCGTAAACTTTCTGGGTGCTACCACTGGATCTCCGGTCAGGTTTGCGCCTTGCTGTTTCAGCCTGATTTAGCTACGTTTTCCACTCAGAAGGCGATTTTATAAAAACTAGGCACCCCCTGAATTAGCAGTCGAACCAAACTCAGTCTACATACCATTTAACCATGAAAACCAACACCCTTATCACCGGTCTTACCGCCTGCTTGCTCGCGGTTTCTATTAGCGCATGCAAGAAAAATTCCGAAAACCCAGCGGTGGGCACGGAAACAAATTCCACCACCATCAGCCAGATGGCTGATTCCGCCAAAGACTTGGCGGTCAAAGCTGCCGATGCCACCAAAACTGCGGTGGTAGCCGCGGCCACCAACGTGGTGAATGCGGTCACCGGCCCGTTCAACGACGGCGTCGCCGCTGCGAAGAAATTTATCGCTGATAAAAACTATCAAGGTGCGCTCGATGAATTGAATAAACTTTCCAGCCTCAAACTGTCTGACGAGCAGGCTAAAGTTGTCAACAATCTCAAGACCGAAGTGCAGGCGTTGATCACCAAAGGCACCACTGGTGCTGCTGATGCCGCGAAGAGTTTGTTCGGTAAATAATTTCACCCAATATTTAAATCCAGGGGCTGTCGCAAAACTGCGACAGCCCCTTTTCCAAAACCAACTAAAATCATGACCACTCCCAACACCTACAACTGGCGCTTCTTCCGCGCCGGCGGCTTCGACCAAGTCAAACTTGAAACGGGCGCCGACTTGATGAACCTCGATAAACTCGACCAGAAACTCTGGGTCGCGCTCGCCTGTCCCACGACCGGCATTGAATTTTGTCCCAAGACCGCTGCGTTGATTGATACCGACAAAGACGGTCGCATCCGCGCCAACGAACTCATCGCCGCCATCAAATGGGCTGGTTCCCAACTCAAGAATCCCGACGTGCTCATCAAAGGCGGCGACAGCGTCGCGCTCGCCGACATTGCGGATGCCTCGCTTCTCGCTTCCGCTAAACAAATTCTCGTCAATCTCGGCCAGAAAGATGCCGCTGCCATTTCGTTGGGCGACGCGAGCGATGCGAATAAAATTTTCGCCAACACCACCTTCAATGGCGACGGCGTCATCATCGCCGAATCCGCTGCCGACGCGGCCACCAAAGCCGTTATCGCCGACATCGCCGCGTGCTTCGGCACCGTGAACGATCGTTCCGGTAAGCCCGGCATTGACCAAGCCAAGGCGGATGCATTCTTCGCCGAAGCCGCTGCCTTCGATGCGTGGACGAAAAAGTCTGACGTGGACGCTGCGAATGTTTTGCCCGCTGGTGCCGCGACTTCCGCCGCTAACGCCGCCGTTAAAGCCATCAAGACGAAAGTGGACGACTTTTTTGGTCGCTGCCGCTTGGCTGCGTTCGACCCGCGCACCGTCGCCGCGTTGAATCGCACCGAAGCCGAATACGCCGCAATCACGGGCAAAGATTTGTCCATTAACGTCGGCGAAATCGCCAGCTTTCCGCTCGCGCAGATCGCCGCTGGCAAAGCCTTGCCGCTCAAGACCGGCATCAATCCCGCGCACGCCGCCGCCGTCGCTGACTTGGTGAACAACGCAGCCAAGCCGCTCCTCGGCGATAAGGCGGAACTCACCGAAGCCGACTGGGCCGCACTACAAGCCAAGCTCGCCGCGTTCGAGGCGTGGAGTTCTGGCAAGACTGGAGCGGTCGTGGAAAAACTCGGTATCGCCCGCGTCCGCGAAGTGCTCGCGGCCAAGGCATAGGAAAAAATCAATGCACTTATCGCCCAAGATAAGGCGCTCGAACCCGAATCCACTTCCATCGCGAACGTGGAAAAGCTCGTCCGCTTCGTGCGCGACTTGCACACGTTGACGCTCAATTTCGTCAACTTTAAAGATCTTTACGACGGCGGCGAACCGGCGGTATTCCAATGCGGCACGCTGTATCTGGATCAGCGTTCCTGCAATCTTTGCATCACGGTGGAAGACGCCGGCAAGCACGGCGTCATGGCCGGTCTGGCCGGTGCCTATCTCGCTTATGTGGATTGCGTGCGCAAAGGCACGGGCGAAAAGAAGAGCATCGTCGCGATCTTCTCGCAAGGCGATGACGACAATTTGATGGTCGGTCGTAACGGCGTTTTCTATGACCGCAAGGGTTTGGATTACGACGCGACGATCACGAAAATTATCGCGAATCCGATTAGCCTGCGCCAAGCCTTCTGGTCGCCGTATAAAAAACTCGTGCGGATGATCGAAGAGCAGGTGAACAAACGCGCCGCCGCCGCAGATGCGGAAGCCAGCGCCAATCTGGCCAAGAGCGCGGACACCGCTGCGAATGCGGACAAGGCGAAACCGACCGAGAAGAAAATTGATATCGGCATGATCGCCGCGTTATCTGTGGCCTTCGGCAGCGTGGGCACAGCCCTCGGTTACTTCCTCGGCTTGTTCAAGGATGTTCCCTTCTGGAAACTACCGGTCATTGTCGCCGCCATCATGCTGGCGATTTCTCTACCGTCGCTGGTTTTGGCGTTCATGAAATTGCGCAAGCGTAACCTCGGTCCGATCCTCGACGCGAACGGCTGGGCTGTGAATGCCAAGGCGAAGATCAACGTTCCGTTCGGCACGAGCCTAACCGGCATTGCCAAGCTCCCCGCCGGAGCCAGCGTGGACTTGAGCGATCGCTACGCGCCGAAATCGTCGTTTCTGCCGAAGCTTGCTCTGATCGTCATCGTGCTCGCGTGTGTCTGGTCATTCCTGAACGACAACCAAGGTCGCCTCTACACTTGGACCGATAGCGCATATGGTAGCACGCCATCAAAAGAAGTGCTTGATCAGCGCGCCGCTGCGGATGCCCTCAAGAAAGGCCGCACACCCGTTGCCCCGCCCACCACGAACACCGTGGTGACGACGGTTTCGACCGTGGTTTCCAACGCGCCCGCAGCG
>CAIWFB010000171.1 GCA_903911825.1 uncultured Verrucomicrobia subdivision 3 bacterium
CTCGAAGCTCCCCCTCCTGCTGCTGCTACCTCGAAGCGGAATCAACAGCTTGACGGAGACCTGAAAATCCAGTTCCCTTTGCTCGGAAGGTGAGGCACTTTTCGAGCGCCACCCGCCGCACTTTTCAACCGCCGTTTACAATTGCTTAAGAAAAGTTTTCCCGCCACCTTGGGCTGATTCTCCAATTGCTTTTGCCTTCTGGCAAAGCACAGTGGCAGCATTTGGTGTAAGTATCGCGTCAGCGTTTTGGGGATTTATTGCCGGACTTTTTAGTAAGTATGCTTTTCGCAGTAAATAAGATGTCGCCTAATACGAGGATAGGCTGAACGCCCTTACCCCCACCCACCCACTCAGCACAGCAACCCCTCTTATTTCGCCGCCGCCACCCGCGCCCAAGCGTCCGCGGCCAAAATCTGTTCCAGCGTGGGTTGCGCCACGATTACATGGGCGTCCATGACGCGCCGCACGGTTTCGGTGATCTGCGGAAAGTTGATTTTCCGGTTCACGAAGGCTTCCACGGCCACTTCATTCGCGGCGTTCAACACGGCGGGCAAGGTGCCGCCAATCTCACCCGCGCGACGAGCGAGTTGGATGGCGGGGAAACGGTCCACATCGGGCTCTTCAAAAGTGAGGGTGCCAAGCTTGGGGAAATTGGTCTGCACGCGGTCGCTGGCGGCGCGTTCGGGATAGGTCAGCGCGTATTGGATGGGCAGACACATATCCGGCGTGGACAACTGCGCGAGCAGCGAGCCATCCACAAACTCCACCATCGAATGCACGATGCTCTGCGGATGCACGACGACGCCAACGCGCGCCATCTCGATGTCGAATAGCCAACGCGCTTCGATCATCTCGAGGCCTTTGTTGAACAGCGTGGCGGAATCAATGGTGATCTTGCGGCCCATGACCCACGACGGATGTTTAAGGGCGCGTTCCACGGTGATCTCGGCAAACTTTTCTTTGGGCCACAGCGATTTGTCGCGGAACGGTCCGCCGCTGGCGGTGAGCAACAACTGGCGCACGGAGGAAGTCGGCTTGCCATCGAGACATTGGAAAATGGCGGAATGTTCGCTATCCACGGCTAGCACGCGCACGCCGTGTTTACGGGCTTCGTTCATGACGATTTCGCCAGCCATGACGAGGATTTCTTTAGACGCAACGGCGATGTCCTTGCCCGCGCGAATCGCCGCAAGTGCCGGTTGCAATCCCGCTGTGCCCACGATGGCGATGAGCACGATGTCGGCCTCCGGTAACGTTGCGAGCTGGAGCAAGCCTTCATTGCCGCAGAGAACTTTGACGGAGTTACCGAGCTTGGCTTGCAGGTCTTTCGCCTTGGCGGGATCGTTGATGGAGATGATGCCGGGCTGATGTTTGCGCGTCTGTTCGAGAAGCAATTCGGCATTGCCGCCCGCCGCGAGGGCGATCAAACGGATTTGCCCCGGCAAATCTTCCGCCACTTTCACAGTGCTGGTGCCGATGGAGCCGGTGCTGCCGAGGAGAACAACGTTCTTCATTTTGGATTTACGATAGACGATTTACGTGCGAATTGAAACCCGGGCGGTTTTAGCCGAGGCGACTGTGATGGCGAGAATTTCATCCGCCTCTTTCATCAATTCATTGAGGCGGGCTGGTTTCACCAGATTGTTTTCGACCAATAATTCCATCCAGAACAATGACTCGTCGCATTCCTCCTCAACAATGCGGAGTTTATTGATAAAATCCGCAGTGGATTTTGCACGACACACAGCGCGATAGTTAGCCCCAACAGAAGTCCCGGAACGCAACAACTGCTTGCCCAACGTTTGCGCCACCCAATCATTCGGAAGGGCTGAACAAAGCTTCACAATGCGATTCGCATAAGCCTTCGTCCGAGATTTCATTTCTTCACGGGTCATAGACTTTTTGTAGCGCGTCAATCGTATATCGTAATTCGTAAATTCACGGATGCGTCAGGATATGCCGCAGATATAAATACATGATCGGCGCGTTGAACAATAAGCTGTCCAGCAGATCAAGGATGCCGCCGATGCCGGGGAACAGTTTGCCGGAATCTTTGACGCCCGCTTCGCGTTTGAAGAGCGATTCAATCAAGTCGCCGATGACCGCCGTGACACTCAAGATCACACCCAAAATGATGGCGTGCAGCAGCGTCATCCCGACCATTTTAGCGCCAAAGAAATGCACGAACGCCACGCTCGCACCGGTGGAAACCAGAATCGCGCCGCCGAAGCCTTCCCATGTCTTGCCCGGACTGATGCGCGGAATCATTTTATGTCGCCCGATGAGCGAGCCGACGAGATACGCGCCCATGTCGCTGAATTTGGTGATGAGGATGAAGTAGAGCAGGAAATATTTACCAGCATCGGCCGGACTACCAGGAGGAAACGGAAAGAAGCTGATTTTCTGGATGAAGTTCAGCAACCACGGCACATACATCAGACCGAACAACGTGGTGGCAATGGCGGTGAGGCCAGCGGTGTTTTTTTTGGAAACAAATTGCCGCACGCACAACCCCAGCACGAAAAGGATAAGAAAGGTCGTTTCAAAATCATTCACGCGCGCGGGTGAACCGGATGTGCCCAAGTGCCCGGTCACGTTCAGAAACGTTCCCACCATCAACAGCAAGCCACCAGCGACGCCGGTCCATTTGAAATTCACCATGCCGCGCTTCTGGGCGATGCCGTAAAATTCAATCAGCCCGGTCAACGCCAGCAGGGCGATCAAGAGCAGAAAAACTCCGTCTGAAATCAGCCGCTTACCGGAAAACAACGCCGCCAGAATGACCGTCCACAGAATAACTGTGGAAACCGACCGGCGCAGGAGAATCTGCACTTTGGAGGGCGACGCAACAGGGTTCACGGGTTCGGACATGGAGCGCGAAAATTAACAGGCAAAGCCTTAAAAGCCAACGGAGATTTGCCGTCGCAATGAGCGCCCGGCGGTAACCGAGGCTTCGGGGAAAAGAAAAGAGCCCGGACACTACTCCGGGCTCAATAAGCACAACACTTAAATATTTGGTTGGAGTCACTACTTCCAACGAAGAAAGCATAACACAGTTCCGTTTTCTGGCTTGTCCCCAGATATGGTTACAACCCTCCGGTAAATGTCCCCAATCACCTTTGCAGGAATTTCGCCACGGCTTCCGTGCGCGTCCGCACCTGCAATTTTTCGTAGATGCGGCGGATGTAAGTATGCACGGTTTCGTAGCTGATGCTCAACTTCTCGGCGATCTCCTTGTAGATCAAACCCTGCGCCAGCAAGTCGAGCACCTGCTGTTCGCGGTCGGAAAGTTCGGACAAATCATCCGCTGTCTTGGCGGCGGCGGCGGCGGATTTTTGAAAAGACAAAACCACCTTGCGCGCGATGTGCGTGGTCATCGGCGAACCGCCGCGTTGCACTTCGCGGATGGCTTCAAGCAATTCTTTCGCCGGCGTGCGCTTGAGCATGTAGCCACTGGCGCCTGCCGTGAGCGCATTGAAAATATTATCGGTGTCTTCGTAAACAGTAAGCATCATCACCTGCGTAGCGGGCAGAATGATTTTTAATTTGCGCACACATTCCACGCCGTTCATGCCAGGCAGATTGATGTCCATGAGCACGACGTCAGGTTTGATTTTTGGCAAGTCTGCCAGTGCATCTTCGGCGCTGCCGTAATCGCTCACGCAGGTAAAACCTTCGGCGCGACTAATGACTTTGGCCAGCGTGCCGCGCAATTTGTCGTTATCTTCGACGATGGAAATTCTGGTAGGCATTTGGTTTTATTGGTTAGGACTTGGACTTGGCGATTGGAACTTTTAGTTGCACCACGGTGCCACCGTTTGCGCCCGGTTCAATGGTGAATTCACCCTGCACATCCGTCAACCGCTTGCGCATGTTCTTCATCCCGTTGCGTAATTTTTTCCCGGAAATATCGCCTAAGCCGCGGCCATTGTCAGTGATGCTCAAGATGAATTGCTCCGGCTCTGACGATAATTTTACCCGCGCCTCTGTGGCGTGCGCGTGCTTCACGACATTGTTCACGGCTTCTTTGAACGCGAGAAAAATATTATGCCGCACTTCTGGCAAAATTGGTGCGGGCGGCAAATCAGCCGGCAAGTCCGCGCGAAAACTCACGCCCGCCAGCGCAAAATAATCCTGCGCATACTTGCAGGCATAATTGGCCAAACCTTCGAGCGTGTCGTTCGAGGGATTCACGGCCCAGACGATTTCATCGAGCGACCGCGTGGTCTCGCGGGCCGTGGCACAAATCTGCTGCGCGTGCTGTTCCACTTCGTCCGGCAATTCTTTATCCAACTCCGCCATTTCGCCAAGCAACGTGACTTGCGTGAGGTTCGCGCCGAGTTGGTCATGCAGGTCGCGGGCGATGCGGGCGCGTTCTTTTTCAATCAATTCTTTTTGATGCAACCCGCGCAATTCGCGTTTCAACTTCGCGGTGGAAATCAGATAAATCACGCCGGCCAGCGCGCCGAGCAGAACCAAAACGCTCACGGCGATGAAACCCGGTGTGCGCCAGAACGGCGGCTCCACGGTGATTTTCAGCCAAGCGCCCGCCTTGTTCCACACGCCGTCCTCATTGCACGCGATGACGTGAAAGTTGTAATCGCCCGGCGACAGTCGGTTGAAATGCACCACGCGTTCGCCGCCGACATCCGTGAAATTCACCACGCTATTGTTGCGCGCCACTTCATCCAATGAATACTTAAAGCGCGTGCCGAGTCGCGTGCCTTTCGCGGCGGAAAAATTTAGCGCGGTAAAGTGAATCTCTAATTGCTCGTGATCCGGTGGCAAAACCACCGGCTGACTCCAGCCGGAAACCAACGTGTTGGTTTTCAGTTTCACGCCGTCCACCAGCACCGTCTCGATGATGACGGGTGGCGGATTCGTGTTCGGCTGCAAGTCTAACGGATTGAACGCCACCAGACCTCCGATGGTGGGGAACCATAATTTTCCGTCGCGCGCGCGCAACGCCGCAGGCTGGGCACTGGGGGAACATTCCCGCGTCAGAAAAGTGCGGCTAGATAACATTTCGGTGAGGCCCGATTGCACGTCTTCAAATGATTTTTTAGGAATCCGCACCAAGCCTTCAAACGACCCGATCCATAGATTGCCCGCCGCATCTTCGGCGAGTGAATTGATGTCATCATTGAGCAGGCCGCCGGTAATCGAGGTGTAGTGTGTCCACGCGCCATTCGACAAGCGCGACAAACCGTGAGCTAACGAGCCCGCCCAGAGCGCGTTGTCCGCCGAAACCAGCAGGCAGGAAATGTCTTTCATCAGCGGTTTTTCCTCACGGAACAAACCATCGCGTAGCGTGAACAATCCTTCCGTTTCCGTGCCGATCCACAAAACGCCGTTCGTATCTTCGGCCAAGGCGCGCACAGCGCTTTTGGGCAAACCATTCGGGGTGGAGAAGAAACTCCAGCGCGGGCCGTCCAATAAACCCAACCCATTCTCGCCGCCCACCCAAAGTTTTCCGTCCCGCGCCTGAAACAGCGCGTAAATTTTTTGCCCCACGGGCGCGGCTTCGGGAACCGGCTGGAAATTTCCGTCCACTAATTGAAATAGTCCTTCGCCGCTGGTGCCGGCCCAAACTTGCTGCTGCGCATCCACAAGCACCGACCATGCGCGTGATTCGCGACCGATGCGGAATTGTTGCGCCGTGTTGGTGCGCCAATAGGTGAGGCCGCGTAAATTAAACGTCGCCCACAAACCGCCTTGGGCATCTTCGGCGGCGGATAGCGCCGCGCCACCGGATAATTCCGTGGGTGTGGTGAAAATTCGTTTCCGCAACCGGTCAAAGCCGCCGGTGTCGGTGCCGACCCAGAGATTCCCTTCGCGATCGCAGCAAAGCGATAGCACAAAGTTATGCGACAAACCTTCGACGGTGGTGATATGGCTGAAACTGCCGTCGGGGTTGAACCAATATACGCCCGCGCCACGCGTGCCGACGACGAGATTCCCCGCGCCATCTTCGCAGGCTGCGGTGACCGGCGTCTCGGCCCAAGGGCATGGCCCAAAGTCTTTTTCCCGAGTATTTCCGCGCCATTTCTCGACCCGCCCGCGTTGCAATTGCCAACTGCTGCCGTCTTTCTCTGGCACAATGACGTGAAAGGCAAAGCGCGTCAGAAATTCCCGCTGAGCCGGATACATTGCCGGCTGACGTTCCAAGACGCCCTTGCGCCAGCAAAAAAAATTGCGATCACTTGTGGCAAACCAAACCGCGCCCGTTTCATCCTCGAACGCCGCCGTGACGATTCCTGCCGCACCGTCCGCTGAGAAATTTTTTACCACCCCATTTTGTATCGCACACAAGCCGGCGGTTTCCGTGCCCACCCAGAGATTCGTGTGGCTGTCTTCAAACAGAAAAACGATGCTGTTGACGGGCAACCCTGGGGTGTTATTGACGTTGAAAGTAGTGAAGGCATTGCCATCGAAGCAGGCAAACCCGTTTTTGGTGCCAAGCCAAAGATAACCATCACGGGTTTGCGTGATGGCGATGACGGAGCTTTGCGGCAAGCCATCCGCCGTGCTCCAGACATCCACGATGAACGGTGACTCTGCTTGAGCTGACCGCACCAGAAGCAGGACCGCCAGCAGACTGATGAGTAAAAAGTGGGTTCGCCGTTTCACGCTGGGGGCGAAGATACGCAATAAAACCGCAGGGAAAAAGAATTTTTCAAAAACCGCTTGCGAGTGGCAAGGCTTGGGCTACGTTTTTCTGGCCCATACTAATGGGCGCTCTGTTGCTCCTGTTTGAGTGACGGTTCTGCGGGTCGGCGACAGAAATAACTGTGTGCACGCCGGCCCGTTTGCTTTTATCCGATTCGCAACCACACGGTTTTGAGATACGCGGGTTCGGCGCGGCTGACTGGGAAATCGGGCGGCTGGGGAACGTAGTGGCGTTGCTGAATTTTCCGGTGCGCGCGGTTCACAGCCATTTCGATCTCGGCGAGGAAGGCTTCCGGCGGCCATTCGGCGGCGTTCGTCGAGGCGAGGAGCACGCCACCGGGTTTCAAGACGGGCAGGGCGGCGGCGACGAGCTGACCGTAATCTTTCTCGGCGCGGAAGGTGCCATTCTCCTTAGACTGCGAAAACGTCGGCGGGTCGAGCACGATGACGTCAAACGCCCGATTTTTTTTCGCAAGCCGGCGCAGCCAATCAAACGTGTCGCCAAAAATAAAATCATGCTCAGCAGGGTCGAGGGCATTCAGCGCAAAATTGCGGCGACCCCATTCCAGATATTTTTTGGAGAGATCCAGACTGGTGACGCGCGCGCCCGCTTTGGCCGCGCACACCGAGAAACCGCAGGTGTAGGCAAACGTGTTCAGGATTTCTGGTTTCGGATTTCTGGTTTCGGCTCGCAGCAGAGGAAAGTTGGCGGCGATGTGGCCATTCAAAAATCGGCGGCGATTATCGCGTTGGTCGAGGAATAGCCCCACGGAGTAGCCTTCGCAGAAACTCATTTCGTAGCGCACACCGTTCTCCAAAATCTCAAACCGCTCCGGGGCAGCCTCACCAAACATTAGTTGTGGCGACGTTTCTCCCGTTGTGGATTTGCGGACGTGGCGGGAAAGATTTTTGTGATACGCCCCGTGCGCGGAAAATTTTTTTGCGAGGCGTGTCAATTCGGCGAGTTGCGTGGGATTCAAGGCTTGCTCGGATTGCGAAAGCAGAAAATCGCCGAGGCGTTCCACGAACCAACCGGGCCAGCCATCACTCGCGCCGTTGATGACCCGGAAGGCGTTTGTCGCGGTTGGCTCAATGATGGCGGTGCGCAGGGCTTGTCGGGAATCTTCGGCAAAATCTGGCGGGGCGGCAAAGGTGACGGGCTTATCAGTGGCCGGATGCGTGAAGGAAATTTCCGCTGCGTGCAAAAAAACCCGCGCCGCTGCGGTGCCGCCGTAAAGGGTATCGCCGAGAATGGGGAATCCGTTTTCGGCGGCATGCACGCGGATCTGATGCGTGCGACCAGTGTGCGGCGAGGCTTCGACGCAGGTGTAATGACGGTCGGTCGCTGTGGCTGTGGTAAATTCTGTCTCCGCCAATTCACCACCGGCGCGGCTGGCGTATTTTTCGCCGAGGCGCTGGATTTCAGTTTTGGCGGTGAACGTTTTTTTTGGCCCGGCCCGATCGGTGAGCAGGAAATATTTTTTCTGCACGCGGCGGTCGGTGAATTGTTCTGTGAGCGATTTATTGGCCAGCGACGTTTTGCCAAAAATGAGAAGACCGCTAGTTTCCTTATCCAACCGATGCAGAATGGCGAGGGTGGCCCAGCGCGGCTCGCGGTGACGCAGCCATTCGTAGATGCCTTCGCCGGCGTAAGGACTGGGCGCGTGCGTGTTCCAGCCGGCGGGTTTGTTGACCACCAGCAGGTGTTCGTCTTCAAAAATGACGCACGGAGCCATGGCCGAAAATTTCCGGCGGGTCACAGCCGTTTCTCGTCGGCGTCAATAAAGTCCACGAAGGAAGTGATGTCGTCGCGCTGCGCGAGTCCGGCTTGTTCCTTGCGTAGCTTCAAGCGTTCGGTAGCGACGGGATCGGTGAGCAGCGGCCGGCCCAACACATCTTGCCAATGCGTGGCTTTTTCGGCGGGCGTTTTTTTTACGTTGCGGCGCACCCAGTCGCAGACTTCGCCATCGGTGGGCGAGTTTTTCACGACCTGCAGCATCTGTTCGTGCGTGACGCCAGCGTATTTGAGCCACATGGCATCGAAACCTTTGCCGAGATTTTCCTGGTAGTCGCTGTGCAATTTGCCAGCGAGGTGCAGGCGAATTTTATCAAGGTAGCGCGGCAAGTAGCTCCAGCCGTTCATGACTTCGCGGGGACTGCGGGGATAAATGATTTCGCTCATGCGGACATTTTGCGCCGCGTGGGCACGGAGGGCAACGGGAAATTCTGAAGGTGAAAAATGATCGGCGGGAATATTTTTTAGAAGGCATGTGCATTTATTTCAAATGAGTTTGCAGAACGTGAGGGATGACACTTCGGCGGTTGGTGGTATTCCTTAAACATACCCATGAAGTATTTCAACCCGAACACTCGGCGGCTTTGTGTCCGTCGCTTTTCCACCAATCACCGCCACGGTTTTACCCTGATTGAACTGTTAGTGGTCATCGCGATTATCGCCATTCTCGCAGCGATGCTGTTGCCAGCGTTGGCCAGTGCTAAGCGGAAGGCTTACGCCATCAACTGTGTTTCCAATATGAAGCAGACGTCGTTGGCGTTGCAGATGTATTTTGGAGATTTTAGTGACATGTGCCCGCCCGGAAAAGGAGCGCGCAATCCGCCAGGGCCGGGCGTGAATTACGGATTAACCTTCGGTCAGTTACCGTTATATAACGGACAACCTTCTGGCAATTGCCGGAAGTATCTGCCGGTTTATATCCAGCCATATCTGGGGCTGCCGGATCCCGCCTCGGTGGGGACGGCAACCAACCAAGTGGTGAAAGTGTTTATTTGTGCGGCGTATCCCACAGCCTGGGGTGCAGGCGGGATTGATTCCGCCGCCACACTAGTGGATCCCTCCGTGGATAATTATCAATCTTACACCACCGTAAGTGCGACGGGTTCCTATTCATTAAATCTAGCCACCGGTGACAACGGCACAAAATTAAAAGCCGCCTATCCCGAGAATCCCGCTACGGGCGTTGGGCCATATCCGTTCGGTAAAGGTTCTTCTACGGAAGAGCCACTATCTTTGAAACAAATTACCGCAGCGGGCGTGTCGTTGTCTGAACTCTGGTCGCTGGGTGATGCCGATGAAGTTGCCTCTAGTGGTCTGATCAAGCCCGGTTGCGCGCTCAAACCCTTACACAAAGCTACGCGTAACTTTGCCTACTTTGATGGTCACGCAAGCTCGGTCAAAGTAACAGGCAGCGGAGCCTACGATCAATAAGCCTTCTGACATGCCGCCGCTTCAACTCGCCACCGTGTTAATTTAGCAACCCTCAACTAAATCCAGTGTAGCCTATGAAAAAAATTAGTTTGTTCGCCTTCCTCTTGTCCGTGCCGGTCATCGTCATGGCCCAGACCGCAGTGTTCACCGATGTTTTTGGTAGTAGCACGACCAATCAAGCCAGCGTTCCCAGCGGCACGCCGACAGTTTCCGCTACGAGTTATGACATTGCTTCGAGCAAGGCGGCAACCGGTGGAGCCAATGGGCCATACTGTCGGCCGGGAAATTTACGACTGTCTTTTAACGGCGCCACTACCAGCGGATTTGTTGAAGCTCAGGCAATATTCGCCGCCTCACCCGTTTCCTTGGTCACGGTTGGGGATTTTATCAATCTTACTTACACTTTCACCAACACTGGGGGAACGCTTTTGGCTGGTTCATCGACTTCGTATCTTTTAAACGGCTTTTTTAATTCCGGTGGAACCATCCCTTTGGCTGGTAGTTTGGCCAATTCAGGTTTGAATGCCACGGCTAGCTCGCCATATGCCACGGGTAATTGCGCCAACTGGCAAGGTTACGTTTCACGGATCTCCAACGGTGGCACTTCACAAGCATATACCCGCCCCGTGCAAAACGGCGCTGGCACGACTTCGGCGAATCAAGATTTGGTGGGCAACAATTCTGGCGGCGGAACTTTTATCAATCCTTCAGGGATAGCTTTTGATTTGAACGAAACGGCACCGGCGGTCCTGGCTTCGGGGGCGACTTACACCATTAGTTATACGATTGCGCTGACGGATCTCGGGGCATTGACGGTGACCAATAATCTTTACAGCGGCGTGGGCACGGGCGGCACGTTAGTTTTCAGCCAAACGAACACGGCTGCGGGCACCACCAACATCACGAGCGCTTTTGACGGCTTTACCATCGGGGTGCGCCACAATACCGGCTCGGTCAATCCGACCATGGACATTAGCCGGATAGCTATCACCAAAAACATTTCCGGCTCCCCTGGACCGAGCTTCACGGTGACGGGTGGCGGCACGGGTTGCCTGGGTGACGCCTTTCTGGTGGGTTTGAGCGGTTCTGTTTCCACGAACAATTACCTGCTGTTCACCAACGGAGTTTTCAGCGGCGTCACGCAAGCCGGAACCGGATCGGCGATTAATTTCGCAGCTCAAACCGTTCAGGCGGCGGCGGTAACCAACACCGTTTTGGCCAGCAATACGGTAAGCAGCTTCACGGGCTTGATGAGTGGCAGTGTCGTGATCCAACCCTATCCCGCTCCGGTCATCACCACGCAACCAACCACGGCTCTAGTGGTCACCAATGGCGTCGCGGTATTTTCAGTTGCGGCTACCGGCGTGGGTTTGCATTACCAGTGGTATAAAAACGGTGCGGCGTTGACGGATATCACGCCGTTCGCCGGTTCACAAACGGCCGCCTTGACTGTTTCGCCCGCGACGCCGGCGGAGGCAGCTCTGGCTGCCAATGGTTATTACGTGGTCATCACCAACAACTGTGGAAACGCAAAAATTTCTACGACGAATGCGCTGACGCTCCAGCCGCCGGGTAATTTGGTTTGGCAAGGTGGTAATCCGAATTTGAATTGGGACCTCGCGAGCACGCTGAACTTTACCAATCCAGCCAGCACTTTCGTGGTGTTTAATTCCGGTGATAACGTGACGTTTGATGACAGTAGTGCAAATCGCGTGGTGACTTTGGTAGGTAATCTGGCCGCGTCATCAGTTACTTACAATGCCAGCCAAGACACTTTTTTACGCGGCAGCGGTGGGCTGGTCGGAACCGGTTCGTTATTGGCTAATGGTTCTGGCACGCTGACGTTGAGCAACGTAGCAACCTTCACCTACTCGGGTGGCTCGGTCATCAGCAGCGGCACGGTGGCCATTCGTAATGGTGGTCAACAATCGCTGGGCACCGGCCCGATTAACTTAACGGGTGGAACTTTGGAAGTAGGAGTCGCCTCCGGTTCGGCCACCAGCGGTCTTAGCAACAACATCAACGTCACTGCCAACAGCACGTTGAAATGGGACGGCAACGGAACTTACGCTCTGGTGCTTTTGTCGTCCTTGACCGGCTCCAGCAGCGCCACGTTGACCTTGCAGAATTATTTGAACAACACGGCGACACCGGATCGCGTTCGTCTCTATGGTAATTTCACCAACGACTCACCCGTGGTGATCAATACGGCGGGTAATCAGATTGACCTCGCCGCGTATGCGCCGAGCGGCAATCAAGTTTTCAATGGCCTCATCTCGGGCACCGGCGGACGCTTCATCACGCGCGCGGGCGGCAACCTCATCTTAAATAACGGTGGCAGCACCTTCAATGACAGTGGCGTTAGCGCCAATGGCAACGGCCCCAGTGGTTATAGCGTGATGTTCAGCGGGGGCAATCTGGGTGTCGGAGCAGATTCCGTTTCCACCACGCCGCCGACCATAGATTCCAGCCCATTGGGCACTGGCAAATTAGGTATTAATGTCGGCACCGAAGGCGGCACGGCCACGTTATTCGCCAACGGCGGCGCACATACGGTTGGCAACGAAATTATTTATACCAGCGCCACCAACACCGTTAATTTTGTTATTGGCGGCAGTAACAACCTCACGCTCTCCGGGGCTTTTGGCTTACACGGCGCAGACAACACCGGCGGCACCAATCGCAACCTTCAAGTAAATAATACGGCGCTCACCACCTTCTCCGGTGTCGTGGGCGACAACGGATTAATTTGCGGGTTGAACAAGACCGGTTCAGGCACGCTCATCTTGAGCGGCGTGGACACCTATACCGGACCGACGACCGTTGGTGCGGGTAAACTTTGGGTCAATGGACAGTTGGATATCGGTGGCGTGACGGTCACCAACGGTTCGCTCGGCGGCAGCGGCACGATTCTTGGAGCCGTCTCGGTAGGCGCGCTTGGCACGCTCGCTCCCGGCACGGCTGCCCTCGGCACACTAACGGTGAATAGTAACCTATCACTCGCCGGCAACGCCTTGTTTAAACTCAATAAATCGCTCGCGCCATCCAACGATGTGGTCAGTGTCAGCGGTGCATTGAGCGCCAGCGGCAGTGGCACTTTGACCGTGACCAACCTCGGCACCGCCTTGGTTGCTGGCGATAGTTTCAAATTGTTTAGCAAGCCGGTCACCGGTGGCAGCGTGCTTATTATCGCTGGCGGTGGTATGAACTGGACGAACAAACTGGCGATTGATGGCAGTATCCAAGCCCTCTCGGTTTTCAGCTCGCTTGCAACTTATCCTACTAATATTACCGCGAGCGTGAGCGGCAGCACGCTTACGATCACTTGGCCCGCAACCCATCTCGGTTGGATTCTCCAAAGCCAGACCAACACGATTGGTAGCGGGCTACAAACCAACTGGGTGGATGTCGGCGGCAGTGCTAGCTTGACCACCACGCCGATCAATATCAATTCGGCTAACCCGACCGTGTTCTTCCGCTTGCGTCATCCGTAAGCCAAGCCAGTTTCCGCACCGCCGGTGAATTCATTTTCACCGGCGGTTTTTTATTGGTCGTAAAAGTTCCCTTTGAAAACCCGCGCTGCGTGTTCCATGCTGCTGGCATGAAAAAATTTGATTTTGAGGTCGCCGTGATCGGCGCGGGCAGCGGCGGATTTGCGGCGGCGCGCACCGCGGCAGCAGCAGGTTTGAAAACCGTCGTTATCGAAGGCGGACGCGAAGTGGGCGGGCTGTGTATCTTGCGTGGTTGTATGCCCACCAAGGCGATGCTCTATGCGGCGGAAGTGAAACATCTGGCCGAACACGCCGCGACGTGGGGCGTGAGCGTCGGCAAAGTCACTTTCAATTTTTCAAAAGTCATGGCGCGCAAAGCGGAGCAGATCAAAGATTTTGCTGACTCCCGCGTCCAACAACTCAATGCGGGCAAATTCAAATTCATCCGCGCTAACGCCAACTTTCTCGACGCGCACACGGTGCAGTTGAGTAACGGTAAAAAAATTTCCGCCAAACATTTTGTCATCGCTACCGGCTCGCGCGTGGCGCCATCGCCTTTACCTCAACTGGACGAAGTCGGCTATATCACGAGCGATGACGCGGTGGCTTTGAAGAAATTGCCCAAGTCGCTCATCATCCTCGGCGGCGGCGCGATAGCCTGTGAGTTTGCCCAATTCTTCCAGCGCTTCGGCGTCAAGGTCACGCTCATCCAGCGCAGCGAGCGGTTGCTGAAAGAATTTGATACGGATGCTGGCGTGGAGATTGAAAAAGTTTTCCGGCGCGAAGGGATGCAGGTCTTTACCGGCACTAAACTGCTCGGTGCGAAACGCCAAGGGAAATTGAAAACTGTTTCCTTTGAGCACAATGGGAAAGTCATTTCGGTGGCTGCTGAAGAAATTCTTTTCGCGCTTGGCCGTGTGCCGAACACAGCCTCTTTGGATCTGGCCAAGGCCGGTGTGAAAACGGAGTTGGGGCGCGTGGTGACGAATGAAAAAATGCAGACCAGCGCGCCACACATTTTTGCGGCGGGCGATGTTTGCGGGCCGCACGAGATCGTGCACATCGCCATTCAACAGGGCGAGACGGCCGTTCACAATATGCTCAAGCCGCGCACGCCGCGCCGGATGGATTATCGCTTGCTGATTTCCGTGGTATTCACCGAGCCGCAAGTGGCGTTCGTCGGCCTGACGGAAAAGGAAGCGACGGCGCGGGGCGTCAAATATCTCGCAGCGAGTTATCCGTTCAATGATCACGGCAAGTCGCTCATCATGGAAGCGAAAGATGGTTTCGTGAAGTTATTGGCGAATCCTAAGACGGGCGAAATCATCGGCGGCGAATGCGTTGGGCCGAGCGGTGGTGAACTGATCCACGAAGTCATCGTGGCGATGGCCAAGCGCATGACGGTGCATGAATTCGCGGTGGTGCCGCATTATCACCCGACGCTCGCGGAGATTTGGGGCTATCCGGCGGAGGAACTGGCGGACAAGATTTGAACAGAAGGGAACGAAGATAACAAAGGCAGACTCAAACTTCGTTTCCTTCTGTTAAATTTTCCCTGTGTGTTTCGATAATTTCTTTCGCAACCAAGTCCATAGCAAAACCTGTAAGATCACCGGCGCAAAGCAAGCAATCCAAAATGCGTTGCGCGGCCCGGCCTGCGTGAAATCGAGCCAACGATAATGTAGGAAAAAATTGCGTGCAACGGCGTCGTTAGCGTGGTTTGCCAGCGCACCGCCGCCGAGGGCAATCTCGTGTGCGACAGCCATGCCGCCCAGCGCCGCGTGCCACGCAACAGCGAGACCGCCAGAAGCAATCCAGCCGATGGCCGCCCCGCCCAACGCCATGCCTCCGATAGCAAACCCGCCGAACGCCAGCAGCCCAAGGCTAAATCCACCAAACGAAAGAATCCCGATGCCCGCGCCGCCAACACTGATGCCACCCACGGCCACCGCGCCACTCGCAAATAAAATTCCATACGCTACTTCGCCGCAAGCAATCCAACCAATCGCAGGCTGGAGTTTTTGCCCCTGCAATTTTCCCATTCGGATATGCACCAGCGGCAGCCCGAACAGCATGGCCCGACTGCGGTATTCTTTTGGTTCGCAAAACAAGTAGCCGTTGCCAGCCGGAGCAAATGCTTCTGGATGCAGCCGCTGTTCTTCTACCCGCATTTTGGAAAACCGACGGCTGAACTGCCATGAGCTGATAAATATAAAAACGGCATAGGCCAGCGTGATGCCAAACCCAAGCGTGATAATCAGAATGGGATGTTGTTTCCAAAAACGACCAACTGAAAAAATGAAGAGCAAGAGTGTTGTAGTAAAAACAACTACGGCAGCAGCGATGATTATATTGTATCGAACCAAACTGGCGCGTTCGCGCGGGGTGCGCGCCGCCTTCAGGCTCGACCGCATACCGATGTAGCCACCGATCAACCCAATCACCGGTCCGGCCAACATTCCGAGCACGGATGCAAACGTCACACCGGTGGCGGTCGCGCTGGTTTTGGCTGCGACGACTGCGGCGGTGGCAGCCTTCGCTGAAGCCGCGGCTGAAAACGGCAACGCCGCCAGCACACCCAGCGTGAATGCCTTGCCGGGATTGGTTTTAGCAAGTGCACCTTCGACAAAAGCGAGAACTTGCTCGTGCAATAATTTTCTACCGCGTGACAGCCGTTGCTTCACGTTGTCTTCAGTGAGTTCCAGTTTTTCCGCGACCGCTTCAACGGACTGATGTTCGCGATAAAATAGCACCAGCGGCTCACGGTAAATTTCCGGGATATGTTCGAGTGAACGCCAGAGAATCGCTTGTTCTTCGTTACTGATGGTGTGGTCGTGCGGCAATGGTTCGGGCGAATGAGATTCGGAAATTTCTTCCAGGGTTTCCGCTTGATGACTTGGCTCGCGGCCTTGGCGGCGTAAAAAATTATTGATGAGGTTTCGTGCAATACCGCAAAGCCACGAGCGCAATTTTTCCGGCTCGCGCAAGCCATCAAGCTGCTTCCACGCGGTGACGAAAATTTCCTGCGCCAAATCTTCGCTCTGGCTCAAGCTGCCGGTGGCGCTGTAAGCCAGCGAGCAGATGAGAGATTGATAGCGGGTGACGATTTGCCCAAAAGCATCACGATTACCACCAAGGCTGGCGTTCACAAGTTCCGCATCATTGTGCGCGGACGAAGAAATCATTGGTGTCATCATATCGTCGCTTAAGTGGCAGGAAAGCGCGGAGAGGTGACAAACTATTTGAGCGTCGGCGAATTAGTTCACTTTCCCGGCAATATAAAGCCGTCCGCAGAATAATTAGCCAAACAGCTTGCCTAAGCCTCACTGAGCTTTGGGGGCGAACATCTGGGCAGCCATCTTCATGCCCATGAGCTGTAATTCACGCTGCGCTTTTTGATATTGTTCAAACTGCGCTGCCTGTGCCGGGGTGAGAATTTTTTGCGCCTGGGCTAGAAACTGCTGGTCGAACTGTTCTTTTTCCTTTGTGAACTGGTCCAATTTATCCGCACTAAACATCGAAGCTAAATCGCCGCTCGGAGGTTCTTGATTGTTATAATCAGTCGTCCATTTATAACTCGTGCGCGCGTCACTCATCGCCTGAACTAATTTGGATTGTTGATCGGCGTTCATGGCGTTTTCTCCCGTTAGCTGGTCACCGAACTGATTCACCACTGTCCGGTCGGGAACGCTCTTTTCGTAACTCTGATAAGACGGGTAGGCATCGCCGAGAAATTCTTTAATTTGCGCGTCATAACCGTCGCGTTCGGTCTTCATCTGTTTGGCCAACTCGGCGCGTTTGGTCGCGTCCATGGAGCCGTCCATCATGGACATTCCAGCGTCCGCACCGGCGAGCGTTTTATTCAGCAACAACGTTTTCAACTGCGCGCTTTCTTCGGGCGTCATATTCAGTTGCTGGAATAACGCGCCATACTGTTTATCCAGCATCGGTCCCATCACACTTTTCTGCTGCGACTTGATCATCTCCTTCATCTTTGGGTCATTCAGCATCTTCATCATACCCGCAATCGGATTATTATTGTTCGTTTTGGCGGCGGCGAGCGATAGTTGCAACGCTTCGGCCTCCTTGGCTTTTTCATCCGCGAACTTGGAGGTTTTTACCAGTGTTTCCTGAAGGATTTGGGAGGATTGTTTGGCGCGGGCAACTTGTTCCGCCGCTTCCGCACTGGCTTTGAGTTGGGCTTGCGCGACTACCAATTGCTTTTGCACTTGTGCCAGTTCAGCGGTGGTTTGCGCGGCCTGTTTTTGGCGCTGAATGGTCAAGGCACCAAGTCCGATGGAGATGACCAGCAGGAGTCCGATGATGAGATTTTTCATGGCAGTAAGCTTGGGTTGATGATGCGAGCAATCCGCGCGAAAGCAATTCAACTTTTCCGCCGCCGAGAATCAGCCTAGCAGTGCGTCAACTACTTCGTGAGCAGTATAACTATCACGGCCCGGCTGCAAAAATTTCGTGATGTGAGCGGCTTCATTGCCAGCGGTGACCAGCGGTAGGCTCAAGCCAGTCTCTGGATTCATTTGCGCCAAGCCGATGGCGGCCATGAGTCCATTGCAGACGCATTTGCGACCGTGCGTTTCTTCCGTCGCTCCGCCTTTGTGGGTGAAATCATCCATAGGTTCCGCTGGGCAACGATAGCCGATGGTGCCATCGGCTTTTCGGAAAGCGCGGCGGAGAAAGCCGAGATCACAATGCCGATCGCGATGCGACTCTGGGCTGGTGGTCGCCATAGTGTTCGGAAGTTTGGCGACCTTGAAAGGAAAGCCGGTGGGCGACGCCAAAGGATCAGTGAAAATCTGCAGCCGGGCTTCGCGGCTGAATTGAAAAATCTGCTGCTTCAAGTCGGGACGAATGCCGGATTCCTCGCAGAATGCGAAAGCCGTGCCGACTTGAATCCCTGCCGCGCCGAGCTGCAAAGCTTCGGCCAGCTTGCCTGGTTTGCCGTATGAGCCAGCGAGCCAGAATGGCAAACCCAGCTCGCGAATTTTATCAAGGTCGGCGACATCGCGCGGACCGTAAATGGGTTCACCGGCTGGCGTCAATTGCATCGCCCCACGCGGCGGAGCGTTGTGGCCACCCGCCGTTTCGCCCTCCACGACAAAACCAGCGACCGCGCCATTCGATTTTCGGGCGAGCGTGATGGCCAACGTGGCCGAAGCAACGATACCGAGAAAATGTGGTCGTTTTAGTTTCGGCGCCGTGCCGCCACAAAACGCAGCGGGATCGAACTTGGAAAAAAAATCTTCGCCGGGGAATGCGCCTTCGACATCAATTTTTAATTCCACCGCTTCGCCACGCGATAATTGGTCAAGAATGCCGGGAATCGTGCGGGGAATGCCCGCGCCCATCAGCACGTAATCTACGCCCGCCAGCATCGCGCCGAAGATCGAAGGCAGCGTGGGGAATTGGATTTTCTCGAGAAAATTAATACCCACCAAGCCGCGCTGATTTTCTTTGGCCAAAAAAACTTCCACGAAGTTTCCGGCCACGGTGAGGGCGGTGTAATCCGGTCCGGGATTCAGCCCGGGTAAAGGCGTGAGTTTGAACGGCGCGTTCGCCGCTTTCCCGCCGGGAATAAAATAATCCGCGATGATTTTTTCCGCGACGCCGGGCACGGGAAAATGCGACAAGGCGCGACGCATTTGGCCATCCGCATCGCCGGTTTGCAGTCGCCGCGCCAAAATACAGGCGAGCGCGGTGCCGGAAACGACGCCGAGTTGGCCGGTCAATGAGACGGCGCGCGCCAGTCGCCAATCAGAAACGCCCGCTCCCATTCCGCCCTGAATAATTTGTGGATGTGCCATGATGCTTGAACCGATGCGTTGCCCAGTCACATTGAGCGGGTTTCCTAGCGATTCAATCGCATTGCCACGCTAGTTTACGTTGGTGAAATAAACAGCGTAAGTTTTGCTAAAGGCAAAGCATTACTTGCCACCGGATAAAAACGTCTGCACGTCTGCCGGTTTGAAGCCGTGCAGGAGAATGGTTTTGTGCCGTGAGGTGTGGCCACGGAGCAACTCCACTTTGCCTCGTGAGCAACCCAATTTTTCAGCGAGAAATTCAACGAGCGCCTGATTGGCCGCGGCATCTACCGGTGGCGCGGTGACTTTAATTTTTAATTCATCGCCCAGCGGATTGCCGATTTCGTTTTTGGAAGCGCGCGGCTGGAGCTTCACAGCAAGCAAAGTGCCGCCAGCGGTTTCTTTCAGAAAGCTCGCGGGCGGCACTTGGGGGAGAACGGTTGAAATTATTTATCTTCGGGGTTGATGAACTTGAACGTGAGCGCGGCCACGATGGCCGCAGCGAAATTGCCGACGAGATAAAGCCAGAGATTCGCTTTAGCAGCCAAGCCCATCACCGTGATGCCCACGGCCACGGCGGGATTGAACGCGCCGCCGGAAATACCGCCAAGCGCAAAGGCCATCGTCGTGACCGTGAAGCCAATCGCGAGGCCGTAATTGGAATTGCCCGCCGTGGCTTTCGCCGTAGCGACGTTCAGCACGACGTAGCATAGCGCGAAGGTGCCGACGAATTCAGCGATGAGCGCGTGGCCGACATTCGGGTGGCCAGCCGTGAGGGTGGGACAGCCTTTGAATTGCAGCGCGAGCAAGGCGGCGGCCGAAGCCCCAAGCACTTGCGCGATGAGATAAAACGGCACATCGCTGGTGCCGCAGCGTCCGCGCAACCAGACTGCGATGGTGACTGCCGGATTGTAGTGACCACCGGAGACGTGGCCGCCGGCATAGACCATGATCATCAGAGCGGCGCCGATGGCGAGCGGCGCTAGATTGCCGGCACCGGGATCGATGACCGTCATGCCGATGGTCAGAACGAGAAAGAAAGTGCCGATGAATTCAACGAGATACTTTTTCATGTGGGCGGGAGTCTAATTCGAGCGTCGCTTGATTTCAATTTTGTTTACGGCAAATCCACCGCTTGGTGCTTGAGGATTTTTATGCCGAAAAGGCCGTTACGCAGTGGTTCGCTGCCGAACAAAACCGCCGTTTGGTAATGCTGCTCAATCCAGGTCATGACCTCGCCGCCGTAGTTGGGGGTGCCGAAATAGCCGACTCCGAATTCGTAGGTTGGCCACTCCACCAAGGCGATGTAGTCCGGCGGATTTTTTTGCAGCCGCGCCAACATGTTGGTAGCGCCGAAAGTGGCTAACATCGTGGGGTTCCAATCCAAACAGGGCGTCGAGTTCGGACGCCGTGCGAGGTAATTTAGCAGCACCCCTTGGGGCAGCGCTGCCAGCGTGTTCGTTGGTGCCAAATTAGTTTTGATCCAATCCAAGGCCAGATTCATCGTGCGGGCTTCGATAAAATTTACCGCCGGGCCGGTGGCGATGATTTGGTCCGCTCCCGTCCCGACAGCGAGTTGTTTAGCTGCGTAGAAATGTCGTGAGGTGTCAGCCAAATTCGTCAGCGCGATCAATAATGCTGCGAGCGCACCGTAACGGAGTGGACGCTGGGGAACTTGATAACGAACTTCGAGATGCCGTGGCAGCGCCCAGCCCAGTAAGTAAACCGCACTGACAAAAGCTGGCATAGCTAAGGCGAACCCTGTGTGCCCGATGCGCGGAAATAATCCCTGCTTCGCGAGCAACAGCAGTCCAAAAACAGTCCATAGCAGCGGAAATAAATTCTTCGGCGTGTTTCGTTCTTTAAAATATTCGTGCGTTAAAATGATGATGGCGGTGACGCTCAAGAGCGGTAAAGCCGCGCCGCAACCGACCCAATTAAAATTTGCGGCCGCCATTAACAGCGGGCTGATGGCGAGGCCGCTGGCCGGTAATCGCCAGACGCTTGGTTGGGTTTTTAACCATTTAAATAAGGCCGCATACCCGCCAACCACCAAACCGCAGACGAGAAATTGCCGCGCCATTTGCTGCACGTGTAGCAGCGGCATATCTAAGCCTAGGCATTGTTGGTAAAACGGGTTTTGGACTACCCCGGCGATGAATAAGGGACGCCAGCCAAAAAACTCCAGCCGCAAACTTTCCTGCCAGCTTTCGGTGCTTAAAAAAAACAGAAAGAACCCAATGAGTGGAGCCAGTCCAGCTCCGATAAAAATGACACTGGCTGCTAACCGGGATCTGACCGGCTGACGATTCACTCGCCAAGCCAATCCGAAAAAAAATAGCAGCGTCAGCATCAACGCCAGAAAAATATCCGGCTTGGTCAGGGCGACCAGACCCGTGGCGAAACCGGCGCCCAGCAACGTGGTCCGATTGTTTTTGCATGGGTCGTGGGTCAATAGCGCCAAGGTCAGGATGCCGAGCGTTAAACCATGCAGCATTTCATGGGAATAGGGCGCTAGATAGTTGTAGTTTCCGCCGCTGCTGTAAGCTGCAAACGCAAAGCCAATGACAACAGCAACGGCCAGTAATGTGCCTGTAACCGTATCGGTGACTCGGCGGAATCGTAGATAAATCAGGCTCACCAGCCCCACCGTGATGAGCAGGTTGGAACAGATCAATGTCGCAAAAGAGGTGCCAAAAATTTTAAAGAGCGCGGCGTGAAAGTATTGCGAAAGCGGACCCCCAGCCATGTAAAACAGATCGCGGTAAAGCACCGCGCCATCGGCCAGTCGCCAGGGGATATAAAGCTGTAAACCAAAATCAACAATCAGGTCAGGCCATTTACGCCAACTTACCACGGCGGCGATGGTCAGGGCCGACCAGACCACCGCCAGCCCCAATCCAAAAGAATGCCGCGCCAGAAAGTTTCTGACGCGGCAATTCGTTGCTGTGGGCATCACGAGTGGAGACGCGCTGCGATTATTCGATGCCGAGCAATTCCACTTCAAAGATCAGCGTGGCATTCGGCGGAATCGCGCCGGGATAACCTTCGCGACCGTAAGCCAGTTCGGGCGGAATGATTAGCTTAACCTTGTCGCCGACTTTCATCGTGGCCACGCCGAGATCCCAGCCGCCGATGACTTGCCCCGCGCCGAGCAGGAAGGTGAAAGGCTCATTGCGATCCACTGAGCTATCGAACTTTTTACCGTCCATGAATGTGCCGGTGTAGTGCACAGAAACGGTGTCGCCTTTTTTTGCCGCCGCGCCGTTGCCGGTCGCGAGCTTTTCAATTTTTAATTCAACTTTAGCCATGCCGAAGTTTTGCCGGTTCACGTTAAGTCGTCAAATACGCTTTCAACTTTTCATGGCTGCTTCCAAAAGCTGAAGACCTTGTAGCGCTCCGGTGGCCAGCCCGAAATGTCCGGGCGGGACATTGGCTTCACGAGGGTTAATGCGGATGAGCGTCCCGCCGAATCGCTCTACCAGACGCTCCGAATTGTGACGCACACTGGGGATGGCTGTGCCGGCACCAAGTTCGATGACCACCAGTCGCGCAGATTTTTCCCGCAACTGCTGGAGCCACTGCGCAAAGCGCTTTTGCTGGTCGAGACTGCGATCGGAAATCCAGGAGAAATCGCCGAACATCATGATGTTCGGTCGCGCCATGTCCCCGCAATGATGGCAGCGGGGCAACGGCTTTACCGCGCGAAAAACCGTTTCATCCACGGTCACTTTTTCCTCGGCGGCATCCCAGATTGAACGGGTGCAGCCGCGCAGACATTGGAAGTGGTGGATGGAACCGTGACATTCCTCGATTTGCTGCGGCGAGAAACCCGCTTTCTGGAATTGCCCGTCCACGTTGGAAGTGAAAACAAAATAGCCCGCCGGTTTGCCTGCCGTCCAGTTCAACAGTTTTCCAAACCCGGCATGTGGCTGGGTCTGACGGTAAAGATTCAATCGGTGGCCGTAAAACGCCCAAGCCAATTCGGGATTGTTCTCAAACCAAACCGGGTTCGCCATCTCTGCGAACGATAAGCCGAGGCGGGCGACTGCCGGATAGGCTTTCCAAAAGCCATCGTTGCCGCGAAAGTCTGGCAATCCCGAATCCACGCCAATGCCCGCTCCCGCCGTAATCACCAACGCATCCGCCGCCTGAATCGCGCGGGCGGCTGACTGGAGGTGGCTGGCGTTCACGCGCTGATTTTAAGTAAACAATTTTTTTGTGCAACCTGTCGTGCGTAAATGTTGGAATGGGCTTGGCCGTATTATCAAAAAAGCGCGCAGCCGAAGCTGCGCGCCTTGTATTTTAATTTTGGTGTTAAACGTTGTAAGTGCTGCTGCTGGTCGTGCCGCCGCGACCGGTCCAGTTGGTGTGGAAGAATTCGCCGCGCGGCTTGTCCACGCGTTCGTAGGTGTGCGCGCCGAAATAATCGCGTTGCGCTTGCAACAAATTCGCCGGCAACACGGCGGAACGATACTGATCGTAGAATGCCAGCGCGGTGCTGAACGCCGGAACGGGAATGCCCTTCTTCGCGGCGGTGGCGACGATGTTACGCCAGCCCTTCTGCGACTTCTTGATTTCGCCCCGGAAATAATCGTCGAGCAGCAAATTCGAGAGCTTCGGATTCGTGTCGTAGGCTTCCTTGATCTTGCCGAGGAAGCGGGAGCGGATGATGCAGCCGCCGCGCCACATGAGGGCGATGCCGCCGTAGTTGAGATTCCAGTTACGTTCCTTTGCGGCGGCGCGCATGAGCATATAACCCTGCGCGTAGCTGACGATCTTCGAGGCGTAGAGCGCGCTCATGATGTCGTTGATGAACGCTTTTTTCTTTTCTGGATTCGCGGCGATGCTGGTGAGCGCCGGACGCGGGCCTTTGAGTTTGCGCGCGGCTTTCACGCGTTCATCCTTCAATGCGGAAACACAGCGTGAATAAACCGCTTCCGCCATGAGCGTGATGGGAATTCCCAGTTCCTGCGAATCAATAACCGTCCACTTGCCGGTGCCTTTCTGGCCGGCGGTGTCGAGAATCTTGTCCACGAGCGGCGAACCGTCGGTGTCCTTGAACGCGAGGATGTCGCGGGAAATTTCGATGAGATAGGAATCGAGTTCGCCCTTGTTCCATTCAGCAAGGACGGTGTGCATCTCGTCGGCGCTCATGCCGAGGCCGTTCTTCATGATGTTGTAGGCTTCGCAGATCAATTGCATGTCGCCATATTCGATGCCGTTGTGGACCATCTTGACGTAATGGCCCGCGCCGCCTTCACCGACCCAGTCGCAGCAGGGGACATTACCTTCCACTTTTGCGGAGACGGCTTGAAAAATATCTTTCACGAACGGCCACGCCTTGGGCGAACCGCCGGGCATGATAGACGGGCCTTTGCGCGCGCCCTCTTCGCCGCCGCTGACGCCGGTGCCGACGAACAAGAGACCTTTGCTCTCGCAATACTCCACGCGACGGCTGGTGTCATTGAACAGCGAGTTGCCACCATCAATGATGATGTCGCCGGGCGAGAGGTGCGGGATGAGTTGTTCGATGAAATCGTCCACCGGCTTACCGGCTTTGACGAGCATCATGACGCGGCGGGGCAGTTTGAGTTTGGAAACCATTTCTTCGATCGAATGCGCGCCGAGGACTTTGCTGCCCTTCGCTTCGTTCGCGAGGAAATGATCCACTTTGTCCGTGGTGCGGTTGTAAGCGACGACGACGAAGCCGTGGTCGTTCATGTTCATGATGAGATTCTGACCCATTACGGCCAGTCCGATGAGCGCGATATCGCCAGTAGGTTGCATAAAGTTAAGAGTTGCCGGGATTTTCCCGAAGTGTGCATTTACGATACAAAAGCTGCCCTTATCCGCCAGTAGTTTCTGGATGAAAAAAATTCCTGATGGTCATGAGAAAGGGAACTTGCGCCCTAAAAGCAAACCGCCCCGACCAGCGAAGGTCGGGGCGGTTGATTCTTAATACGAGTATCAGGTCACGGGTGAAACCGGAAACTACCAATGATCGTGACTTTGTTGGTGGACGATGAAGAGGAGCCATCTTTCTCGACCACGTTCACGCGACCGGAGATGGTGGTGACTTTGCCAGAGCCATCGTAAGTGACGCCGTCAATGGTCACCGTGCCGCTGTCCCAGAAGAAGGTGTAATTACCATTGTCGGTGGAACCGGTCAGGGTCGTGGTGGTGTCTGAATAAACGTATTGGACGGAACCCGATAAACCTTGATTCAAGGTGCGCAGTCCAACGCCCGGAACTTGGAAGCCGATGAGTTGAAACTGACTCAAGATGGCATGGATGCTAAAAGGCGAAGTAACGGTTTGGCTGGAATCATTTCGCGCAGACATCAGGATATTGCTTGGCGCACTCGAAATATTGGTGAAATAGGTCGTTGTTGAAGAGGAGCCCGAAATAACCGTGCTCCCGAAGTTAGTCACATTCATGGATTTGCTGAGAGTAAATCCGTTGATACCAGTGACAGCCAATTTGATGTAAGGTGCGCCAGTCAACGGAATCGCGTTCGGATCCGGTTTGTCGAGGAGGCTCAACGTGGCTACGTTTTGCGCGCCAATCGAAGCCCCACCAATGATTGGGCCGAAGAATAAGGACACGGTCTCAGTGGGTTCTGTTAATGAATCTGCAATAATTGGAATGATGAGGGTCTTATTCGTTTCTCCCGCACCGAACGCAACGTAGCCGGAGGTGTTGGTATAATCCAACCCAGCGGTCGCCGTGATGCCGGCTTCCGAGACGTAAACAAAAATCCCTGCAGCTGTGCCGCCGGTGCGGGTCAGCGTGATGATTGCATTGGATCCTTCCGTGCCGCTAAACGTCGCGGCAGCAAACTGGATGACCCCGGCGAAATCATCATTCGTGATCGTCACCAGCGTGTTCGTCGTCGAACCCAGTTGCACGCCGCCTTGCGGATTGCTGATGACGAAACGGAACGAACGATTGTTGTTCACTACGAAGTCATTCGTGATGGGAATGGTGATGACTTGGGAGCTGACATTCGCCGGGAAAGTGGCGGTGCCTGCCGTGAGCGCGTAATGCACGCCGTTCGTGGCCGTGATGTTCACCGCCGCATAATCCACCGAGACGGAAGTGAGCAACGCGCCGGAACGGGTGAGTGTGATGCTCACATTGGTGCTGGCTTCGCCGACGGTAAGGCTGGGCGCACTCAGGCTGATACTGGATTCATCATCCACGATCGTCAACGTGGCGTTGGTGATCGCTCCTAACGTCGCGCCGCCGCCGGCATTCGTGAGCACGAGGCTGAAGGTTTCATTCCCTTCTGCCAACGTGTCATTGATGATCGGCACGAGGATGAACTTATTCGTTTCATTCGCGGCGAAGGTCAAGGTGCCGACGGTGTTGGTATAATCCACGTTGGAAATCGCCACACCGCTCTGCGTGAAATAATTCACCGTCACGCCACTGGCTGCACCTCCGGTGCGGCGCACGCTGATGAGGAAATTGGTGCCGTTTTCGTAAGCGGAGCTAGTCGCGCTAGCAAAACTGATCACGCCGCCAAGGTCGTTGTCTGTGATGGTCAGAGTCGCACTGGTCACGCTACCGAGATTTGCGCCGCCGTCCGCGTTACTCAAGGAGAGCAACACAGTCTCCGCGCTTTCCGCCAAGGTATCGTTGATGATCGGGATGTTCACCTTCTTATTCGTCTCACCCGCATTGAACGTCACAATCTGGGTGACGTTGGTGTAATCCAATCCGGCCGTCGCCGTGCCATCCGCCACTGTGAGCAGGACGCTCACACCGCTGGCCGCGCCGCCGGTGCGGAGCAGGTTGATGACGGCATTCGTGCCAGCTTCGCCCACGGTGTAGCTGCTGGCGGACAAGTTGATGATACCGCCCACATCGTTATCGGTGATGGTCACGGTGGTGTTGGTGATGGTGCCGAGTTGCGCGCCACCTTGCGGATTGAAAATGCGGAAGCTGAAAGTCTCTGCGCCTTCCACAATCGTGTCGTTGATGATCGGCACGAGAATGACTTTGCTCGCCGTGTTGGTTGGAAAACTGACTGTGCCATTGGTCGCGCGGTAATCCGAACCATCGTCCGCTGAAATGTTTGCCGTGGCGAAATCCACTGAGACGGCCGTGAGCAACGCGCCGCCGCGCACGAGCGTGATGACGGCATTAGTGCCCGCTTCGCTCACGGTGTAAGTGGCGCTGCTGATGGCGATGCTGGATTCGTCATCCACAATCGTCAACGTGGCGTTGTTGGTTGCGCCGAGCGTCGCGCCGCCGCCGGCGTTTGCTAGCACCAGGTTAAACGTTTCACTGCCTTCGGCGATGGTGTCATTGATGATCGGGACGACGATGACTTTGTTCGTCTCATTCGCGCCGAAGGTCAACGTGTTCGTGACCGAAACGTAATCCACATCGGCCGTGGCCGTGCCGCCGACCGTGTAATAATCCACGGTCACCGCGCTGGCTTTGCCGCCGGTGCGGATGACGTTCACGAGAAAGTTCGTGGCATTTTCGTTGGCCGAAATCGCCGCTTTGCTGAAGTTGATCACGCCGCCAACATCGTCATTCGTGATGGTGAGCGTCGCGTTCGTGTAAATTCCCAAATTCGCGCCGCCGGTGGCGTTGCTCAAGCTGATGAGCACGGTTTCGTTGCCTTCGACAATCGTGTCGTTGATGATGGGGATATTAACTTTTTTGTTCGTTTCACCCGCGTTGAAGGTCACGGTCTGAGTGACATTCGTGTAATCCAAGCCCGCCGTCGCGGTGCCGTCGTTCACGGCGAAATCCACCGTTACGCTACTTGCGAGTCCCGCCGTGCGGAGCAAAGTGATGACGCCGTTCGTGCCGGTTTCGGAAACCAGATAGGCGTTGGTGGACAAGGTGATGATGCCGCCTGCGTCGTTGTCATTGATGGTGACGGTGGTGGTCGTCATCGCGCCGAGCTGCAAGCCCGATTGTGGATTCGCCAGAGTGATGCTAAACGTGCGTGCGCCGTCCACGATTGTGTTATTTTTGATCGGGACGAGGAAACTCTTAACGCTGGTGTTGGTCGGGAAACTCAACGTGCCGTTCGTGGCGGCGTAATCTGTGCCTGCTATGGCGGAGATATTCGCCGTGCTAAAATCTACCGTGACCGGCGTGATGAGCGCACCTTCGCGGACGACATTGATGAGCAGATTGGTCGCGCCTTCGCTGACCACGTAAGTGGCATTGGTGAAGCGCACGCTGGATTCGTCATCCTTGATGATGAGGGTGGCGGTGGCGTTGGTCGTGCCGACTTTCGCGCCGCCGGTGGCGTTGGACAACGCGACCGTAAAGCTTTCCGTGCCCTCGGCGTTCGTGTCGTTATTGATGCCCACGAAGAAGGTTTTGCTCAATTCATTCGAGCCGAAGCTCAACGTGCCGTTGGTGGCGTAGTAATCCGAACCCGCCTGGGCGGTGCCGTCTTGCGTGGCGAAATCCACCGTCACATCGCTGGCCGCGCCGCCGGTGCGAACGACGGTCACGGCAAAGTTACCGGAATTTTCGTTCGTCGTGTAGCTGGCGGATTTGAACGCGAACGTGCCGCCCGTATCGTCATCCGTGATCGTCACGGAGGAATTGAGGTTCGTGCCCAAGGCCGCGCCGCCACTGGTCGCCGTCAATTTCACGCGAAAGATTTCGTTCGTTTCGTCCAACGCATCGTTGATGATGGGGATGGAAATCGTTCGGGAAACCACGGCGTTGGAGAAGACCAACACGCCGTTCGTCGCCACGTAATCCAAGCCGCTCAACGCGCTGCCGTCTTCCGTGTTGTAACTGACGGTGACGAGGCCGGAGCTGCCGCCGCTGCGGCTCACGGTGACGGTCGCCGTCTTGCCCGCTTCGGCCACAGTATAATTATTAGTGCTGAACTGGATTTTACCCGCCGCCGCGATTTCGTTATCCACGATCGTCAAAACGGCAGTAGCACGGTTTCCGATTTCCGCGCCGTCGGTGGCATTGGTCAGCCAGAAATTGACCGTTTCATTTCCCTCCAACAGATAATCATCCAGAATCGTCACTGGTATCGTCGCGGTGGTGTCGCCGTCATGAAATTCCAAGGTGGTGGAAATCCCGTTGTAATCCAACCCATCCGTCGCTGTGCCGCCGGACGTGAAAACATCGGCAAAGACGTGGCCATTGGAACCGCTGCGCGTCACCGTGACATTCGCCGTGCCGGCATTTTCCGCAATCGAATACGCGCTCGCGCTGAATTGAATGCGGCCGTGATTCGGGGGCGTGGGTAAGGTGACTACCGGGAATTTCGTCTGACGATAATACCCAGCCAAAAGCCCGGTGCTCCCGTGACGTTGGTGCCCAGCGCAGTGCGTTTGACGAACAGCACGCGGCCTTCGTAGTTGGTGCCGTAGTCCAGTTGGTTGGCTGGAATAAGGGCGGTCAGATTAGTGCCATTCAAGGCATTCGTTTCCAGCACGAACGGCGTAGAGGCCACTACGGAACCATCCATGGCGCTGATGTCCACGACGATGAAGTCGTTGGTGGTGCCGTTGGTGTAGGCGCCCCAAGAAATGTTCAAGAGTTGCTCCGGTTCCACGGCTTGCAAATCAGCAAAGTTTAGCGCCAGAGGAATCGAAGGATAATTGTCCGCCGCCAACGTCAACGACGGCTTATTGGTGCCATTGAGAGGGTTCGCTTTTCTGGACCACTGATTTGTTAGTCC